>JAFDAJ010000081.1 GCA_019313915.1 Deltaproteobacteria bacterium
ACCGTGTGATCCCGGTCGTGATTCTCGAGCCGACCACCTGAGACTTTTTGAGTTAGTATCCGCACCATGCTTCGTGCTGTGGGGGTTCTTGTCGTTGCGCTTCTGGTCGTCCCGAGGATGGCGGAGGCGGGGAACAGCGATGACGTCGTCGCGGGAAACGACGTCGCGCTGACCGGCGGCGCGGTGGTGGCCAACGTGCACACGGGCGGGGCGATGTGGTTCAACCCGGCGGGCGTGGCACGGCTCGACGCGCGCTCGGTCGATCTGACGGGTGCGATTCTCTCGTACAGCCTCGTGAGCGCTCCGGGCTCGCTTTCGAAGCGAAGGCGACTACTCCGCGATTCAAGCGATCCCGCGCGCTCTTACTTTCGTTGCGTCGCCGCGACCGGAGCTGCGCTGGGGGATCGGGTTTTTCTTTTCGCGGTCTCTCAGTCGATTCTTGCAGGATACCGTCGCGACGGAGCCCGGCTCCACCGAGCCCTCGGAGTTCTTTGCAAGCGCCGACGAGACGAACTCGCTGTATCACCTGAGCGGGGTGGTTGCTTGGAAGAAGAGCGAGAAGTTTCTCTTGGGCGGCGGGCTCGACATCGTCATCGCCTCCAGGCGGCTCACCCAGATCATCACCGGGGGGTACGACGACGGACAGCGCGGCACCTTCGATCGATCTTTCAACCAGAGCGTCGCGGGTGGAGGCTTGCAGATGAAGGCCGGGATGCAGTGGGCTCCGATCGAGGAAGTCCGGATCGGCTGGTCCGTCGCCACACCAAGCTACCTGGTCTACCTCGACAACGAAATCACAGCGACGCAGAGCTTGTCTCCGCCCCCCTCCGTGCCCCCGGCCCCGCCCGTGTCCCCGGACTTTCGCGGGACTCAAATCGACGACCTCAGCGGCGCATGGGCGGGCGTTGAAACGGGTCTGACTCGCCTGGGAGCGGCGTACTTGCGCCCCTGGGGTTGGGTTGAGGCTGATGTCATCGTGCACTTCCCGCTCCAAACGCCCGAGCTCGGCATCGACCGGAAGACCACTGCCGATGTACGCATAGGCGGAATCTTCAGAATCACGGACCGCCTCAAGCTCGGTGGCGGTTTCTTCACCGACTTCAGCCCCGAACGTGAGCCGAGCGAGTTCGCAGACAGCAAGCTCAACTTCTACGGCTTCACCCTGGGCGTCGACTTCGCCAACCGCTTCGAGCCTCCCGAGGGAGGCGAGGACGGCTTCTACCTCGCCTTCGCCGCGGCGTTTCGATACTCCCATGGCAGCGGCACCCTTGCGGGGATCGAGTTCCCATCAACCTTCCCGAACCCCGCGAGCCAACCAGGCCAACTCAACTTCATCGGAATCAAGATCAACGAGTTCGGCATCAACCTAGCCGTCAAAGCCGCGTTCTAGTCGTCGCACACTTTTAGGGTGACTTGGGCCGTGGGGGCACCGATTAGTTTCGCTTGGCAGCAGAGGCGCACCTTGTCTGGGGTGTCTCCGAACATGTCGAGGACTTCGAGCTCGAACTCGTCGGGTGTGGAGAGGGCTTCACCGCCCTCGACGACTTGGACTCTGCATGTGCCGCAAGTCGCAGCACGGCAGGAGTATGGAACTTCCGCCGCAGGATTCGCATCGGTGATGTCCATGATCGCTTCGCCGGGTTCGGCATCCACCTCGAAACCGGCGGGCTCGAATCGTACTCTGATCATGCTCACGCTTTGATGTGAATCGGGATCTTCGTGAAACCGCGCGTGAAGGCGGACTGGCGGCGCTCGGCGCGGTCCCAGTCGATCTCGAAGTTTTCACCGATGCGTGATCCCATCTCTTCGAAGTAGGTGCGCACCATCAAACGTGCCACATGCGCGCCAATGCAGAAGTGCGGCCCCTGCGCGAACGAGAGGTGCCGATCGATCTTGCGGTGAATGTCTAGCTCGTCTGCGTTGTCACCCCAGTGCCGAGGGTCACGGTTGCCGGACGCATAAAGATTGTGAACCTTGCTGCCCGCCGGAATCGTCTTGCCGTAGTACTTCACGTCCTCGAGCGTCGTGCGCGAAAGTCCCTGCACCACCGACTCGATGCGAAGGAACTCTTCGATCGCGTTTGGAATGAGCGAGGGGTCTTTGATCATTTCCCGGTGTTGGTCGGGGTAATCATGGAGAAACTTCATCGAGTTGCCGATCAGGTTGGTGGTCGTGTCGTTGCCGCCCGCGATCATCACGAAGGAAAAGCCCACGATGTCCCAGTCGGTCAGCTTGTCGCCGTCGACCTCTGCCTGGGTGAGCTTGGTAATCATGTCGCCGGTCGGGTTGGCTCGGCGCTGTTGGCACATGCCGCTAAAGTACGTGACCAGGCCCTGCACCGCGTCCATGGCCTCCTTGACGTCGAGCGTAAAGTCTGCCGAGGCCGAGGTGATCGCGTCCGACCATGGGTCGAACTTCTCGCGGTCCTCGGGAGGCACGCCGAGAATGTCCGCGACCACCATCGTGGGAAGCGGCGACGCGATCGCTTGGATCAAGTCGACCTCTTCTCCATCGGCGGACTTTTTCTTCATCGCCTCGACGTGGTCGATCACGAACTGTCTGATGGTGGGCTCGAGCTCTTTCACCGTGTCGGGCGTGAACGCTTTCGTGATCAACCGCCGAAGCCGCGTGTGGTCCGGCGGGTCCATCATGATGAACGTCGGCGGAAGACCGAGCTGGGCGATCTCGTCCTTGACCGGCGTGAGTCCCTGCGCGGACGAAAAGATTTGCGGCTTACGGAGCGCGTGAAAGATGTCGTCGTACCGGGACAGCACGTAGAAATCCATCCGCTCGTTGTGGTGGAGCGGATGCTCGTCCCGGAGGCGCGCATAGAACGGATACGGATCGGCGATCAACTCGGGATTGAACGGATCGTAAACTGGATCGTATTCGATCGTTGCTTCGCCTGGTGCCGCGATTTCCATTCTGCCGTTCCTTTCGTTGCCCCTGAGCCGAACGGCTATTCGGCCGCCTCACCCGCACGGAAGTGCGAGGTCTCGGCGGAGAGCTCCTCAGCGGCTGGCATTGTACCGTCGACGGTCTTGGCCCTCGCGAAAAGTGTGTCTTCGGACTCAACCCGGGTCGAGTCGGGAAGGCAGCAGTCGACTGGGCAAGCCAGGGCGCATTGCTGAGAATCGTGGAAGCCCACGCACTCGGTGCAGGTGTCTGGATTGATTACGAAAATGTCCTCGCCAAGGGAGATGGCGTTGGTGGGACACTCGTCTTCGCAGGCCCCGCAGGAGGTGCAATCTTCTGTGATTCTCGTTGCCATTTCACATTCTCCTAGGGGGTCAGCCCAGTGAGCCTCCGAAGAGGTAGACCAATTGAAGGACGCCCGCGATGGTGCCAAGCACGGCGCCGGTAACGAAGAGCTTCCACTCGTCTTCCTGGAACGCGGGGCGCAGCACGCCTTCGAAGCTCTGGGCGTCGAGGGCCTGCAGCTTGCTGCTGAGTTGACCGCGAAGCGTCACTGCCTTGTCGACAAACGAGCGAATCAAGCCGTCAGGCTCGGGCTTGTTGGTCCGCATCTGCTCGAGCAGCTCCTCCTTGGCCTGCGTGATTCGCTCGGGAGGCATGAGCATCGCCGTCATCGGGTCGCTCTTGTACTCTTCGAAGACGATCCCGATGCGCTTCTCGACGAGGCCAAACATGCGGTCCTTCGATGATCCTTCGGTAACAGTCGCCAACATGTTATCGGGGCTCAGGACGTCATCGGCCATCACGGCTGCAAAGCACTCGGCGACCTCCTTCTTGCGCTTGTGAAGCAAGCCCTGCAGTTTGAAGAACCCTAAATTGATTGGGTCGTGCGGTTCGAACACCAAGCGAAGTGCGAGGAAGTTCGTGATGTAACCGACCGCAAAACCACCCGCCGGCAACACCCACCAGGCGGGGAAGTAGATCCATACCGCCATCTGCACGAGGCCGAACAGAAGCCCAAACCAAAACCCGGAACGCTCGATGAACTTGAGCTCCGGACCGGCGACCTCGGTGAATACGTGGCCTAGAAGGCCGGCGTCTTTGCGAATGGCATCGATGACCACGCTTTCGAGGTCGATGATCTGGTCCGCGTTCTCCTTGAAGTCAGTGAGGATCGAGAGGACCACCTTGCGGGTGCTTTTCTCGATCATCTCGACGATGTAGTCGCGGAGCGCTTGGTGGGACCTTGCCCATTTCTCGGGGGCGATCTCCGTGGCTATCTCCTGGACCACCTGCTTGGTGATCCGCTTGACCATTGGGTCGAGGTCTTTGTCGAGGTCTTGCTCCGAGCCGGCGAAGAGCTCTTTGACATCGAGCAGCTTCTCAGTGAGGAGCTGGATCATCGACTGCGAAAGCTTCTCGGCATTGGACGGGATGACGCCGCGCCACCCAAGGTAAGGAGGAATGCCGACGAAGTCGACTGGATAGAACGACATCCGGAGTGCAAGGACGTTCGTTCCCCAGCCAACCAGGCCGGCGATCAAGGGAATCAATAAAACGAGCCAGTTCGACTCGATTCGCGTGAGGAGTTCCATCTGATCCTTGTCATGCCGCTCCTACTGAGCGGCGACGAGCTCACCTTCTTTGCCAGCAAGATCGGCGATCACGGCGCGTGCGCTGTTGTAGCCAGGCACGCAGGTCACGCCGGGGCCGGGATGACAAGCCGCGCCGCACATGTAGAGGTTGTCGATGGGAGTTCGGTAGTCGGCATGTCCCGGCACCGGGCGGCTCGCAAACATCTGTCCGGGCTCGATCAGACCGTGGCAAAAGTCGCCACCCGTGATGCCGAACGTCTTTTCAAAATAATTGTGCGTGAGCACCAGTTTGTCGACGATCGAGTCGCGGAAGTTTGGCGCGTACCTCGCGATTTGCTCGATCGCGCGATCAGCCATGATCGCTGCGTCCTCGCGAAGCCGGTCCTTGGGCGTATCGTAGGGGAAGTAGTGCGAGAACAAGGTGGCCGTGTGGTAGCCGGCGGGCGCCACCGTTGGGTCGATCATGCTGGGGAAGTAGCAGTACGCGAGCGGGTCCTCGGGGATCTGACCGTTCTTGTACTCGTTCCAGCACTTCGACACGTGGTCGGCAGACGGGATGTACGCCATGAGCCACTTGAGCTTGTCCTCGTTGGTGAAGGCAAGGTGCCCCGTGAACTCAGGCTCCTCCTTGAGCGTCATGTGGACCTGGATGTAGCCGTTGCGGTAGTCGATCTCTTTGACCTTCTCGTTGAAGGAGGTCGGGAGATGCTCCTCGCCGGCCAACTTGAGGAAAGTCGTGTTGGCATCGATGCTCGAAAGAACGACCTTGGCCGTGATCTTCTCGCCGCTGCGAAGCTCAACGCCGACAGCCTTGCCGTCCTCGATGAGGAGCCGCTTGACCTGAGCCTTGTAGCGAACCTCGCCGCCTTCCGCTTCGAGCGCGCGAACCAACGCCTCTGAAAGCGCGCCAATGCCTCCAACCGGCAGCTTGAAGACGTTCATTGCGTCCGAAGCGGTGTAGTGGAACGCCATCGAAGTGGCGCTGCCCGGGGTGTACGGACCCATGTGCGTGCCGTCGATCGACATCGCCGCCAGCGAACCTTGGATCGTGCGATGCTTGTCGGGGTCGGGGAAGTAGTCGCGGATGATGTCCATCGCACTCGCGTGGCAAAGCCGCTGCAGGGCCTCACGCGTTTCTACGTCTTCGGCTTCGGCGATCAGCTTCTCGATCGCATCGGGCGCTTTCAAGCGCTCCTTGTCCGCGACCTTTCCGAAGATGCGCATGTACTGGAAGAAGTCGAAGAGCGCGCGCATCGCATCCGGCCCGTGGTCCTCGGCGAGCTTGTTCGCCATTGTGATCGGGTCGTTATAGGCGATGAAACACTTGTCCTCTGGCTCGCCGTACACGCAGTACGAGGTCTCCGGAACAATGGTCTCGAAGCCGAATTTCTCCACCTCCAGCAGGTCGATCATTTCCTGATGGAGCACGATCATTGCCCAAGCGCCGACGCTATGTTTGTAGCCCTTGAAGAGCTCCTTGGTAGCGGCCATGCCGCCGGCCCAGTTGGTCTTCTCGAGGACGAGAACCTTCTGGCCATCGCGCGCGAGCATCGTGCCCGCCGTGAGGCCGTTATGTCCGGCGCCGATTACGATTGCGTCTACGTCTGACATGGTGAGGTTCCTTTGGACTTCCCGGTTGTTTCAGGCCGAAGTGCCTTTGAGGACGGCAGGGATGAGCATCATGTGAAAAAGCTTCCGCATGCTGTCTTCATCGGTGGCGACTTGGCTCGGCGCGTTGAGGTACGTCCACAGCACACGGAGCAACCACTCGATGAGCATGTCGATGTTGACGTCGTCGCGGAGGAGGCCCTGCTCCTTGGCGTTCGCGAACATCGGGCGCAGGACGTTGACTCCGATTTGGATCATGCCAGTCGAGCCGAGCAAGAGTTTGCTTGCGGCGCTGGAGTCTAAAGAGGTGACCAGCGAAGCGAACACCGGGCGCTTTGGGATCTCGCGCAGGGTGAAGAGGCAGCCTTCGACGATCCAATCCGAGATCGTGTTGAACTGGGGGAGAAAGGCAATGGCTTCTGTGGCGAGGTTCGCCGCCTGGCGCGAGGCGACGCCGAGCAAGAGCGCGTCGCGGTTCTCGAAGTAGCGATACACCGTAGCCCGGGACATGCCGGCCGCGCGCGCAACATCTTCCATCGAAGTCTTTTGAGGACCGAACTGTGCGAGGCAGTCCTCGGCGGCGTCTAGTAGCCGTTCACGAACGGGTTTGGACTCGGTATTGTCAGGAACCGCAGAAGCGGCAGCGCTAGCTGGCATTTGAGACAAGTAACAGAATATGTTTTATGTGTCAAATGACGAATCGCTTGCTGCCGTCCCGGGGTATTCGGGTGCTGATGAGGCGCACGATGTTGAGCCAGTGATAGGTATCGACTGCGACGAAGGGCTTGCCCGAGTTGAGAAGCGCCACCGCGATATCTCGCTCCGGGTCCGCCCAGGCGAGGATATTACTGAGGCCGACGTGGCCAAAGGCCTTTCCACAACGGATTCCGTAGAGCCCGACCGGTTCGGTACCGAGCATGAAGCCCATCGAATACGACACGGGCAGCAGGAGCATACGATCGATCTGGCCGGCGGTTTGAAGCTCGGTGGCCCTGCGAACCGTGTCCTCCGCAAAGACTCGGGTGCCCTCGAAGGTGCCGCCTGCAACGAGGAGCTCGAAGAAGCGGCAGATGTCGTCGGGTGTCGCAATGAGATTTGCGGAAGGGATGATACCGGTGCGGAAGCGTGGATCGTTTGAGATGTCGATCAGCTCCTCGATCGAAACCCCGAGCGCTTTCTCGAAAATGTCTTTGAGCGGCCAGATCAACTTGGGACCCGTGCACGCATCGATTGCAACTTCGTCGAGCCGCTCTTCGGGCACGCCGTAGTTGAAGTGGCTCGTACCGAGCGGCTCCGAGATTTCCCTGCGTAGAAACTCGCGAATACCAACTCCCGAAACGCGTTGGATGAGCTCCGCGAAAATGAAACCGCTCGTGACCGCGTGATATGCGGGAACCGTCCCGGGCCTGTAAGTCGGCTCGAGCTCGTAGAGCATCTCCAAGATTCGTTGTGGGTCCTGCAGCATATCGAGGTCGGCAACCTGGGCAGGCGTTTCTGGAATCCCAGCACGATGGGTCAGCAGATCACGGATGGTGATTCGCTGTTTGCGGTTCCGTGCAAACTCAGGAATGAACGTCGCGACCGGTTCGTCGACGTGGAGTTGGTCACGCTCCGCCAGCAAGTGAATGAGCATCGCGGTGACGGCCTTGGAGCCAGAGAAGAAGTTGAAGAGCGTCTTGGGTGTCGCGCGCACTAGCGGCGTGCCCTCCGGGTCGTCCGGGGAGTTCCCTCGCGCATGTCCAATCGTGCGATCGAGGATCACCTCCCCTCGCCGTCGAATGCACAGGCCGAGCGCCGGGTGAAATCCTGTCTTGTAGAAGTCCACGACCGCGCTCCAGATCGACTCGACATCGTCGCGCCCGAGCCCAACCGAACCCGGATCAGCTTCCGGGGCGCCGCGCGCGGTCACCTCATCGGGATCGAAGACACGCACTCGCTTCGATGTCAGACCACGTATTTCCCAGCGCTTCACGCCTACCTCCACACCCATTAACCCTTACGAAAAGGGGAGTGTCCCCTTTTTCTCCGAATGGCACAGTTGACATATTTTGTCTCATGTGCCAAATGGGGCGGACGTTTTCCGACGGGCGTCGACGTGTTTAAGGAGCCGACCATGCACTGTTCTTCTTTCTTCCCTCGTGCAGCACTCTCGCTTTTCTTCGTTCCAGCATTGATTGCGTTGCTTGTCACTGGCTGCGGTGAGAGCGGCAGCGCGGTTGGTCCCGGTGGTTCGGGCGGCGCAGGCGGCTCCAATCGGTTCGAGCCGATTCGTGAAGCGACGCCCATGCCACGGCAGACTCCCGAAGAGCTCGGCATCGAACCGTTCGTGGGCGAGGTGCTGGCTCCGAATCCAATCGCAGCTAAGAACATTCCCGCTCATCCGCTCCTCAACAACGACGGCGATTCCCGGATCCACAACGATCACTATAACTCTGGGGCCTACGATCGCCCCGGCCCGACCGCTCCAACTCTCGACATCACGACCCATCGTCTCGGCGACCTCGTTGGCATCTGCGCGACGATGACGATCTTGCGCAGTGGCTATGTCCTCGGCTCGTGTTTCATAGGGAACGCCGAGGCGTCCATCGACGTGACGCTCGTGATGTTCGACAACGAGAACCTCGACATCGTCGCTGAGCGAGTGATCGGCCCGCGCCCGTTCATCCCAAATGCTGCAGGAGGGGCCTACTTCACCTTGGACAAGGATGAAAACATCATCATCGGTCCGCCGAACAACTTGCAGCAGTATCACATCGAGGTGACCGATGGCGCACCCGAGTTCGTGCAGGACGCATCGATCGACATGTCGTCGCACATTCGTGAAAACGCCCTGCTTCAAGACAGTATCCTCGACTACGAGGGTCGACTCTGGTTCATGGCCACTACCGGCGAGGTCGGTTACGTGAACCTCGAGACCGAAGCCGTGAAGATAGTCGACTTGGCAAACGACCTCGACGACTGCCCACTGGCCAACGACGACGGCACCGAGATCTTGCAGAACTCGATCGCGATCGACCAGGACGCTGTCTACATGGTGACCTGCGCAGCCCTCTATCGAATCTCTGCGGACGCAGACGGCGAGGTCCAGGTCGATTGGCGCGCTCCCTACGATTCCGGCACGACGATCGGTGGCATTTTGCCTGGTTCCGGAACTAGCCCGACCTTGCTGGGCATCGAGGATGACTTGGTTACCATCTGTGACAACGCGGATAGCCAGATCAACCTCCTCGTCATCGATCGCGCCTCGGGCATGGAGGTTTGCAAACAGCCCCTCTTCCGGCCCGGCGAAAGCGCTACCGAGAACTCGTCGATCGGCCACGGCGACGACCTGGTGGTCGCCAACAACGGCGGGTTCGGAGGTCCATTTGCACCCGCAAACACGATGTTCCCCGGCCTCGAACGATACCGAGTCGTGCGGGACGGCGACGGCAACCCGACCGGCTGTGAGCAAGTCTGGCAGAACGATACTGCCATCATCAACAGCAACCAGCTCGCCACTGAGAGCGGTGTCATCTGGGGCTACGGCGCCGATCCGGACGTCGAAGACGCGGACCTCTTCTACCTGGGCGCCCACGACTGGGAGACGGGCGACGAGATCTTCCGCACCTACATCGGGGATGGAAGGCCATTCAACCCCATCGCAGGCCAGGTGCACATGCACCCCGACGGCGCGCTCTACCTAGGCTCCCTGGGCGGCGTCATCCTCATGCGCGACGTTTCCGAGTAACGCTCGTTGGCGGCACGCTGATGTCGGCAAGATAAAGCTCGCCTACCAGGGCTCGCGCGGATTGTGCGCCCGCCCAGCGAATCATTTGTGCCGCGGTGCCGCGCGGGTATCTTCCCAAAAGTGCACGTTGGTCTGCATGCCGCGCTCGCCTGGATGCATCGACAGCTCGGTGACGAAGTCGGGCTCGAAACCTGCAGCGAGATTCGGTTCGACGCGCTGAAGGAGCGTGGCGAGGATCATCCGCATTTCCATCTTCGCGAACTGCTGACCGAGGCAAACGCGTGGCCCGCCGGCAAATGGCGTGTAGGCGCCACGGGGGAGGCTCCGCTCGAACTCGCGCGTCCAACGCTCCGGCCGGAGCTCCAGCGGATTGTCGTAGTACTTGGCGTTCCGGCCGGCCGCGATGTGACTGATGGTGATCGTCTGCCCTTTTTTGATCTCATAGCCTTCGATGACGAGATCTCGCTGCGCTTGGCGGGCGTACGCCCATACCGACGGCAGCAAGCGGAGCGACTCTTTCACGACCATCTCCAGGTACGGAAGGTTCGGAAGGTCCTCGACCTCGGCCCGCCGGCCGTTGAGGACGCGGCCGAGCTCCTCGCCCATCTTGGCGACTTTATCGGGGTTCTTGGCGAGTAAGTACCAGGTCCAGGTCAACGCATGCGCCGTCGTTTCATGCCCCGCGAAGATCAAGGTCATGGCCTCGTCGCGAAGCTGTTTGTCGGACATGCCGCCCTGCTCGTCTTCGACGAAGACCATGTGCGAAAAAAGATCACCACGGTCCGTCTTGTACGTGCGCCGCTCTTCGTGCACGCGCCTGATGATCTCTTCGATCTTGGCGATGGCGCGCTTCTTTCGCAGATTCTCGGCGGTGGGCCACCAGTCGGGCCGCGGAATCATCTTGTCGGCGTCGGTCACCAAGATCTTGCTGATGTCCGCCAGCGCACCACGGATGGTCTCGGAGTCGCCCGCGCCGATGTCGATGTCGAACAGCGTGTCGGCGACGACCTCGAGCGCGAGCGCGTTGAGCTCGAGTCGCATGTCTCTGCGCTCGCCTTCCTGCCAACGAGCGAGCATTCGCTCCGTGAAGTCGACCATCGTCGGCGCGTAGGCATCGACGCGTTTCTTATGGAACCCCGGCATGATGAGCTTGTGTTGGCGCTTCCAGGATTCCCCGTCGTTGGGGACGAGACCGTTCCCGAGAAACGGCTTCCACATGGTCTTGATGTAGTCCGGCTTGTAGAAGTCCGCCCAGTAGGTGACGTTGATCGCGTTCACGACGGCTGGGTCGCGCACAAACATGATGTCGCGGACCAGGGCGCGAGAGATGAACACATCGCCATACTCTTCGTGACCCGCGAGCAAGAACTGCGAGCGTTCGGCTGCCAGATCGAGAGCACACCCCCAGAACCAGTGCCCCTTCATTCGCGGGATTGACTTGGTTGGGATTGAGCTCGGGCTGGCCTGCGCTGCGGCTTCGGCTGTCACAAGGATTAGCCCTTTCAAAAATGGGTCTGTCCCCTTTTTCGTGGGCTTGTTGTACGCGTTGGGGCTGGGGGGATGCAACTGCTGATTGCGGTTGCTGCAGGGGTGCAGTTGGGGCTGCGTCGCGATCTTGGGTGGGTGGCCGTATGTACGGGGTATGAGTAGCGACCACATCGCGTATGAGAAGCGGGGCTCCATCGGCTTCGTGAAGTTCAATCGGCCCGACAAGCGGAACGCGTTCACCGTCGAGATGTTCCAACGAACCGCCGAGGTCTTCACGGAGGCGGATGATGATGTCGACATTCGCTGTATCGTCGTGCACGCGGAAGGTCCCGACACGACGACAGGCCTCGACCTGATGAATGTCGTTCCGAGCTTTCGGGCTGGATCAGCAAGCTCAGCCCGTCCAGCAAACGGCCGGGATGGCATGACGCGCGGCGAGTCGATCACTTCGTCAGGTCGAAGTCCAGGGTCTTGCGCTGGCCTGGGCGGAGGCGGATTGTTTGCGTCTTGAATGGCCCCTCCTGACCGACGCTGATCTTGTAGCGACCCGGTTTGAGCCGCTCGCTCTTGAGCGGCGCAGGGCCGTGCGGCTTGCCATTGATCCAGACGTTGCCCCAGGGGAAGACGATCACGGTGAGGCGCGCCGGACGGGGTGAGACGGCCGCCGGTGGAACGGTGTCGTCGTGTGCTTCGGAAGGAACCGTCCCGGTCTTGTCTTCGGCGTCATCGGCGCTCGTGCTCGTGTCCTCTCCGGCAACGGCCGGTGGAGCGATCTCGTTGCCGTCGCCCTCGACGGAACGTTCGGGGCCTTGTTCCTCGGGCCATAACGCAACGGCGCCCGCCGTGACGACTCCAACGGTGAGTAGAGCTCCGGCGAGCATTCGACCGAACGCGCGCCTCGAGCCGCTCCCGGACCCGCGTCCCCGCGAACCGAGCTCTTTCGTATCGGGCGCCGCGCTGGCGCCGCCCGTCCGCTGAACTCCAGTGCCGCCTTCCCCGGAGACGGGGTCGGCGGCCGTAACCCCACCTGTAATCGGAAAGGCCTCTTCCGTGCTGATCCGGTCCCCCGTGGGGCTGCATTCGTCAACCATCTTTCCGAGCTCTCGACGCGCTCGGCGTGACGGCACGAACTCGTCGAGCAAATCGATCAACGCAGACGCGCTGCCAGGCCGGTCGTCGCGGTCGGGCTCGAGCAGGCTTTCGATCACGTCACACAGCCCGGAGGGTGCGTCCGGCGCGCCTCACCGTGATCGTCTTCCCCTGGGGCAACGTCTGGATCAAGGGCAAGCCGCACGGCCCTGCGCCGCTCAAGTGCGAGCGGCTCAAACCGGGTCGCTACAAGATCAGCGTCGGTTTCACCGCGCTTTGGTTGTGCGAGGTGCCCGAGATCGCTTTCGCGACTCCGAAGTCGGAGAGCAAAGTCTCGCCGTGCCGGCTGATGAGCACGTTCGAGGGCGAGACATCTCGATGCACAATTGCGTCGACCGCGGATCCGTCAGCGCTCCTTCCGGAACGCGGGGCATGCGCATGCTCGAGGGCCGCAGCGACCTCGTGACCCAACAGCGCAACGAGCTCGTGCGACAAGCGTTTGCCGTCTTGGGCGTCGAGCAGCACCCGCAAGTCCGCCCCGTCTACGAGCTCGAGGGCCATGTAGGGCGTGCCGGCGATCGCGCCAAAGTCGATCACGCCGACGATGTTGCTGTGCCGCAACTTGGCCGCGAGCCGCGCTTCCCGCTCGAACAGCCTCACGAAGTCTTCGTTGTCGCGGAAGAACGGCAGCACCAGCTTGAGGCACACGTGCTGCGTAAAGCCACTCGGCCCACGGCGGATCGCCTCGTAGGTTTCCGCCATGCCGCCCACACCCAAGCGTCGGACCAGTCTATATGGCCCGAATTCCTCGCCGACGAGGTTACCTAGAGAACTCTGGGAGTGCACCTTCGACATGGGGTCGAGTGGTGACGATACTGTTAACCTCCAGCCATGAACAGCGTGGGCGGAATGGGCCCCAAAGCCGAGGGGTCGCTACACTTCCCTTCGACCAGCTTCCGGACAGCGAGACCTAGTGCCTCCGTGCTGGGACCTCGTCCGGTGACCACGATGCGGGCGCACCCCTGCCGACTCCCGGTTCTGCTAACGAGGTCGAGCTCGATCGTGTTCGCGGTGAGTGCCGAGACGAGGACGACCATGCGTGCGGCGAGGACTTCAGCGACCGCTCGAGCGTCGGTCACGCGCCAGTCGCTGCCACGTTGCTTCGAGTACTCGAGCCGCAGGATGGGCTCAGTCCGGACGGCGTGATCGAATCGGGTGTCGATGAAGAGTCTGGTCGTTCCCGACCCGATCTCTGCGGAATGGATTCGGCCTCGTCGCGTACCGTCACATTCGACCTCAACAGCATACTCACCGATCGCCAGCTCGTTGGTTTCGAGTGGTGTCTGACCAAACCGCACTCCGTTGATGCGAACGTCGCAACCGGAGGGATCGCTCTCGACGATTAGGCTGCCGCTCTTCTCACGGCCGGCGTCGCGGGCCTGCTCGTAGAGGTTCAATACCAGCGGAGGATGCATGATCGTTGCTGGCTCTCCGCGCGGCACCAGAAGCACGCATTCTCCCGCATGGGCCTTCGCGCCGGCCACGTCGTGGGTTTCGAGCAAAGCCCGCACCGCATAGAGGCAGGTGTCGAGGACTCGTTGCGCCCGAAGCTTGTCCTGGTTGAGCTCCTCGGTGGCTCTTCGAGACAGCTGTTCTGCCCGCTCGAGGTGATCGAGCGCCATCGCATGGTTACCCCTTGCCAGGTGCCGAATGGCGGCGCGCGAATGCCGGGCCCATTTCTCGAGCTCGATGTCGGTGACTTCGGCTGCCCCGGTCGAGCTTCGCTGCTCAAACCGTGTCACCACGGTGCCCGAAGGCCAGACGTGCCTACCATGGCGCTCGAGCTCTCGGCTGATCCCCGCAACCACGCGCTCCATGAAGGGCGGCATCTCGCCGTCCGACGCCGGCACGACCACCCAATCACTTACCTCTGCAGAAGCCCTTGGAACGTAGACGAGCAGGAGCGATGTGATGATGACAAGAAGAAGTGGGCTGTTCATTGGGTTCCTCCGGATGCTTACCACCCTCTGATGCACCGACCGTGCCAACCGGAAAACGCAATCGTTTCGGGAGAAGGTCCGTTACGCGACGCCGTGGTGACGACTTTCGTCGTCAGAATCATGACGACGGGAGTCGTTTCGGCAGGTTCCGGGCAGCCCTCGAACCAGCCTCACTCGCGTCGGTTCTTGAACTTCTCCGGGTCGATCTCGAGGGTTGCCATTCGGCTGATCAGCCCGGTGCGCGGAACGGAAAGCATTCGTGCGGCGCGGGCCACGATGCCTTCGCACGCCGCGAGCGTGTCCTCGATGATTCCCTTCTCGAGGACATCGAGGCCGTCTTTTTGCTCGGCGAGTTGCTTCCAACGGCCTGGGATTTCGTTGCCGGATGACCCACCGGCGGGCTGAGCGGCGGTCAATGAGCCAGCCGCGCCGAGGGGATGTTCGCCCTCCAGGTCCAGGTGGCGCGCTTCGATGACGGGGTCCGCAGATTCGCTGACGCGCACACGGTTTCTAGCTCGCTCCAACACGGCCTCGAGCTCGCGAATGTTTCCGCCCCAGCGCAGATGGTGGGCTGAGAGTAGCTCACGCGCGCTGCCGTCCAGCTCCCAGTCGTTCCGCCCGTCGGTGCGGTTCAAGTAGCGAACGGCGATTTGGGGGATGTCTTCGCGCCTTTCGCGGAGCGGCGGTAGCACGATCGGCACCGTTGCGAGCCGGTAGTAGAGATCCTGCCGGAAGCGGTTGTCGGCGATGGCCTGCAACACGTCGCCGTTCGTGACCGAGATGAGGCGTACGTCGGCTTTCTTGGGCTCCCGCCCTTGGTAACCAAGGGGCCGATACGAGCCGAACTGCGTGAAGTCGAGGAGCAGTTGCTGAGCATGGCGGGACAAGTTGAGCACCTCATCCAGGATCAGGGTCCCTTTGTTTGCGTATTCGACCAGACCCTTCCTCTTGGAGACTGCACCCGAAAATGCCCCCCGCTCGTGTCCGAAAAGCTCCGAGGTGATCGTGTTCAAATCGTCGGCTAGCCCCAGCGTGGCCCGGACGATGGGCTCACGATTGCTAGCCCGCGCGAACGCGGTCGCAAGCTGGGTCTTGCCGGTCCCCGACTCGCCCGAGAGCATGATGGAAGCATTGCTGGCAACTGCAGCACGCAGCTCCTCGCGAATCGTTGCCATGCTCTCGGGAGCCAGAAGCTCGTCGAGGCTCAGGTGATGCTCGTTGTGGTCCTTCGCGCGTTCGACCCACAGGTCTTCCCGCGTGGCCTCGATTAGGGTCTGCTGCGCAATCATACCGCCAAGCAGTGAGCCCACGCATTCGATGAACTCGAGCACGGCGCTTTGCTCCCCTTCGTCCCCGGGAAACTCCAGATACATCGCGCCGATTAGGGTACGCCCACGTCGGGAGGACGTTGGGAGCGACCAAAGTGGAACCGCCGCGAACGAACCCATCGGAGCGTACGGTACCGGGCCCGCCACCGTCTTGGGCTCGACCTGCACGCGGCTCAACGTGTCTGTCACGTGTTGGGCAAGTACTGCCGGCGGCACGCCTCGAAAACCAGCTGTGCGTGAGCGGTGCATCGGTCCTCCACCGCTCTTGGTTTCCAACGTGCTCCAGGCGGAGGTCGCGCCGAGCTGGACGCACAACGCTTCCAGCGTCTCTTCGATGAAACGTCCACCGTGAAGCCCCATCACTGCGGATGCCACGACTTCACGCATGCGCGGCCACGGGTCTAGGTTGTCCGCTGCAGACATCAGGCCCTCTGAGGTTACCTGGTTGAGCCCAGTCCGACTACCCATTGTACAACGACTCGATCGAAGGGCGAAAACCCATATTCTGGTGGCTTTCCAAGACTCGAACCATCATCACCAACTGTGCCTTGCTTCGGACGCCGAGCTTTCGCATCACCCCGTTGAGCAAGACAGACACGCGCGATGTGCTGAGCCCCAAACGGTAGCTGATGATCTTACTGCTTTCGCCTAGCGCTGCGCTCGTTGCAACTTGTTGCTCGCGCGCCGTGAGCCCGCATGCACGACCCGCCTTGGAGGTGTTGAGCTTGAGGAGGATGAAGCGGCGGCCGTCGGCATCGAACCAGTCGACCAGGGTCACGCGTCCACGCACCAAGCCCTCCCAAACCAGAAGCGCCCGCTCCGTGTCGGTCTTACGAAAGTCGCGGCGTGTCCGGTCGAGACGCAGGGCTGCGTCACGGAGCATCTCGGAGCCTACGGTTCCCTCGACTTCCGACATGGCCGTCAACGTGACTGGACGCGCCCGCCTGGGCGGGATCTTCCTTGCTGGCTCCATTCCGCTCATGCGGACGTCGAAATGCACGCCACGTGCCACTCCAAAAGTCCTGCAATTCCGCAATGCGTGAAGCGGGATTAGAGACAAACGACGACGGTCGTCGTCAGGAACCGACGGCCGTCATCACTTTTCACATGCCGGTGCAGGCGACGGACAGCGTCAGCGGCGACGACGAGCGACGTCATTTGGGCGGCACGGGCACCAGCTCTACGCACTAATCATTGCGTTTCTTCGTTGGCACGGTGCGTGCTCTGGTCTGAGGGCACCATCACAAACAGGAGCCTAGCTATGATTCTCCAAGAATACGCCGCAATCCTCGACAAGGCACGACAACGACGGGCCGACACCATCGGCTACGCCGCTCGCAAGCACCCCATCATCGCCGTTCTCGTCGCCGCCGTTCTCTTCGTTCCAGTTCCGATCATGCTTACGCAAGTCGAGTGGAACCCGTCTGTGCCGGTGGCCATGCGATGAGGCCACGACGTCGAGCCTTGGGAGGGGCAAGCACACGGCATGCCGCTGCCATCCGAGGCCCGTCGTCAAGCTCTCACGTCGCGGAGCACCGCGTCAGAACGCCCCTCCAACCCCGATGGCTCCCCCAGCGCGATTCACGTGGATGCTCGGCGATAGCTCCGCCTTGAGCTTCTCGTCGCCTTTCCTAAACAGATAGACCAGCGGAATGGTCAGGAGCGGAGCGGCGGTGACACCCAGCATGATCGCAAGGTCGGTCTGCTTGGCGCGGTTGACGCACGGGTCGGGGTTCAGATTGTTGATCGAGCAAGACTGGGCGGGCTTCGGGTCCGCGGTGACGCCCACCGCGATCGCCGCTGCTGTGAATCCGATACCCAAACCTCCGCTTAGC
Source organism: Deltaproteobacteria bacterium (assembly GCA_019313915.1). GTDB lineage: Bacteria > Myxococcota_A > Polyangia > Polyangiales > Houyiibacteriaceae > SG8-38. The sequence continues at coordinate 17,587 of JAFDAJ010000081.1, forward strand.
CACCCCCACCACGGCGTTTTGCTCTTGTACGGCAGCACGAGCGGCATGGCCGTTACGAGCAGTGCGGAACCCGCCGCGCCCGTGACGAGGATCCCCGTACCCATGCTGAGCCACTTGCCGTGCGCGTCGAGACTGCCTGGGTCCGCCACCCAGTCGTTTGCGGCAGAGCTGCGCGCGGCTAGCAAGCCGTAGCCCGTGAGCAGCGACGCGGTGCCGACCGAAGCTAGAGTGAGCCCGGAGACAAACTGGCCGCGTGGGGGCCGGACCTGCCCGACACGATCTTTGCTTGCCTCGCGTTGCGCGGGGGTTTCCACGCGCCCGGTCGCGCAGTCGAGAGTCACGGGCTCAGGACCCGTGAAGTCCCTGCACTCCCCGGCAAGCAAAGTTGCGGTGGCTTCGATGACGTCCGCGGTGCTCGGACCGACGGCCGTCGTTTCCATGCGAGCAAATGCAGCGCCCCTCTGGGTTCCTCGGATCAGCCGTAACTCGAGGGTGTTGATCGCCGGTACCGACGCGAGCACCACTGCGGCTGCGGGGAGCTCTCTTGCAAACTCGCGCGCGTCCCTCGCGCGCTGGCGCGGGTCCGGTGACTCGTCGTACCGGAGATGCAAAATGGGTGTCGTCCGTACCGCTCGATCGAATCGAGTCACGACGAACAGATTGGTCCTACCCGGTGAAACCTGGACGCGATGCACGCGACTCGAGACGCTTGGATCGCATTCGACCTGCGCTCGATACTCACCTGGGTAGAGATCGGTCATCTCAAAAGGCGTTTTGCCGATGAGCACGCCGTTGACGCGGAGCGCGCAGTCGGATGGCTCGCTGTCGACCGCCAAGGTGCTCGTGTGTCCGGGGCCGGGCTGGGAGGCTTCGTCGTAGAGCATGGCCACCGTGGGGGGGTGCATGTAATGGGTGGGCTCGCCGCCCGGCACCATTCGCACGCAGTCTTTGGCTTGCGCCTCGGCCGCAGCCTTTTCACCGGTGTCGAGCAACGCCCGAACCATATAGAGGCAGGTGTCCACCACGGTCCGGGCTCGCTTCGGGTCTCGGTTGAGCTCTTCTAAGGCTGCATTGGACAGCGCCTGCGCTTCCTCGAGCTGACTGAGCGCGGTTGAGTACTCGCCGGCGGCGAGTTGACGGATGCCAGCCTGCGATCGTACGAGCCAATCTTCTATCGCCTGCTCCGCGACTACTGAAGGTGGGGCAGAGCCACGTTGCTCGAAACGGACAGCGGCCTGCCCGGACGACCAGACACCGACACCGTGCTTACGGAACTCGCGACTGACCTTGCCGACGGTGGGTTGCATCCACGCGACGTCCCCATCGGCGGTGGTCGGAAGCACGAGCCAATCTTCCGATTGGGCAAGCGCGCTCGGCAGACCACAGAGCCAAAGCACGGCAACGGCCAAGACAAGTCGCATCGGCCGTAACTATCTGTGGTTTGGCGAAATGGCGCAACAGTATGCTTCGTGGTCAGCCGCAACCCGGGATCACTGTGGGCTCAGGGTGGCGACGAAGCCGCCTTTGGCGGGGAGCGTGATGGTCACCGAATCGCCGGACTCGACGGATTGCGCGCTGCGCTCGAACGAATCGGCGGACTCGCCCTGCTCAATCAGCGCAAGCTCGTAGGCCCCCGCGTCCAAGAAATCCAGGGCGAACGTGTACTCGATGGGCGCCTCAGCGGCATGAATGCCACCCAAGTACCACTCCGTCCCTCGGCGGCGCGCCA
>JAFDAJ010000224.1 GCA_019313915.1 Deltaproteobacteria bacterium
AGACCGTAGCCCGAGCGCTGGCCTCGGGGTAGTCTCCGTTTTCATGAGAACTTCATGGGCGAGTTGAGCTATCGGTCTGCTTCCGAATGTCTGGCGCTTCTGCGAAATGGCGAAACCAGCTCGTTGGAGCTCGTCGATTCCTGTATCGCCCGCATCGAAGCTTTGAACCCAGAGCTCAATGCAGTCGTTGCGAAAGATTACGAGCGAGCGCGGGAGAGTGCGCGCGCGGCCGATTCCGCGCGATCGAACCGGGAAGACCTCGGTGCGCTGCATGGCTTGCCGATGACCATCAAAGACGCGTTGGAGACAGAGGGTTTGGTAACGACGTCGGGCGCGCCCGAGCTTCGCAACCACGTGCCGACGGAGAACGCTGTGGCGGTTCAACGCGCGATTGACGCCGGCGCCATCATTCTAGGGAAGACCAACCTGCCTATCTATGCTGGGGACTGGCAGACCTTCAACGCACTGTACGGACGCACCAACAATCCTTGGGACGTCACGCGCACGGTCGGGGGATCGTCGGGTGGTGCCGCCGCGTCCATCGCAGCGGGCTTCGTGCCGCTGGAGATCGGGAGCGACATTGGCGGGTCGATCCGAACCCCGGCCAACTACTGCGGGGTCTACGGGCACAAGCCTTCCCACGGCATCGTTCCCGCGCGCGGGCACATCCCAGGGCCGCCCGGGACGAAGAGCGAGCCCGACCTTGCAGTGATAGGCCCTCTCGCTCGAACCGCCGGGGACTTGCGGTTGGCTCTCGATGTGATGTCGGGTCCCGACGCCCTCGAGCGAGACGGGTGGGCGCTCGAGTTGCTGCCTCCTCGAGCCGAACAGCTGAAGGACTTCCGGGTCGCGTATTGGCTCGACGATCCGCTGTGTCCGATTGACTCGAAGGTTCGGGACGAGCTCGAGGCAACGATCGAGGCGCTACGACCCCATGTGAAACTGGTCGATATCGGCGCGCCCCTTCAGCTGGAGAAGATCGTTCCCCTCTACGTTCGATTGCTGCTGGGGGTCATCGGAACGGACATGCCCATGCCGCTGAAGCTACTTACGCGCATCTTGCTTCCCTACTACGCACTTGCCGAACGTCTAGGAATCAAGACCGATCTGGTCACGAACAACGCCGTGCGCGGCATGCACATGTCTCACGGGGATTGGAATCGCGCGAATGAAGGGCGCACCCACCTTCGTTGGCAATGCCACGAGCTCTTTCAGGGCATCGATGTACTGCTGACCCCGGTCGGTCCAGTGACGGCGTTCCCGCATCAGACCGGTGGCAATCACCTGTCGCGGCGGATCATCGTCAACGGAGAGAAGCGGCCGTATATGGACCACGTTTCGTGGATTGCGCTGGCGACCGCCGCGTTCTTGCCAGCCACCAGCGCACCTGTGGGCGTGACCCCCGACGGGCTTCCCGTAAACATGCAGATCATCGGGCCGCATCTGGGCGACAAGACGACCATTCGCTTTGCAGAGCTGCTCGCCGAAGTCCGGGGTGGCTTTCAGGCGCCAAGCTTCCCCTGACGCTGCCAGGGGTGCTGAATCTGCGGGCGCGACATGAGATGATGTTGTCGGTGATGGTCACCGGTCTCGAGGCTCCACCAGTACGCGCACCACAGCATCCTCCTTGCGAGCCAGGTGTTGCAATGCATCGTTCGCCTTTGCGAGAGGGTATCGTGCCGAGATCGACTCCGAGAGATTCAACCGTCCCGAAGCGATCAATCCGTAGAGATCCTCGATGTCCACGCGGTCCATGCCGAACGAGCCGAGCACAGCCTGTTCCCGACCGACGAACGCGACCAGGGGCGGAAGCTCTGGCCGCTCAGGACCAACGCCGATCAAGACCGCTCGTCCACTCTTGCCGAGGCAGCGAATGGCCAATTGCACGGTCTTGGCGGCTCCGACGCATTCGAGCACCAGATCGAGACCGCCGGGCACCGCGGTTCGGAGCGACTTGCGCACGTCGCCCTCGCTCGGGTTGAGCGCGAAATCCGCACCGTGTCTGAGGGCTCGCTCGAGCGCGCGACGATCGGTGTCGATCGCGACGATGCACGAGGCCCCCATCATGCGAGCAAGGATGATCGCGTGTGTTCCAAGCCCGCCGCACCCGACCACACCCACAGTTTCGCCTGCCCGCAGAGCGCCGCGCGCGCGGAGTGCGTGAAATGGTGTGGCAACCGCGTCGGTGACGACGGCGCCGATGTCGAAAGGCACTTCCGGCGGCAGCGCGATCACCGAAGCCGCGGGCGCGGTGACGTACTCGGCCAAAGCACCATCGCGTGCCATGCCGTAGACCTTGGAGCGGTCGCACAGTGACTCCCTACCTATTCGGCAAAAGTGACAGGACCCACAGGAAGCGGCTGGAAAAAGAGCGACCCGGTCCCCTTCTTTGACGCTGCCGTCGTCTGCCCCAGCGCCGGCAACGACTCCGGCAGCCTCGTGTCCGAGCGTGATCGGCGTGCGCTCGACGGGGAGGTCTCCATCGACCGCCAGGTGAATGTCCGTGCCACAGAGCCCACAGGCCTCGACGCGCACGAGAACTTCGCCTGGCTCCGGCGTGGGGATCGGAACTTCGTGTATTTCGAGTGGACTGCCCGGTTGAACCAAGCGGGCCGCTTTCATCGTCGCCATGTGATCTCCTGTGCTGCCATCCGTTCAGATCTCGAAAGTTCGCGCGATGGTCTCGCGCTGGATCTCGCTCGTTCCCTCTCCGATTTCGAGCACCTTGCAATCGCGGTAGAAACGCTGGACCGTACTCTCGAGCATGTAGCCCTGGGCGCCCGAGAGATGCAGCGCCCGTTCGCAACTCCACGTACAGGCTTCGGTGGCGAAAAGCTTCGCCATGGAGGCCTCGGTGCCATGAGCCTGCCCGGCGTCTGCGAGGCGGGCCGCATGAAGCGTGAGCTGCCAGGCGGCCTCCGTTCGTGTTTTCATATCCGCCAACGTAAAACGGACGAACTGCTTTTTCAGGAGCGGTTCGCCAAACTGCACACGTTCCCGAGTGTAGCTGAGCGCTGCCTCGAAGCTTGCGCGAGAGAGGCCGACCGCAAACGATGCGGCGGCGATGCGCCCGAGCGTCAAGACTTGAAGCGCCTTGATGAAACCCCTGCCCTCAACGCCCAGGCGATCAGACGACGGCACGCGGCAATCCTCGAATACGATTTCTGCGGTTTCGGCCGCTCCCATGCCGAGCTTCTCCATCGGCTTGCCCATCGTCATGCCAGGGTTATCTCGCTCCACGACGAACACGGACATGCCTTTCAAGCCATGCTCCGGGGCCGTCGATGCGACCACGACGGCGAAATCCGCGAACGGAGCATTGGTGATGTAGAGCTTGCTTCCGCTGAGCACATAGTCATCACCGTCTCGTCGCGCTCGGGTCGCCACGCTCGTGACATCGGCCCCGGCCCCGGCTTCGGCGTAGGCCCAGCATCCGACTCGCTCGCCGCGAAGCGCAGCTGGCAGGATTCGCTCCCGTTGCTCGTCGTTGCCGAGGTGCAACACGGCGGCGCATGCGAGCGCTGCGTGCACGTACATGCCGAGTGCCACCCCTGCAGACCCACGGGCGAGCTCGGCGCACAAAAGAGCATAGAGCACCGAACCACCCCCGCTCCCACCGACCGACTCCGGAAAGGCCGTACCAAGCCAACCGAGCTCACCGAACTTCGTGAACAGCTCCCGCGGATAGCGGCCGGATCGATCCCAGCTTTGTGCGTGCGGAATGATCTCTTTTTCGACGAACGACCGGACGGAGGCCTGGAGCTGAGCTTCCACATCACTTAGCAATTGCTCACTCATGCAGCTCACTTTCCTTCAAAACGAGGCGCGCGCTTCTCACGGAACGCTGAGCGAAGATCTCGTAGTCGAACTCCCCTTCCATGTCGCGGTCGAGCGAGCGACGAATGGCACGTTTCGTGAACCCCAAAGCGACCGGTGGTCCCGCGGCCAAGCGTCGCGCCAACTCCTTCACGGCCTGGTCCAGCTCATTTTCCGCGACTACGCGGGTGACCAGCCCAATGCGTTCCGCCTCCTCCGTCTTCACGAAGCGCCCGGACATCATCATGTCGGTTGCCCGGCCAAGCCCCACGAGTCGCGGGAGAAAATACCCGGCCGACATGTCGCAGCCCGCCAGGCCGATCTTCACGAAAGGGGCACAGAACCGCACCTCGGGCGCGGCAAGCCGATAGTCGCAGGCCAACGCCAACCCGAGCCCACCGCCGACCGCGTCGCCGTGAAGCTTGGCGATGACAGGCTGATCCATGGTTGCGATCCGTCGGATGGGGTCGAGGTAGCGATCGACGATTTGCTCCCACTCCGCGGCCGCGCGTTGGACCATCTCGCCCTGATCGGCACCAGCGCAAAACGCGCGGCCTCGACCCGCAAGCACCACGACGCGGACATCCTTCGACGCAGCTGCTTCGTCGAGGAGGGAAACCAACCTGTCTAGCGTGGGGATGTCGATGCAGTTGAGGCGCTCAGGCCTGTTCAGCGTGATGGTGGCAACACCCTCGTCCACCTCGAGCAGTACGGTATCGCTCATGGCTTCCTCGGCCTGAGCGCGTAATCGAAAGTCCCCTCGAACACAGTCTGACCTTCGGGGTCGGTCGCGGTCACCTCGACGCGCGCGTCCGCCCGCGATGTTGCATCAAACGCTGCCCTAGCCGCGCTGGCCTGGTCCGTCGTGATCCGCGCGACGGCAGACACGTCTCCTTCGGCGCGACGGGTATAGCGAATCGTCGCCCCGCGCAGCAAGACGATGGCCTGCCCGCCGGGAATGACATCCAACGCGGCGACTCCAGCCGCCGTTTCGGCCACGGTGAACAGTGCCCCAGCGTGCACGATGCCCACATGGTTCGTGACCTCTTTGTGTACGGGCATGCGCAACTTGATCGCCCCCTCGCATGGCTCGACAGAGAGTTGGTGCACCCGCAGATAGGGAATGGGTGCGAGCACATCGGCTACATTCATGACGCCTCCAACTTGAGGGCCGCGATTGCATTGTCGCGGACGACCTTGCGAAAGAGCTCAGCGGGAAGATCGAGCGCTTCGAGCTCATCGAGCGTCCGATCAAAGGACAAGAGCGGATAGTCGGTGGCCCAGATGACCTTGTCGCGACCCCAGCCGCGCACGAACTCGACGAAAGAGGCGGGCCAATGCTTGGGCGCGCGGGCTGAGGTCTCCACGTAGACGTTGGGATGCTTCCACGCGAGCGTCGTCATCTCTTCGTGCCAGGGCTGCCCAAGGTGGCAGCCGATGATCGTGAGCTCGGGAAAGGCCAAGGCCACCTCGTCGAGGTAGATGGGGCGGCCGGACTCCGAAGGGAGCAATGGGCCGGTGTGGCCCACTTGAATAGCGACCGCGACACCGAGCTCCTGACACTTGAGATAGACAGGCCAATAATGTTTGTCGTTGGGT
>JAFDAJ010000225.1 GCA_019313915.1 Deltaproteobacteria bacterium
CGCGAGACCTAAGGTTTCGAGGTGCTCGGTCGCAGACAGAATGCTCGGCGGGAGATAGTCGAGCGTTTGGTCGGTCGCGAAGCTCAGGTCATGAAACGCTGCCGCTAGCGCAATTGCCGTATCGTCCGTCGCCGGGTCACCGCCCGCCTTCGCGATGAGGTGGCGGGTGTAGTGATACACCCGATACACGTGCCCTCGGTACCGCGGGTAATGTGGCCCCAGTGGTTGCCGATAGCGATCGAGCACTTCGTCGATGAGGGGAGAGTCTTCCATGTGATCACGGGCTCCGCGGCGACGATACCATGCTAAAGGACTGACATGCTCAGAACCGCCCTCGTCGTCGCCCTGGTCGTCGCGTTCGCGGGGTGCGGCGAGTCCGAAGGGCAGATCGCCATCGACGACGACGCGTTTTCTGTGGAGGCCTTCGCCAACCCTCCGGCCGAGTTCGGTCCGCAGACACGCTGGTGGTGGCCCGGCGGCGCGGTGGATGACGCGACGCTTCGCGAGCAGCTCGGCCGATTCGTCGAGCTGGGGTACGGCGCCGTCGAAGTTCAACCATTCATGTCCGCCGTCACGAACGCAGATTTGCGTCAGGACTCTCGCATTCGTACGGTCGGGGACGCGACATTTCTCGAGCGGCTCCACACCGCCGCCTGCGCGGCCCAGGAGCTCGGGCTCCCTTGGGATCTCACGTTTGGAAGCGGTTGGTCGAGTGGAAGCCAGGGGATCGACGATGACGGCGAGCGGCAACTGATCGTTGCGGAGCTCACGCTGATCGGACCGTCGACTTACAGCGGCCCTTTGCCAGACGCAGAACCGCCAGCTTGGATCGAGCGCACGAACGACATCCTGCCTGCGATCGACGGCTTCGACGAGGAGCTCACCCTGATAGCCGTGCTTGGCGCCGAAGTGATCGAGGAACCCGAAAACCCGCCGGCCACTTTGGGGGACATCGTCGACCTGGAGTCCCGAGTAACGGGGGGAACCCTGACTTGGGAAATCCCGGCGGGGACCCATCGAGTCTTTGCGGTCTATGAGAACCGAACACTGCACTTTCCAGCGGGAAACGCGTACCCCGGCGACCTCGAGCAGGCACGTGTCCTCGACCACCTCGACAATAGAGGCGTACGGGCTTTTCTCGAACAGGAGTTTGGTGCATGGATCGAAGCGGTCGCCGACTGCCCACCGCGCGCAGTGTTCGTCGACAGCTTCGAATTGGTGGGCGAGCTTCCGTGGACGACCGCGTTCGGATCGAAGTTCAACGAGCTTCTTGGGTACGACGTCGAGCCTATGCTCCCGTTCCTTTTCTTGGAGGGAGGGGAATCCGAGTACCTCGCGTTCCTTCGCGACGAGGCGAGCGCCCGTTACCGAGCGTCCGACGAGCGGGGCGCCCGAGCGCGCGAAGACTACGAAGACATCCGCGGCGCGCTATTCGCGGAGGAGCTCATCGGCACCTTGCACTCTTGGCTTGCGGACCGAGGCATCCAGCTACGCCTACAGGCGCACGGGGGATACGCCGACGTGCTTCAAACGTATGGCATGGCCGACGTCCCTGAATCCGAAGGACTCTATGGCGGGGGTTCCTATGACTTCCTTCGACTGTCCGCGTCCGCGGCTCACGTGGGCGGCAAGCGCTACGTCAGCAACGAGACGTTCCCGTCGATCGGCGCGTTGCAGTTGACGGAGGATGAAACGCGCATCCTGATGGGCCGGGCATTCAGCGCTGGGATCAATCGACTCGTGCACCATGGGAACGCATACCCGTATCTCCACCAAGATGGTCAGCGTTGGTACCCGTTCCATCCGCTCGAAGACAGCGCGTTTTCGACCGGACCCCTCGACCTCACATTCGACATCCATCCCGATGCCGATATTTGGGCGTCGCTTCCCGCGTTGAATCGCTGGGCAGCCCGACTGAGCTACGCACTGAGCCGAGGCTCGGCAGTGAGCGAAGTCGCTTGGCTTTACCCGGAGTGGCGTGCGGAGAATTTCCCAAATGCAGGCGTGAAACCAGGCGCCTTCGAATCGAAGACCAGCATCGCCCTTCGCCGGTCGGGGTTTTCTTACGACCGGATCAGCAGGGAAGCGCTCACATCCTCGATGGGCGCAGACGCGACGTTGCGCGTCGGCGAGACGTCTTTCCAAGCCCTTCTGATCGAGGGGGTACAAGCAGCAGACCCGGCGATGCTCGAAGCCATCGAGCGTGCGGTCGACGCCGGGGTTCCGGTCGTCTGGACAGGAGAGTTCCCCGAGCGCGCCACCGGCTTGTTCGACGCGCAAGCCAGAGACGCGGAAGTGAGAACACGGGTCGAGAATCTGCGCTCGACCGTCCAGCACGTGTCTTCTGTGGAGGAAATCCCAACAGCGATCTCGAACGCTGGGGTGACGCCCTCGCTGAGCCCCATCGACTCGACCGGTCTGCAGATGTCCGTGCAGCGCCGGCAGGTCACGGGTGGCGATGTCTACCTCCTCTTCAACGAGAGCTACACGCAGCGTAGCGATCCGCTGCGAATTGAAGGCGCGTTTCGCGAAGCGCGTTTGCTCGATCCCGAAACTGGCGAAACCCTCGCAACGAATCTCGAAGGCGACGTCCTGACCGTGACGTTGGAAGGCGCGCGCGCGGCCGTCCTATGGGTCACCCGCCCCGACCTCAACTGACCTTCATGGCACCGTGATCACGGAGCGCATGCCGAAGTGATCGGACAGCGGCACCATCTGCCCATCAACCGGCACGACATCCTCGTCGTAGATGCGCTCGGTCGACACCACGGAGTCAGCCGTCAAGTTGTGAAGCTGGATGTGATCGATCCAGACCGACGAAACGTCCGGGTCGCTGTCGGGGTTGGTGACAGGGTTGGTGGTGCAGAACGTGCAGAGAGGAGTGAAGTCGGCGGTGTACGCGGGTACGAACGCCGCTTCGAGCAGGTCTAAGGTCGCCTCGCCTTCTGCAACGATGCCTTCGTCGGCGAAGGCGTGGCCGGCGTTGAGATCGCCCAGGATCACCGCGGGTTGGCTGCCGCTAGTGTTGGTCACGTGGTTGATGAGCTTCTGCGCTTGGAGCTCTTGCTCGGCTTGCCAGGCGCTCGGGCCCGTCGTCCCGTCACCGTACTGCCCCGTATAGGGAAAGGTGTTGATGTCGAACTCCCCGACCGTGAAGATCGGCGTGAGGTGATTGCAGTACGTGTCGAGCTCTGCCCCGTTGGGCAGCTCGACCGTCGCATGGAGGATGGTGCGGCGATTCCAGGTGCCGGGCATGACCAACTCGTCGACGTTCTTGAGTGGATGGCGAGACAGGATCATCACACCGTTGTCCCCGCGAAAGGCCAGATCTTGCTTGGGATCCGTCGCACAGCTGTTGCGCATGAATCCGAACGTCTCCGTCGGGAGCTGCGTGATGACACAGGCGTAGCAGCGCTGCTGCTGAGCGTCTCCGAACAAGAGCGGTGCGACCGTCGGGACACAGTTTGAGGAAGCGCACCCAGCGCTGGTGGTTTGGCCGTCTTCGTCGTCCGGCGTCGTCGTCGAACAGAATTCCTGCACGCAGTTGATGGCGTCGTTCATTTGATCGACGATGGTTACTCCTTGTTCGACTTCCAGCTCGGGACAAGGCACCCCCGTCGGAGACGGTGGTACCTCTCCTTGCTGGTCGGTGGCATCGTCGAGCAGCGTTTCGAGGTCGTCCACGAAGAACGCAGAGTGCGGATAGGCTGCGAGGGCGGCGTCTCGGAGCATCTCCTTGTCCGCCTGGGTCCACACCTCTTGGAGGCAGAGGATGTCCGACTCCGAGGCCGCGATGGCGTCTGCAATGGGCTGACGACGTTCCGCCTCGAATGGGATGAA
>JAFDAJ010000226.1 GCA_019313915.1 Deltaproteobacteria bacterium
ATACGCAGCCGAGCGGGGTCGCTCTCCACCAGGAAGTGATTCAACGTGGTATCCGCTCCGTCGAGACGGATGAGCCCCATGCCGTAAGGCGACGGTCGCGTCTCGCCAGTGCGGCCATCGAGAATCGGAAGATGCACGATGGTCCACGCCTCGAGGCGACCTTCGTCTCGAACGGGTACCCACTGTGTCAGACGCAGTCGACAGTCGCCGCACATGGGGCGCGGAGGAAGGTAGCTGCGACCACAGCCGCCGCAGCGAAGCGCCTCGATTCGACGCGCTTGGAGTCCATTGCAGAAGCGCTCCATCGCCGCACCCGATGCGTATTGCCAACTCAGGTCCATGGTGAGGGGAACGGTCAGGCGCTCAGTCACTGCAATGCCTCCCCCAAGATGATCGCGTCCGCCCACGCGTACACGCCGTAACCTGTCGCAAGCGCGGTGCGCACGCCGTCGACTTGGCGCTCTCCGCCGCGTCCGTGGATCTGCAGCGCGGCCTCAGCAACACGGATGACACCGGACGCGCCGACCGGATTGGTGGACAGCACACCTCCAGACGGATTCACTGGAAGCTCGCCTTGCATGGTGGTGACGCCTTCCTCGATGAGCCGCCCCGCGTCACCGTCCGCACAAAACCCCAGAGCCTCGTACCAAGCGAGCTCAGCATAAGTCACCGGCTCATAGATCTCGGCGACGTCGAGATCCCGTAGGGGCTGCTGAATTCCCGCCTTTTCATATGCCACGCGCGCCGCCTCACGAAGGGTCCGCATCTCGGCCAGCCGGTTGCCTAGGTCCCCAAGATAGGGTTGGTCGTGTCGGGTGACGGCGGCTTTGACCCAAGCTGGTCGCGCGCAGCGTCTTCGCGCCTCGGTTTCACACGCGATCACGATCGCACAGGCTCCGTCCGACTGTGGGCACATGTCCAACAGGCGCAGCGGGTGTGCGAGCATGCGCGAAGAGAGAACCGCGTCCGTGGTCAGGTCCGGCATCTGAAGGTGCGCATGGGGATTGTTGGAGGCGTTTCGACGGGCTTTGACCGCGACCGCCGCGGCGTGCTGCTCTGTGACTCCGCGCTCCGCCATGTACTGCGAGACGGACAATGCAAAGTTTCCGAGTGCGCCAGAGGCTACAGCGCGATCCCAGAACGGATCGGTTAACGCCATGCCGGTTTGGGTGTGGCCTTCTGAGTGCTTTTCGAATCCAACGACGAGCGCGATGTCGAAGAGGCCCGACGCGACCTGATGAAATCCAGCGATGCACCCACTGGTTCCAGAGGTACCGCCGGTCGCCACTTTCATACATGGCTTGCCGGCTGCGAACGCAGCTTCCCCCACCCACAACTCGGGCATCGCGCGCCCCTCGAAGAGCTCCATGTTCGAGATCAGGACGGCGTCTACGTCCGAAGGCGGCACGTCCGCATCGTGAAGTGCATTGAGACATGCTTCTCGCACCAGCTCGGGCTGAGAGACGTCGTCACGGCATCGAGCATGCTGGGTCTGACCTGTTCCAATGATGGCAACGGGTCTCATGTCGTCGCCTCCAAGATCGAGACGGCCTGGCCTTGGCCGGCGGGCCCCCAGGTCCCGTGTGCGAGCGCACGCTCGAGCTGCGGGTCCTCCCGCAAGCGCCGAACCGAGGCGATGATCCGTGACAGACCGGCCGCAACCGGAGTCGCGCCGGCGAACAAACCGCCCTCGGGGGAAAACAACGCAGCTTTGTGGTTATCACTTTCACGCAAGTGAGCAGCGTCTAGGCCGATCGCGTCAGTGAAAAGATCTTCTTCGTGCGGGTAGAGACACGCGGGCTCAAAGACGCCAAACGCACTCGGCGTAGAGACATCGGCCTGAGCACAGGCCCGCTCGTACGCGCGTCCAAGGCCGTTCCAACTCGTGAGATCGCGGTCGCCGAGCGAGTGAACATCCAAGTCGTGACCGACGCCTTGGAGCAGTACCCGGGTGTCAGTCTCGTCACCCTCGTCGAGCCGACGAAGGACGACCGCACAGGCGGCGTCTGCCAGCGGCGCGCACATCTGCGCGGTGAGTGGTGTGGCCACCGCGGGGGAAGCCAGGATCTCGTCCGCCGTGCACGCGCCGGCGACACCGCGCCTCATTGCGGCACAACGGCGAGCGGCTGCTGTTCGGGCCCACCTCGACACCGCGTCCGCGTCTCGACCAGCAAGGGCTTGGGCCACGAGCCCGGCGCAGACCAGGAAGTCGACGCCGAGCGGCTGGACGTGAATCGGATCCATCGCCCACGCTGTCAACGCATGATGCGGTGTCATCGAAGGTTTTCCGTGGGCCACGACGAGCACCGTTTTGTAGGCGCCCGCCCAAATCTGGCAGGCTGCGTGAGCGAACGCGCACTGACCATCGGCTGCGATCCGCGTTTCGGGTTTCATCACGGCGCCGACGACCTCGGTCACAGCGACGCTCGAAGCGGTGAGCCCATCGAACAGATCAACCGAAGCCGTGACGACGGCGTCCACCGCATCGAAGCTCAACTTTGCGTCGTCGAGGGCAGCTTCGACTGCGTGCAGAACCATCTCCGGGATGGAACGTGGATCGGCGGCGACCGGCCCCGTTTCGCCGAGCCCAGCGACCTCAATACGCGGGCGCTTGTGTCGTGCAGAGCTCACCGATTGCTTGCCTTAGGCTCGAGCCCCGCGGACCTAGCAATGATCTCGCGCATGACCTCGCTGGTGCCAGCGCCCACACTGAATGCCAACGAGTCCCTCTGGAGCCGGGCGATCGGGTACTCTTCCATGTAGCGGTTGCCGCCGAATATTTGGGCGCAGGTGTGCCCTACGCCGACGGTGGCTTCGGCCGCGAAGAGCTTCGCCATCGAGGCTTCGGCGTTACACGGTTCGCCGCGTACCTGGAGATCGATCGCGCGGTATGTGAGGGCTTCGGCGGCTTCGATGGTGGTGAGGGCATCTGCGAGCCGATGGCGCCAGGTCTGAAAGCCGAGGAGCGGTCGGCCAAATGCGTGGCGCTCATGCCCGTAGCGCCGCGCCTCCTCCCACATCAAGCGCATTTGCGCGCAACAAATCACCGCCAGCACGAGTCGCTCGCCCTCGAACCCTCCCATGATCAACTTGAACCCACCGTTCTCCTGGCCAAGCAGATAACGGGCCGGCACCCGACAATCTTCGAACACCAACTCGGCGGTATCGGATGCATGGGTGCCGATCTTTGTGAGGCGCCTACCACGAGAGAATCCGGGGGTATCGGTGGGAATGATGAGTAGCGAAAGGCCGCGGTGGCCTTCCCCACCGGTGCGCACCGCGGTCGTCACGAAGTCGGCCGTGCCACCGTTGCTAATGAAGGTCTTGGACCCGTTCACCACGTAGTGCTCACCATCTTTGACTGCGCTCGTCCGGATGGCGCCCACATCGCTGCCCGCGTCGGGCTCGGTGACGCCGAGCGCGCCGATGCGTTCACCGGCAATGGCGGGACGAAGGAACTTTTCTTTTTGTTCTGGCGTGCCCGCACGGTCGATGATCTTCGTGGCGAACTCCGCATGAGCCAAGACGCTAACGGGGATCCCCACTGCTCCGCTCCTCATCAGCTCCTGGACGAGCACGACTGTGTGCCAGAAGTCGAGACCACTTCCGCCATACTCTTCGGAGAGCCGCACACCGAGAAAGCCCAAGCTCCCCATGCGTAAAAAGAGCTCCCTCGGAACCGCACCGGCTTCTTCCCAGGTGACGACATGTGGTTTCACCTCCCGATCCACGAAGTCGCGAACCGACTTGCGAAACATTTCTTGTTCCTCAGTGAATGGCAGACTCATCGGGGTTCTCCTCGCCGCGGCCTTGCGCGGTCCTCACACGTTC
>JAFDAJ010000227.1 GCA_019313915.1 Deltaproteobacteria bacterium
GCTCTGGGAGTCGGCTCGGGCATCTTCTTCGGTGAGCTCGCTGCACCCGTGGGCGTCGTGGGCGACGCCTTCATCCGCTTGCTTCAGATGACGGTGCTGCCCTACGTCGTGGTCTCGTTGATCCACGGCCTCGGGCAGCTGAGCTACCAGGAAGCGAAGCTTCTCGCCGGGCGCGCGGGCTTGCTGTTGCTCGTCATCTGGGCCGTGGCCTTGACCTTCGTGTTGATGATGCCGCTCGCATATCCCTCGTGGGAATTGGCGTCACAGTTCAGCACCTCACTCGTCGAGCCGACCCCCGAGATGAGCTTGGTCGAGCTCTTCATCCCGGCTAACCCGTTTCACTCACTGGCGTTCGGGATGGTGCCGGCGGTCGTCGTGTTCTCGCTCGCCCTGGGGGCCGCGCTGATGGGGATCGCCAACAAGCAACCGATTCTCGACGGCCTGGGGGTCGTCGCGAAAACGCTTTCCCGAGTGGCACAGTTCGTCGTCCGCCTGGCTCCGATCGGCGTCTTCGCCATCACGGCCCGCGCTGCCGGGACCATCGAAGTCCAGCAGTTCGAAGCGCTCGAGGTGTATCTGGCCACGTACCTCGTGTTCTGGTTCGCCATGGCCTGGTTTCTGCTTGCGCTCACCAGCGCTCTCACGCCGCTCACGTTCCGCGAGACCATGGGCCCGGCGAGGGATGCGTTCGTGACGGCGTTTGCCACGGGCAGCGTGTTTGTCGTCCTGCCACTCCTCGCTGAGCCCAGGAAGAACCTCGGGCGGCGCTGTGCGCCTGATTCGGAGGACGCACCCGGGGCCGTGGACGTCCTGATCCCGCTGGCCTTCACGTTCCCCGGGCCCGGGACGCTGTTCATTTTGGGCTTCGTGCAGTTTGGGGCGTGGATGGCCGGAGGCGCGCTCGCGCTCGATCAGATCCCTGCGTTTCTGTCCGCCGGCGTCATGACGCTCTTCGGCAGCACGATGGTGGCCGTGCCGTTCATGCTCGACTTGCTGCACATTCCGGCCGATCTGTTCCAGCTCTACGTCGTCAGCGACGTCTTCACGGGCCGCTTCGGGATGCTGCTCGCCGCGATCTTCGTACTGCTCTGGAGCACGCTCGGGGCTTGTGCGATGGCGGGAGCGCTGACGGTTCGCTGGCGGCAGCTCGGTCGCCTCGCCGTGGTCACCGTGGCCCTCGTCGGTGTTGGACTCTTCGGCGTCAACGCCTTCTTCAGTCGCGTGGTCTCTCACGAGTACACCGGCGGCGAGAGATTCGCGGAGATGGATCTGATCACCCCGCTCGCGCAAGTGACGGTGCTCGACGCCGACGACCTCGAGCCCACCCCTGGAGACTTCGACTCGGCCCTCGATCGAATCCAATCCCGGGGCGCGGTCCGCGTGGGCTGCCGCGAAGACGCTCTGCCGTTCTCCTATCGAAATCGGGACCGTGAGTTGGTCGGGCACGACATCGACCAGGCCCACGCCTTGGCGCGCGACCTCGGTGTGCGGCTCGAGCTCGTGCCGGTCACGCGGAAGCGAATGTCCGGGCTCCTCGCGAGCGGCGCCATCGACATCGTGATGGCGGGCGTCGCCATCACGCTCCAACGGGCCCAACAGATGGGCTTCTCCGCTCCGTACATGGACGACACGCTCGCGTTCCTGGTGCCCGATCACCGCCGCAACGAGTTCACGAGCAGCGAGTCAGTTCGGGCATTGACGGACCTGACCGTGGGTGTGCCCGACCTCCCGGGTTTCGTCGAACGCGTCGAGAGAAGTTTCCCGAACGCCAAGTTCGTGGTTGTCGCATCGCCTCGGGAGTTCTTCGAGCAACCAAACGACACCATCGATGTCATGGTGTTCTCTGCCGAACGGGGATCGGCATGGACGCTCGCCTATCCGCAGTATTCGGTGGTCGTGCCACAGCCGGACGTGGTGCGCGTGCCCGTCGCGTTCCCGATGAGGGCAGGGGACGAGCGCCTGCGTCAATTCGTGAACCACTGGATCGAGATCCGCCGCCGAAACGGCACCCTCGACCGCCTCTACGAACACTGGATCCTGGGGCGTTCTCCCGAGGCGGATTCGCGGCGATGGTCGGTCCTCCGCGACGTGCTCCATTGGGTGGACTGATTCCGGAGACGCCAACGCTCTTGTCGGGAAGACGCCACTGCTGATAAGCCATTCGTGGGATGCAGGTCGCCAGAACAGCAGCAAAGCGCTGGGTCGTGCCAATGGCTCTCGCTGTGGGTGCCGCGGGGTTCTACCGCCCGCTCCTCGCGCTGGCTCAACAGGAGGCGCAGCCGGGCGTTCAGAGTCAAGTAAGCGATGCCACCGATGGGAGCGCGCCAGCCCCGCCGAGCGAGCCGGCCGGACCTGCGTCTAAGGTCGAGAGCGCCATGAAGAAGACCCAGGCGGATGTCGAACGAGGCCTCACGCCCGACTACACGATCGAGTTTGGAGACACCGACGACTGGCTTCAATTCACGACCGGCGAGTGGCTGAGAGGCAACCTCCGCTCGGTGCGTGCCAAAGGAATGGAAGCGGGAGAGAACGTGAAGTTCTACAGCCAACAGTTCTACAGCGAGACCTTCAGCTTGAGCTACGTCGAATCCATCCATTGTCCGAGGATCATGACCTATGGGTTCAAAAGCAATGTCGATGTCTCAGGCAAAGGGATGGTCACCAAGGACCAAGTGATCATCGAGACCGAGGAAGGAGTGAAAACGTATCCTCGAAACGAGCTCGTCTCGATCATCGACGGAGCGCCCCGAGAGCGGACCTTGTGGTCCACGCGCCTCAGCTTGGGTTTTTCCGCCAATGCGGGGAATACCAACCAGGGCTCGGTGAATACGCAATTTACCGTGCTGCGCTTTGACCGGCGCACGGCGGCCGGCATCGGCTACAACGGCAGCATCGGGTACGCCAACGACGCCGTGAACGTCAATCGGCACCTCGCCGACTTCAATGTGCACCTCTTCCTATGGGGGGGCCGGTTCTACGTCATTCCGATCATCGGGCAGCTTCTCTACGACCAGTTTCAGAACTACGAGCTTCGGGCCTCGCCCGCAGCGGGCGGCGGCGTTCACATCTTCCAAAAGAGGAAGCAAAGGAGAAAGCACAGCAACTATTTCGAGTGGGATATAGAGAGCGCGCTCGGATACCAGTTCACGCGCTATTTGAGCACTGCAACCGGCGTATCGAACCCACAAAACGACGGGTTCGTCATGGTCCGCACTTACTGGGAGTTCAAGTTCATCAATCGCGACGTCGACATCATGATCGACTGGCGCACGATTCTTGTCTACACGACCTTCGGAAATACGAACCACAACGCCACCGCAAAGGTCATTATCAAGATTACGGACAGATTCGACTTCCAGCCATCGTTCTTGTTTCTGCGTACCAGGGAGCCAACCCAGAGGGCGGACGGAACCACCCCGGCGAAGAACGACTACCAGCTGGTGGTCAGCCTCGCGCTCAGCCTCGGCTGACCGCCTGGAGACAGAATGGGAGGGGCTCGCACTCCGTCCGTCGCTTCGCCATCAGCACGATGGCCAGCGCAGGGCACAGCAAGGACATCGTTCGCAGCGTGACGCACGTCTACGCGCACCTTGGATCGCGCGCACAACTGCGTTTGGTAGAGGGATTGCAGCCTGCTGCAGCACCGCATGGCACCCTCAGGGCACCGAGCAAAAAGAAGGGCACGTAGCGTTCTCGCTAAGTGCCCGACTTCGTTGGTTGCGGGGGCCAGATTTGAACTGACGACCTTCGGGTTATGAGCCCGACGAGCTACCATGCTGCTCCACCCCGCGGCCTCTTTATAGTCATGGACTTTGACTTGTCAAAAC
>JAFDAJ010000228.1 GCA_019313915.1 Deltaproteobacteria bacterium
GCGTTCATGGTGAATACGGTGTTCCGAAACACCTGGCTCGCGTCTAAGACACAAAACGGGATCGTAGGGCTGGTTGGGCAAGGGCTCCCTTGGCTTGGGTCCTGCACGCCTCCGGATACCAGAGAAGCTGTCTCCACGTGCTCGACCTTTCGGTTGCTCACGTAGATCCCGATTCCGACCAAGAACTTGCGGATCGGACGAAACCCTAGCGCGGCTCCGTAAATCGTGTTCCTGTCTCTTCGGTAGAACTGAAGGCTGCTGGTCCGTCCGAAGTTGTCTTGGAAATTGACGTCTCCTCCGGACTGCAGATCGTAGAGCTGAAAGGCGGAAATCGCGATCTGCACCGGCTTACGCTCGTCGAGCTCTGGTCTTGGCTTTCCAAGTGCAAAGCTCACCACCGCGAAACCACCAAGAGAAGGGCTCGATCTCAGCTCGAAGTCCTCGACCTGGTCCTCTCCCCCGACGCCGTCCGGACCATCGGAGACGATCGCCCCCTCGATCTGGCGCTTCCGCAACTGAACCAGCGACAGACTGCCCTGAAGGAGCTTGGGCTCGAGCAGCGGGAGCCCGGCGGGATTGAACCAAATGGCGGCGCCGTCCGCGGCAAAGGCAGTGTAGGCCGCGGCCATGCCGCGCGAGCGCTCGCCGAGCTGAAGCGTCTGGTAGTGGGAGCTATCGCCTTGTGCCGCTGCGGAGCCGTTGACCGCCAGCGCAAGCAGTACGGTCCAAAGGACGGCTCGCGCTGCACGACAGACCCCGCCAAGCATGGTACGGACTCTAACGTAACGCGTGGGTGCGCGGATAGAGCAGATTCTGGTCGCTAGTCGACCCAGCCGAGCACGTCGCGCACCACCGACCATCGCGGCTGCCGCGGCTCGGCTCCAGCCCCAAGGATCCAATACTTGTAGAGCTGGTCGATCGTCTTGTCTTCACGCTTGAGGCGTAGCCAGGCATTGATGAAATCGGCGAGAGTCCTGGCATCGTGCGCCATGCCGATCGAGATCGGTGTGGCGAGCACGTCGGGCTGTGGGATCGCGACGCTAAACTCAGGATAGATCAACGTCCAGGCGGAACCTCTCTCGGCCGTCAAAAACAGTGCGTCGAGCTCTTCACTTCGCTGGCGAAAGAAGTCGCCTGGCGAGTCAAGCTTCACGATCTCCGCTCGCGGAAGATAGGTCTGGAGGGTGTCGATGTAGTACGGCAAGTCCAAGACACCGATGCGCGGCTTTCTCAGCGCTTGGATCGCCTCACGACTTGCAAACTTCGCGCGCACGTGGTCGGGCACGACGAAGCTCAGGGTGCCTTCCATGTAGGGTTCGGAGAAAAGCATCTCGAGCATCCGGTCCGGCGTGACGGACAAGCCCGACACCATGATGTCGCAGCGCCCTGCGTTGAGATCTTCCACCATGGATTCGAGGGATACGTTCACAAACTCGAGGTCGACCCCCATGTCGTGCGCGAGCAACTTGGCAAGGTCGACATCCAAGCCGACGAGTTGGGCGTTGGCATTGACGAACACGTTGGGCAAAGAGTCGTCGAGGTAACCGACGCGAAGCACGCCACGCGCCACGATCTGGTTCAGTCGCGACTTGCCGGGCGAATAGTCCCCGTCCGGCACCGTTTGTCTCATCGTGACCCTCGCCGGTGCCACCGCGGGCTTCATGTTCATGAAGCTCTGTGCCTGCCCGTACTCGTGAGGCAGCACATACTCATAGAAGGCGCGTAGACCCCCGACCACCGCCACCACGAGCACGCCCGTGATGATGAGGTAGCGACTCAGCGCTTTCCAGCGTGGCCTCAAGAGTCCACCGGCTGCTCCGCCAATCAAAAGCGCCAGCGCAAGGGTGTGAACGCCTCCGAGCAACTGGCCGAAGCGCCCGGTGGAGACATCGACTGCGACGAAGAGCTGGAAGGTATCAGCCGGAATGCGCATCAAATCGAGCAAGAACGGCAACGCCACGACTTCCGCGAACATGCTGAACAGCCCCGAGATCAGGAGAACGGGATACTGGCCTCCGGACATTTCGAAGCCCGTAGACCAACCGGCGAAAGGCACGAAGGCGAGCGCGAGTAGCTTGCCGAGATTCGGGAGGGTGAAGTTCACGGGCACCACGACATCGACCGCGCTCTCCGCATCGCGATTGCGCTCGGCCATGTCGGCGAGCGCCTCTTTCGCATCCTTCGCCAGCAGCGGTAGCACCACGAGAAGCGAGCCCGTGGCAAAAGCGGTGACGAGTGCATCCCGCGAGGATTGCATCAGCTTGCGATACGTAATCGGAAGTAGAACCGTGACCAATCCCGGCACGACCCAGAGGCTCAGCAGCAGCGCCATCGCAATGTAGGAGTAGATGTACACCTGCAAGCGCACGAATTCCTCGACGCGCATCGTTCCGGCCGCCACACCAACCAGGGCGAACACACCCACGGGCGCCAAACGCACCACGAACCCGGCGACCGCCATCAAGGCCTCGGTAAGGGTGTCGAGTAGGTCAAGTACCGGCTTCTTCTTCTCTTCTTCCATGGGAATCAGCGCGAAGCCCACGGCGACGCTGAATAGGACCGCCGCGGGCAACACACTGTGAGCCAGCGACGAGAACGGGTTGGTCGGAATGTAAAGGCCGACGAAATCAAAGGGCTGGGCTTCTTCGGCAAGGCTGGTGCTGAAGAACGCCGCAGATGTCCAACTCGGAAAGGTCGCCGCCACCGCGAGCACAGCCAACAAGCCGATACCCCAAAACAACAACAGGAATGCCCCACCGCGTAGCCCGAGGGTCGCCGCCTGCTGGTACGAAAGGCGACCCAAACCGCCGATGAGCGACACGACGATGTAGGGCCAGACCGCCATCTGTAGCAAGCCGATGAAGATGTCGCCGATCGGCTCCAACACCGTCATCAGCTCCCCAAAGAAGATGCCCGCCACCAGACCGAGGCCGAGGGCGATGAACACCTGCGCGGAAAGCCCAGGCATGCGAAAGCGTTTGCGCCGCGGCGCGTCGGCCCCGGGTGTCACTGGCTCACCAGGGTTTGCATCGTGCGCTTGCGGCATCGTCCGTCCGTGGCGTCAGCCTGCCGCTCGGCTGAGGGTCACAGACGGGCTTTCACCGAAGAGCCTCCGATACTCGACGGAGAACCGTCCGAGCTCAGTGATGCCGGCGTCGAGAGCGGCTCTCTTGACTGCGCCTCGGTCTGGCGCGGCGTTTCGAAGGGAGTGACGCGCTCGGTTGAACCGACGCATCCTGAAGTACGCGGTCGGGCTCAAGCCGTAGTACTCGCGGAACGCATACTGTAGCGTGCGGGCGCTGACTCCGGCCGCCATGCACAGGTCGGCAAGGGATACCGAAGCATCGCCGGCTGCCTCGAAACGCTCCTCGGCCAGCCGGACGATTCGCTTCCTGCTCATCCGCTTCGAGGTCGAATCCGAGGAGGGAGCGTGAACGCTGGCGAGCAGTTCCGCAGACGCGGCGGTAACTCGACGCCCAGCCAGCTCACCGAACATCGGGTCTGCGCGCAGCAACTGATCATTGTCGCACCTTTGGGCAAGCTCCACCATCGCCATCGTAAGAGCCTCTACATGCCGGCGAGGCGCCCGAATGACACCATCGGGCGCTTTGATTTCATCGGGGGCAACCCCAGCAAGCGCGGCTGCGGTCGTCTTGAGAGTTTCCAGATTCACGACGAACCCGACGATCTCGAGGTCGGAGGACCGCCGAAAGTACTCCCCCTGGAACATGACTGGCGATGGCCTCTCGATGACCATCCCGTTCCACTTCAGCTCACCGCTCCAGCGCATCGGAAGCAAGATTGCCGCATCGCCAGCTTC
>JAFDAJ010000229.1 GCA_019313915.1 Deltaproteobacteria bacterium
TGTCCAAGTGCCGTCGCCTTCGACGCTCGTCCAGGTACCATCGTCGTAGAACTTGCCCGCGGTTTCGCCACGCGGGAAGGCAAGGACGTGAAGTAGGTGGTCGCGATCCGAGGCGTGGATGATCTCGGGGTCGTCGCCATACTCGGCAAGAGTGAACACATCAGGCGACAGCATCGGGATCACGCCGCCGGCCTCGACGAACATCGGGATCTCCGTGAGGGGCGCTCCGACGCTAACCGATTGCATTCCGTCGTGCAGGACGGCTGCGCCGAGCGAGAAGGTGCCGCCCTCCTCACCGTAGGCCACCGTACGCCACCACTCGACCCACGTGCCTTCCGGCAAGTAGAGCTCGCGGTCCGTCGCGCTCTCAATGTAGACCGGAGCCACGAGTATGTGAGGCCCGAACATGTATTGGTCGTCGCGCCCAGTGGCTTCCGCATCGCCAGGATGAGTGAGCACGTGGTGCTGCATGACAGGCCGCCCCGTCGCGTAGTAGTCCTCGGCGGCCGCCTGGAGATAAGGATACAGCTGCGTATGCAGCTTCGAGTACATCCGCCAAATCGGTTGATGATCTTCGTCCCAAGGTTGAGGTCGGTCATATGTGGGGACCTGGACGCCGGATCTCTCGCTTCGCATGACGACCGAGAGGCCGCCAAACGCAATCCATCGATCGAACATCTCATCGGTGAGGAAACGCGGTGGGCCCTCCGTAGGCAACCGCATCGCGTGGAAACCGCCAATGTCGCTGCCCCAAATTCCGACGCCGGATGTACCAATCGAAAGAGCACGATAGATCGAAGACTCGAGACCGTCGTAGTCCCACGCCGTCGTTGGGTCGCCGCCCCACACGATCGGAGAGCAGGCAGGTGATCCCGTCCACCCGGACCGAACGAATCGGGCAAGTGGCTTCCCCGCTCCCCTCGTCGCCTCGTACGCGCCGCAGTGGTAGTCGCGCACATACGCATTGTGATACTCGGTCCCGGTGACGCCGCTCGCAGCTACGGCGTCGAGCGCCGTATACTCACCGAAGTCCTCCATCCAGCCGTCGTATCCGTGCTCGATCGCCTCGTCGAGCAAGCCTTTGTACATGGACTGGCCGCTGTCCGTTGTGAAGTCGAACTGGCTGACCTCGAAGCAGTTGCTGAGGCTGCTGCAGTAGTCATAGATGTAGGGCTCGCCATCACCGTCTTTCATGAGCGCGCCCTGCTCGATCGCGTCGCTGAAGACGGGCTCGTACGTGACGCAAACCATCGGGTTGAAGTAGGTGTGGATCGCCACGCCCATGTCGTGGTTAGCGGCGGTCCGGACCCTCTGCGCTTCCTCGTTTCCTTGCTGGGAGCCGCACGGCAGGTAGTGGGTATACGTCGCGTTGAGGGAGGTGGGGACATCGTCCGCTCGCGCCTCGACGATGCGGTCGTCGTTGTCGGTCTGAAGCCACGTCCCAAAGAACCAGGGCGCGTAGTTGTCGGGCTGTCGTCCCAACTCTTCGGTGTATCGCCCGAGGGCTTCGATGGGGGTAGGACCGCCGAACACGCGGAACTGCAGTTGGCTCGCCTCTACTTCCATGCTCCACGCATCGGGAGAGTCGGAGCCAAGCCGATGATAGCTCATCTGATCGTTGTCGATCAGGACGCCGTACCCGCGGGACGACAGGAGCCAGGGGATCGGGAAATAGGTCGTATCGTCACGCCAGCGGGTGCCAGCCGGCGGAAGAATCGTTCTCATGATGCCGTACTCCGCACCGTTGTAATACGGTCCGTCCGTGGTGTAGTGCTCGATGGCCCAGCTTGCCTGGTTCACGACGTTGCTGCGTTCACCGAACCCAACGTACCGCTCCTCCGGCTCGGCCACGAAACCAATACCCAGGGCCTGCACCCCGTCGACGTTCGCAGCCTGTACGTTGATCTGGATCACCCCGTCGGCTTCGGCCGTGGCGACGAGCTCTAGCTTGCGGGCGGGGTCCGACGTGGCGATCGTGGCAACGAAAGATTCCCCCTCGTACCTGGACGACTCGACCGCGGTGGCGTGCACCCAACCGCTGTCGCGCGACGGCGGCGTCGCGGGTTCACCGTCCTCGAGCAGCGGTAAGCGCGGGTTTTGGCCGCTTCCAGGCGGTGGAGGGCCGAGGTGCATGCCGAGGCTCCCGCTTGGACCGTCGCCCATGTCCGGAAGCTCGATGAGCACCGGGTTTCCCTCAGCATCGAAGAACGCCATGTTCCAGGGAGACTCGGTGACGCGCAGCTTCAATGCGCCGGCATCGATGGTCCATTCAGGCTCCGGGTCTCCACTGCTGCCACTCGTGCAGGCGCTCATCGCCACCGAGAACACCAAACCAATCAGAACAAAGCTGGAAAAACGCATCTTCTACTCCCAATGATCGCCCGGTTCGACGGCGATCCTGGGCACAATCTTGCCTCGTCGCAAGGCGGCGGGGCGTCGGCGTAGACCCAAGCGCCTGAAGTGCTTATGCTCAGTGCAAGCCCGAGGAGGTGTCCCATGACCAACGTAAAGGGGTTCACGGTGAACCTTGAAGTCATCGAGGAAGGTCACACGACCAACGCGAGAGCTCGCCTCGAAATCGGCGGAGAAGAGCTCGTCGCGACAGGAAAGGCCCAGCGTAATCCGGATGATCCGGATCGACCCATGATCGGCGATGAGCTTGCGATCGCGCGCGCGTTGCTCCTGTTGGCGCGGGGACTGGGTCAGAAAGTCGACGAAGGCGTCGCGGCCTACGAGGGCCACGAGGTCCACGTCAGCATTTAGCTGATAAATCCCATCGATCGAAGTCCCGACGCCCCGTTTGAATGGGGAGCGGATGGCGAACGTCTACCTGAAAAGAGAGGACTTTTGCCATGGGGTTTGCAACTAAGTTACGTTTTGCTTGGCTCGCGGTGGCCGCGGTCGCCACGAGTCTTTCGGGATGCATCTTCGTCGGCGATTACGACGACGTGTTCGAGCCGTATCCGAGCGCGCTCACCTACGAGGTTTGCTATTCGAGTGACGAGTGCATCGGAGGCGAGTACTGCGAAGAGCTCGCGCTGCCCGCCGATCGCTTTACCGACTACGTGAACGCAATCTGCACCGTCGGCTGCTTCGACGACCTCGATTGCCCCGTGTCCGAGTTCAACGGCTTGCCCGGCGCATGCGTGGACCACGCCATCCTCGGCGGACCGATCACCTCCCGCATCTGCGTCGAGCGGTGCGAGTTCGACGCAGACTGTGACGTCCCGGCCGGCTTCGGATGCGAGGTCATCGCGGGGGATCGACTCTGCGTTCCCGTCCGATGACCATCTTGCACTGGACAACTCCGTAGCGGCCCTATGATAGCGTTCGAACCAAGGAAGGCTTCATGGCAACGGTACTGATTACAGGCGCGAACAGGGGAATCGGACTCGAGCTGAGCCGGCAGCTCACCGAACGAGGCGACGCGGTGATCGCCCTTTGCCGCAAGCCAAGCCCAGAGCTCGAGGCGCTGGGCGTGCGGCTCTTTGATGGGGTCGACGTGACCGACCGGGCGGCACTCGAGGCGGTGTCCCAGGAGCTAGGCGACACCAAGGTCGACGTCCTGATCAACAACGCCGGAATCCTCGAAAACGACACGTTCGACAGCCTCGACTTCGACCAAATCCGCAGGCACTTCGAGGTCAACACGCTAGGCGCGTTGCTGGTCACCTCGGTCATGCAGGGCCACCTCACGCGGGGCTCCAAGATCATCATCATGACCAGCAGGATGGGCTCCATCGATGACAACGGATCGGGCAGCTACTACGCGTACCGCATCTCAAAAGCCGCATTGAACATGGCTGGGGTCAATCTCGC
>JAFDAJ010000230.1 GCA_019313915.1 Deltaproteobacteria bacterium
CTTCTCGGAAGCCTTCGCCGCCGGGCGCCTTCCCTACTACCAGCTCGAGGCGACCTCGGCCTGCATCGAGCTCGCAAGGGCCGGCCACGCGATCACCTTGGTTCCCCGATCACTCGCGATCGGGGCATGCCGCAACGGCGACCTCAAATACTACGAAGTGCCCAAGCCACTGCGCACAAACGACGGCATCCATTTCGTGCGTCATCGTTCGAGGTCGTCCGTCACCCAGAACGCGATCGAAGCGATCCTCGAAAGATCCCGCCGACGCAACACAAAGACTCAACCTGGGAACAATCCAGAATCCCGCGTGAAAACAGCAGGCCGCGCGGCCTCATCAGTTTTGATACCGCTCCCGCGCCCACTGAATCCAGGCGATTAGGTCAACCAAGAGATAGAACGAACCTTTCCCCGGTTGAAAACAACGCCATGATCGACTTTGTCAGGACGCCCGATGACCGTTTCGACAATCTGCCCGACTATCCGTTCGCGGCAAACTACCTCGAGGTTGATGGGCTTCGAATGCACTACGTCGACGAAGGGCCGCGCGATGCCAGTCCCGTGCTTCTGCTTCATGGCGAGCCAAGCTGGTCGTTTCTCTATCGGCACATGATTCCACATCTGGTCGAGGCCGGGCATCGGGCAATCGCAATCGATCTCATTGGCTTCGGAAAGTCGGACAAGCCCACGCGCCAAACCGACTACAGCGTGGCGCGTCATGTTGGATGGCTGCAGTCGCTGATCGACCATCTCGCGCTCGAGGACATCACACTGTTCGGCCAGGACTGGGGCTCCACCCTAGGGCTACTGCTCGCTACTACCAACGAGGAGCGCTTCAGCCGAATCGTGATCGCCAACGGGCTGCTCCACGGGAAGGACGGGCTCGAAACGAAACGCGGTCTAGTGCACCTGTGGCGAGCGTTCACTCGCTGGAGCCCGTGGATCCCGGTTGGGCAGATTGTGAGCCGGGCGGCAGGTCGCGATCTCACCGAAGCCGAACGCCGGGCTTATGACGCCCCTTTCCCCTCGCGGGAGTTCCTGGCCGGCGTCCGGGCGTTCCCCCAACTGATTCCGATGTCGAACAAAGACCCAGCGACTCCCGCCAACGTCGCCGCATGGCAAGTGCTGGCACGGTGGAGCAAGCCGTTTCTCACCGTGTACAGCGATGGCGACCCCATCTTAGGTGATCTCGACGCGCTCTTTCAGCAGCGAGTGCCAGGGGCGCAAGGCCAACCCCATGCCCGCGTCGAAGGGGGACATTTCCTTCAAGAAGTCTCCGGGCCAGAACTCGCACGTCGGGTTCACGAACTCATCGCGGCCACGTGAAGTGTCCTTCGACGGGCGTGGTAGCGCGGGGCGGCTCGGCGGGACCGCGCTGCCCGTCTTTCTGTGCCACGACCCACTTTGGCACACAAAAACATCAATAATTCAAGCGGTGTGTGCTGTGGCACATCGGTTGCACTGGGGATCGGCGCAAAGGAGATTCCCATGCCCCGCTTCATCATTGCTTTCATCTTGCTCGGTTCGACCTTCCTCTTCACGGCCTGCGGAGACGCGGGCGCGCCAGGCAGCGACGGTCTCGGGCCGGAACCTGCGAGCCCCGGCCTTCACGCGTTGGATGCATTGCAAGCCGCCTCCCGGTCCAGGCTGCGCATCGAGTTCGGTAGGGAGCTGCCGCGCTTCGTCGCGATGCGAGTGCCGGTGGACCCCGACGCCGAGCCCGTCGAACGGGCGCTCGCCTTCTTGGATGAGTACAAGGCGTTCTACGGGCTCGAAGACCCGTGGGCGCAGCTCTTTCCGCAGGACGTCAACCGTGGCGAGGAAGGCGACGTGCATGTGCGGCTCGCCCAGCGTTGGAACGGGCTCCCCGTCTACGGTGCGGCCATCTCGGTCCACGTTGCGGGTGACGAGGTCATCGCGACAATAGCTGACTACTTGCCCGAGCGCGCGCCAAGCACTCCCTCGGGTGTTGCGCCTGCCGCCGAGCCCACGCTGAGTAAGGCGGCGGTCTTGCAGAGTGCTCGTGCGCACGCCGAGAAGCGAGCCGCTGATCTCGAAGTGCTCGGAGAAGGGAAGCTCCTCTACTTGAACCCGCGCCTCCTCGGTGCCGAACGCGGCACGCTTCACCTGACGTGGAAGCTTCCGGTGCGCGAAAGCGGGGTAGAGCGTTCGTACTACGTCGATGCGCACGACGGAAGCGTCGTCCACAACTCGACCGAGGAGCGGACCGAGGGTCCCGACAAGGAGTTCGACCCCAAAACCGCCAACGGCGGCGATGCCAAGTGTTGGTTCATCGCGGGCGGGAACCAGTGGTTCACCGAGAGCGGGCCGACGGACGAATACCCAGGGGGTCCGATGAGCTTTCCAGGCAGCGACGTGGATGGCGATCTCATTTACGACAACGCCCATAAAGTCTGGAACTTCTTCTACGACAATTTCGACCGAAACTCGTACGACGACGGCGGCGAAGAGGTGGTGGCCTACATTCACACCACGTTCAGAAGCGGCGACGGAACGCCGATGCGCAACGCGAGCTACATGGGCGGCGTCTGTGACGTCTTTCAGTTCGCTGACAACACCGTGGGCCTCGGCATCGTCGGTCACGAGTTCACGCACGCGGTGACGGACTTCAACTACGAGTTTCAGTCTGGGGCTATCGACGAGAGCTATGCCGATGTCTTCGGAGAGTTAATCGAGGAGGACAACGGTGGGGCCGACTGGCTAGCGGACACGTTTCGAAGCCTGCAAGACCCGACGCTGTGGCCTTTCTCGGATCCGGACCATTGGGATGACTACCGCAACAAGTCGATCGACGAAGACAACGGTGGGGTCCACACCAACAGTGGGATCTTGAACAAGGCCGCCTACCTGCTGGCCGAGGGAGGGACGCATCCGCGAAGTGAGGTCGAGGTTCGCGCGATCGGCACGGAGAAAATGAAGTGGCTCTACTACTCGGTCGCAACGGGCTGGCTTCACTCGAACGCCACCCTGATGGACGTGAGCAACGCGACCGTGACGCTCGCCCAGCAATACGCGCGCGAGCGCCGGCACGGCTACGACAACCGCGATGCGTGCAGCGTGGTCAATGCCTTCGCGGCGGTGGGCCTCGGCATCCCCGATCGGGATTGTGACGGGGAGCCCGACGACGTCGATCGTGACGACGATGGCGACTACGTGCCCGACGATCGGGATAACTGCCCCAACCATCGCAACCCCTACCAGCACGATATCGACCGAGATGGCCTCGGCGACGCGTGCGACGACGACATCGACGGCGACGGGTTCGACAACGACTTGGACAACTGCCCGCGGCACGCGAATGCTGTCCAGACGGATACAGATGGCGATGGCATCGGCGAGGTCTGCGACGACGATGACGGCGACTGGGTCTTCAACACGCGGGACAATTGTCCCAACCACGCCAACCGCGACCAGGCCGACCTCGACGAGGACGACGTGGGCGACGTGTGCGACGGCGACCGCGACGGT
The DNA here is from genome assembly GCA_019313915.1 of Deltaproteobacteria bacterium. GTDB lineage: Bacteria > Myxococcota_A > Polyangia > Polyangiales > Houyiibacteriaceae > SG8-38. The sequence continues at coordinate 3,487 of JAFDAJ010000230.1, forward strand.
GACACCACTCCGAACCGCTATGACAATTGCCCAGACGACGTCAACTACGACCAGCGCGACAGCGATCATGATCTCGTTGGCGACGCCTGCGACAACTGCCCTGACGTGGAGACGCGCGATGTGTCGGACCTCGATGAGGACGGCATCGGCGACGCGTGCGATGGGGACATCGACGGTGATGGAGTCCTCAACGGCGTGGACAACTGCGAGCGCAACTTCAACCCGGGTCAGTTCGACATCGACACCAATGGTATTGGCGCTGCGTGTGATGATCGGGAAACGGGCCTCTTGGGCGGCAGCGAGGCGCTCGCCATCCGGGAGCTTGCCCGGTCGTGAGCGACGCTGCGATCCAAGTCCGCATCGTCGACGACTACGGCCAGGTGGTGAGCAAAGGAAAGCTCGACCAGACCAACCAGCGACCCGAGCACTCGCTCAACTTCCGGGTCGCCAGCGACTTCCACTTCGACGACGGAGCTGAAGTCTTCCGAGGCCGCAACTACTTCCTAGAAATCCGCTCCCTCGAAAGCTCAAAAGAAACCATCGATATCACCCTACAAACCCTCTTCCCCACGCCCCAATAACCCCACTAAACCAAGTCGCTTCTGAGCCGGCTGCCCCAAGGTGGCCGGCTCAGAACGCTTCAAAGAAGGCTGGCTGGCCGCAACCTGGGAAGGTTTGCAGTCCCGATCAGAACGTGATGTTCGTGATTACCCGCGCCAGCACGGGCGCGCGCCTCGGTTACCGACCCTGCTCTTGCACGGCCGCGCCTCGCGGATATCCTCAACCCTATGACGAACGCCAACGTGCTTCGGCTGGCTGCCGTGCTCCTCGTCGCCGCTTGCGGATCCAACGAAGGCGCCACCGCGGTCGTGGATGACGATCCCATTGCTGCATTGCTGCTCTGCAGTTGATCCCAATCCCTCGAATGGTCTCAGCGAGCGTCGGGCACCTTCATTTCGAGCCCAGCTCGCGGATCGCCGTGTCAGCTGAGACCGAGGACGTTGGAGAGCTCTTGGCGTCATCCCTGCGACCGTCCACGGGTTGGCCCTGGGACGTCACGCGTGATGAGCCTTCCCCTGGGGACATCGTCCTCCGAATCGACGCGGCGCTAACTGACGCGGGCGCAGAAGGATACGCACTCGTCGTGGATGAGCGTCACGCGACGGTGCGGGCACCATCGTCCGCGGGCATCTTCTACGGGACACAGACGCTTCTGCAGCTGCTTCCTCCAGAGGTCGAGCTGCCTGCAGCATCGGATGGCGTCGTTTGGCGTGTGCCGATGCTTACTATCGCAGATGCCCCCCGGCTTGCGTGGCGCGGGGTGATGCTCGACGTAGCCAGACATTTCTTCACCACCGACGAGGTCAAGCGACTGATCGATGTCGCAGCGCGATACAAGATCAACCGCTTTCACCTGCACCTCACCGACGACGCAGGGTGGCGGATCGAAATCAAGAGCTGGCCCAACCTCACCACGACCGGGAGCACGACAGACCACACCGGTGGGCCAGGCGGCTACTACACGCAGGAAGACCTCGCCGGCATCGTGGCCTACGCGGAAGCGCGCTTCATGATGATCGTGCCCGAGATCGACATGCCGGGACACACCAACGCCGCGCTTGCTTCCTACGCGGAGCTCAACGAGAGCGGGGAACCCACCGAGCTCACCCCGACTGTCCCGCTTGGCTCGACCTCCCTTTGGATCGGCGGTCCTGACACCGAACGTTTCGTGGACGACGTCGTTCGGGAAGTCGCGGAGCTCGTCCCCGGGCCATACTTTCACATCGGAGGCGACGAAGCGCTCGTGGTCGAACACGATGACTACGTCGCATTCATTCGAATGACGCAAGGCATCGTGGAAAGCCACGGCAAGACCATGATCGGCTGGGACGAGATCAGCTTCGCGGAGCTCGATCCTCCCTTCCTGCTTCAGTACTGGCTCAACCTTTCAAACGCCCAAGAAGGCCGCGACCAAGGCGCCCAAATCATTGCGTCACCCGCCAGCCAGGCCTATCTCGACATGAAGTACGATGAATCAACGCCAATCGGGCAGGCGTGGGCGGGCTTCACCGACGTACGCGACGCCTACGAGTGGGATCCCGTGCCGCAAGGATTCGCCGAGGCCGACGTGATCGGGCTAGAGGGCCCGCTTTGGACAGAAACCATCGAAGACGCGGCGGACATCGACTTCATGATATTTCCACGGCTTCTCGGATACGCGGAGCTCGGCTGGTCTCCGCGCGACGGGCGCAGCTGGGAAGAGTATCGAGAGCGCCTCGCCCAGCACGG
>JAFDAJ010000082.1 GCA_019313915.1 Deltaproteobacteria bacterium
TCATCAAGGGACCGCCAAGCAAGCAAGTGCAGACCTGTTATGAGCGACGCCTCAAGGACAACAATCTGCTCCAGGGGTCGATGAAGGTTCTTATCACCATTGGCGCGAGCGGCAGCGTGAGGGCCGTTTCGGTCAGCGGGACGCTCAACGATCCCCAGGTGTACGCTTGCGTGAAGCGCGTTGCCAAGACCTGGAAGTTCCCGAGGCCCCAAGGCGGTTGCGTGCGGATCGAGGCGCCGTTCCAGATGACGCCGAAGCTCTGAGCTGCTCAGGAGCCGGCGAACCGCAGCGCGTCCGCGACGTCGTCTGGGCTGCCCATGAAGACGGGCGTTCGCTGATGGAGCTCTTCCGGCTCGATCGTGAGGATTCGGCGTTGGCCGTCCGAGGCGGTGCCGCCGGCGGCTTCGACGAGGAACGCCATTGGAGATGCTTCGTAGAGAAGTCGGAGTTTGCCCTGCTTGTTCTTCGCGTCGGCGGGGTACACGAAGATGCCGCCCCGCAATAGCGTTCTGTGCAGGTCGGCAACCATGGCGCCGATGTAGCGCAAGCTGTAGGCCTTCTTGTTCTCGGAGGGCGCCTTGATCCAGTCGACCCACTTCCGAATGCCTTCCTCCCATTTGTGGTAGTTGCCTTCGTTGATCGAGTAGATGCCGCCTCGCTGAGGCATCCGGATCTTCGGATGCGACAAGAAGAACTCGCCGACACCTGGGTCGTAGGTGAAACCATCCACTTGATCGCCGGTGGAGTACACCAACATGTTCGACGACCCGTAGATGACGTAGCCGGCGGCCACGATGTCGCTGCCCGGCTGCAACAAGTCTTTGAGCGTCCCCTGCTCGCCATCCGGTGTGAGGCGACGATGAATCGAAAATATCGTTCCGATCGATGCGTTGATGTCGATGTTGCCGGAACCGTCGAGAGGGTCGAACTGAAGAACGTACTTTCCCTGTGGGTACTGCAGCGGAATCTGGATGGGCTCTTCGACCTCTTCGCTTCCCATCACGCAGACGTGGCCACCGGCCTCGACGGTGCTCACGATCACACTGTTGGCGAAATCATCGAGCTTCTGAACCTGCTCGCCCTGGACGTTGGTGGTCCCGGTGCGTCCGAGAATGCCCGACAATCCCGCTTTGCTGACGCGGCTGCCTATGATTTTGGCTGCCAGGCTGAGCTGCTGGAAAAGCCCGGTGAAGTCACCCGTGGCTTCGGGCATGCGCCGTTGGCGGTCGAGCAGATGTCGCTCTAGGGTAGTTCCGATGGGGCTTTCTTGCGTGGGGCCTATCGATACTGCTCTGCTCATCGCTGCCGGGCATACCAGAGCAATTCGCACCGCGCCAGGAGTCCCCAAATTGGGATACCAATGCGCGGGCATCATGTTGTAAACTTACCGTGGTGGGGAAGGTGTGACGAACTTCCAGAATTGGTTGGAGGCCGTGCGGAAGCGGCGGTCGGGAATTCCGCGTGTCCGCAGCCCAAGGGGCCTGCCGGGGGTGCTGGCGCGGGGCGATCTCAGTGTCGTGTACCAGCCGATCGTCTCGCTCGAAACGATGGAGCCGTTTGCGCACGAAGCGCTCGTTCGAAGTGACTCGCCGCATTGGGTCAACCCACCGCAGCTCTTCGATGAGGCGATCAGGTCAGGGTACGTCGGGGTGCTCGGGCGCGCGATTCGTGAACTCGCCACGAGCCACTGCACCGAGATGCCGCTCTTCCTCAATGTGCACCCAAACGAGTTCGACGAGTCGTGGCTCGTCCAGCCCGACGATCCGATCTTCACGCACGACCAACCGATCTATCTCGAGGTGACCGAATCGGTTCCGTTGACTCACTTCGAGTACTGTCACAGCGTCCTTCGCGAGATTCGCGGAAAAGGTGTATCGCTTGCGGTCGATGATCTCGGCGCCGGATACTCGAACTTGAAATACATCGTCGACCTCAATCCGGAGATCGTGAAGCTCGATCGGACCCTGGTTGCCGACCTCGCCGAAGACCGTCGCGCGCAGGTTCTAGTTCGCCACATGGTGCGGCTCTGCCACGAGCTCGGGGCGCACGTCGTCGCCGAGGGCATCGAGCAGGAAACGGAAATGAAAGTCGTCATCGACTGCGGCGCGGACTATGGCCAGGGCTATTACTTCGCGCGCCCGGCGTATCCCGCGCCTGGCATCAGCGCAACGCCGTGCGCCGTGATGAGCAAGGGCGCCTGACCGGCCTCTGTCAAAAAGGGACGGACTGGTAGCTGACGTCGCCGGCTTCGTGCCCTTGGATTTCGAGGATCCCGCTGACACGCTGCCCCTCGGGTCCGCGCTGCATGGCGATGACGAGGTCGATAGCGCTGCCAATCATCTGTGCGACGCAAGCTCGTTCCGCCCCGCCGCATCCCGCCGCTAGCATGAGCCCTTCGATGGCGTCTTTCGTGCTCCAACAGTGCACCCCGAGCAGGTGCCCTGGTTCGCATCCGAGCACAGCCGCCAGCGCCGTCATCGTGTCAGCGCCCGCGAGGTCATTGATCACGAGGTGTTCGGCCTGCAGGCGTGTTCCGTGCTCGATCGCTTCGCCGAGGGAGATGCCGGAATCGGCGGCTGTCAGCGCGATCATCCGGCTCCGATCGATGTCGAGATCTGGAACTGCTTCGATGGCGACCGAGTTTTCCGTCTCCGGAAGCTCGCGCGCCAACGCCGACATCATTTCGGTGACGCCAGAGCCGCGAGGCCCCGCGACGACGATGTTGCGGCACTCGGCGAGAGCCTTTGCCAAGTACGTAGCGGCGTCGGCGCTCATCCATTCGGCCTCGGCGAGTTGCTCGAGCGACTTCGTGCTGCGGATGCGGAGCTCGATGACTGGGCCCTGCATCACCAGAGGTGGCTGCATGATGGTCAGCCTCGGACCAAATGAGAGCCGCCCGTGAAGCACGGGCTGACCTTCGAGCGTTTGGCCGCTCCCTGCGGCCAGACGGCGCGCCACTCTGTGCAACGCGCCTTTAGACGAGAACTTCAACGACACGGCTTCGAGGCCTTCGCCTCTATCGACGAATACGTGTGAGGGACCGTTCACCACCACGGCGCGCACCGACTCGTCCGAAAGAAGATCATCGAGCGCGCCCAAGCCGACCGCCTCGTGAAGTGCGATGTGCGCGATCGGACGCATGTCGACCTCAGCGTTCACCGAGCCGTCGGTTTGCATCGCTAGGAACGTTTCGGCGATCGCCGCGCGCGCGGCCGACCAGCGTTCTTGAGTCTTCATCTCTGCTGGGTCGATGTTCTCGATGTCCATGCGCTTGGCGAGACGGCTCAACAGGGAGCTGAGCGGGTCGGCGATGGGAATCTGGGTTTCGGTCCTTGCGGGCACCGGTGCCTCGCCGGTCGCTCTGCGTTCGATGCGAGGTGGCAGGCTCGTGGCTCGTATATCTTGCGGTTCCGGCGTTTTGGAGTCGGTAGGGATGGAGCGACGCACGCCCATGGAACGCCGCCCGGGCATCGAGCTCTGGGCTGGCATCGATTGCTTGGGTGGCAGCGGCGGCGGCTCCGAAACACGTGGAGCGGAGCTCGCCCGTTCGGAGTCGTCGTGCGAAGGCTCGACTGTGATGATGAAGTCGGCAATGTAGATCTTGTCGCCGTGCTTCAACGACTGCGGCGAGTTGATCTTGCGACCATTGACCCAGGTTCCGTTGGTGCTGTTGAGGTCGACGACGACCGCTTGTTCGCCCTTTAGCGTCAATCGCGCGTGTTGCTTCGAAACATTGCGCTTCGACAAGACGATGTCGTTGCCCTGGACGCGCCCAACCGTCAGCTCCGGCTTCGAAAAATCGAGGGTTCGCCGGACGCCCCCCTCGTCGGTGATCACAACCGCGTACATATCCCGAGTGCATTCAAAAGGCGGCGGCGCCTCGCGTCAAGTCACCGCCAATTCTCGCCCCGCGGGCTGAGAGTGCCTTTCTCGGCTCACCCACTCGGAGCATCCCCGAAACTCTTGGAAATCATTGAGAAATCTGGCATTTTCGTCCCGTTCTAGGGCGGATTGGGGTTAAAAAACCGCTGGCTTCGACGGGAATCCGTACCACCGAACGGGTCAACTGGGGTAGCTTACGCCGCATGCCGGGAGGGTTTCTGATTGTCGAGGACGAGCCGACGTTGGCTCGGACCCTTGCTCGTACATTTGGGCGTCACGGCCCCGTGGAGGTCGTGCACAGCATGGCCGCGGCGCGGGACCAGCTGGAGAACCACGCGGAGTGGACTGGCGTTGTCCTGGACCTGATTTTGCCCGACGGATACGGCCTGGACCTCCTCGCGGAGATTAGGGAACTCCACGGCGAGCTTCCCGTCCTCGTGCTGACAGGCGAGCTCAATCGTGATGTAGTTAACAAAGTTCAGACGATGCGAGGCGAGTACGTCTGTAAGCCGGCCTCTGCCGACAACCTCAATCCGTTCATTCAGCGGTCGCTCGCGCAGGAGCGGGTCGACGATGCGGCGATCGGTCAGCGTATCGAGCATCTGGCCCGGCAGTTGAAGCTCACCCGCCGAGAGACCGAGCTGCTCACGCTGTCGGTCGACGGGCTCTCGCGCAAGGAGCTCGCTGAAGCCCTCGGCGTCGCTGAAAACACGGTGAAGGCCCAGATCCGATCCCTCCTCAAGAAGAGCGGTGCGCGAAGCCTGGCAACCCTAGCGCAGAAGGTCATCAAAGGGGCGACCCGCGACACTGTGCCGCCAGCCGCGCCCGCGAGCACTACCGACGGTTAGCGAAGCGGGCGGTTAGGACGGCCGATACCGTGATGGCTTTGAGCACGTACCGGGCGAGCGCGGTCATGGCACTACTGGCGGTGCTTACTGGGTGTGTCGACGAGCAATCGTCCATCGAACCGGTGCAAGTCAGCAGTGGTCCCAAGTCAGACGAGGCGCCGGATCCCTACGAGCACACGCCTTCGCACTTCGGTGTCGTGCCCCTTCATGCGGGCTTCAGCCCCGACCCGCGGGTTGTCGGCGGCAGGGCGGTTGGCGAGGTCCCCGCCAAGTCGATTCATCGCAAATGCAAAGGTTGGATCTCCGAGACACCGGACTATCTATTGGACGCCGACACGGCGTTCTTCCAGCTCCACGTGTTGGGTCGCTCGCGTGCGGATGTGGTGCTCGTCGTGCGCAAGCCCGACGGTGCGGTGTTGTGCAACGACAACCGCAGCGGCACGACAGACCCAATGATCCATTCCGACTTTCCGATTGGCACGACCCAGATATGGATTGGCGTCCAAGAGGAGGGCGCGACTGCCGATTATCGAATCGGTTTTTCCGAGGTAAAGACGAGGTCGTCTTCGATTCCGTTACCCGAGCAGCACTAGGGCTCGCGGCGTCGCCACAGTGCCAAGCGCTCCTTGCCTTCGCGTCCGGGGTGCGTGTGCTTCACTGCGGCTGTTTCTAGCGCTTCGAACGCATCTTCGACGTAACCGCGCACCAAGTCGGTGTTGATCGGCCAAGGAGGTCCCTCTCGCCCGGAGATGGGGTCTTCGAAGGGGAAGAGCAGGGTCGCCAACACGCCGCCGGGTTCGACGAGGCGCTCCATGGTCTGGCTCCACGAGTTGCGTTGGTCCGGATCCAGCGCGCAGAAGAAGGTGTAGTCCCAGACGAAATCGAAGCCCTGTGCCGGCACGTAAGCGAAGAAGTCGGTGACTTCGTAGTCGACGCTTCCAGGAAGGTTCGGATGCGCTTCCAGGAACGCCGTGCGCGCGTCTTCGGATAGGTCGATGCCCACGACCTCGCGATCCGCCCGGGCGAGCGTGGCCAAGTCGTAGCCCGTACCGCAACCGGGGACGAGGATTCGGCCAGCGGGCACGACCCCACGGTCGAGCAGGCTCCGAAGTGCGGGCGGCGAGGCCCCCGCATCCCACGGTGTGACGCCCGCCTTCCACGCTTCTTGCCAGTCTACCGGTGACATCGTTGCCTCTCAGTCGATGAGCCCAACGGCTCTGGCCGCTTCGCGCGCGACGGGGAGCACCGCGTCGAACGCTGCCGCGTTGCACGCGAGGATGCCACTCCGGTTGCGCAGGTCGCTGCCCCCGTATCGGTACGGGTTTCCAGCCAAGTTTGTGAACCGCCCACCGGCCGCCCGGAGAACCGCTTCCGGCCCGCATGCGTCCCACGCGCTCGACTTGTCCGAGATGTGCACATAGAGGTCGGCTTCCTGCTCGGCGATGAGGCCGGCTTTGAGCCCGACCGAGCCCATCGTCGTTTCGTGGGTGATGCCGAGTTGGGCGACGACTTCGCCAACGGCCCGGTTCCGATGCGAACGCGACACCACGAGCCTCAAATCGCTCGGGCCCGCGATCGAGCTCACCGTTAGCGCCCTCCGCTTGCCCCGGTCCTCGAGGTAGGCCCCATCGCCTACGACGCCCGAGTAGAGTTTGTCGTTGTCGGGCCGGTACACCACCCCAGCCGTGGCCACCCCGTCGATCGCCAACCCGAGCATGACCGAGAACTCGCCGTTTCTCGCTACGAACTCTTTGGTCCCGTCGAGGGGATCGACATACCAACAGCGCCCACTCTTGAGCGCGTCGCTATTGTCCTCGGTTTCCTCTGCAACGATCCCGTCGTTGGGGAAGGCCTGCCGGAGCTGATCGACGATGTACGTGTTGGCCCTGGTGTCGGCCTCGGTGACTGGGTCGGCCTCGGCTTTGTAGGCGACGGAGAAATCCGTTCCGTAAATGTCCATCAAGATCGCGCCGGCGTGCCGCGCAATGCGGGCGGCCTCTGCGATTTCTCGATCCAACATGCCGGGCCTCTACCACGGGACGATGCCCGCGTCACCGCTCAGGTCGTGATGCGCTGCAACAATTGGGCAAGGAGCGCGGTCACCTCGTCCACGCTGTGCAGCAGCACGGCCGAGCTGTTCGGTGTTCCCCGTTGCTCATCCGAGCAAACGAATGCGCCGACGCCATGGTTCGCCGCGAAGTCGATCGCAGCGAAGTCTGTGAGGTCGTCTCCAGCGAAGAACACCGACCTCGCCCGAGAACGCTCGAAGATCTCCCGCAGCGCGCTGCCCTTGTCGTGATGCTCGGCCTCCGCCTCTCGCAGGGCTTTGCCTCGCCGCACGTGAAGACCCAAACTTTCGGCGAGGTCATCCGCTTCTCGAAGTAGCTGGTCGGCACGGGCCGGGTCCCTTGCGGCAATGGCCCGAACGTGTACCGCGATCGCTTGCGGCTTGTACTCGATGAATGCGTCGCGCGCATGCTCGTCAATCCACTGACGGAACCGACCGAGGGCCCCGCGCTGCCCGCTCGTGAGCCGGCGCTTCGATGGCGTTTGTCCCGGGGCCAACACCAATCCGCCGTGCTCAACCGCGCGCCACACGCCTTCGAGTTGCTCCATCCGCGCAAGCGAGGTCAAATCGCGGCCCGTGATCAGCGCAAGCTCCACATCTGGCGCTTCGGCGAGTCCGGCCAGCGTGGATAGGGTCGACGCCGGGATCTTGGCGAGGTCCGGGTCCTGCACGATCGGGGAGACGGTACCGTCGACGTCCAAGGCCACGAGCAGCGGGCGCTCGAGTGAGATGAGCGTGTCGAGGGTCGACTCGATGCGACTCACCGGCCCTCCAAGGCGGCCAGGTAGCGGTCGGCCCAGCTGTGCACGTCGAGTCGCATGACTTCGGCGCGCAAGGAGCGCATCCGTTTGCGTTTTTCGGATGCTTTCATGGTGAGGGCGCGACGAATCGCGCTGGTGGTCGACTCGATGTCATAGGGATTCACCAGCACCGCCCCCTTGAGATGCTTTGCCGCGCCAGCAAACTCACTCAAGATCAGCACGCCGTCTTCATCCGTTCGGGCCGCAGCGTACTCATGAGCCACGAGGTTCATTCCATCGCGCAGTGGCGTCACGAGGGCAACGTCGGCGGCGCGATAGTGCGCGAAGAGCGCCCGCTGGCTGAGGTTGCGGTAGAGGTAGTGAATCGGAACGCAACCGGTTTCCGCGTAGCGCCCGTTGATGTCGCCCACCATGCGATCGATCTCTTCCTTGAGGTCGGCGTACGCCTTCACGTCGGTGCGGCTCGGCACCATGATCTGGATCAGCGCGTACCGCGTGCGGGCGGCCTTGTCTGCGCGTAGCAGGCGCTCGAAGGCGGCGAGCCGTTCCGGGATCCCCTTCGTGTAGTCGAGGCGGTCGACGCCGAGGATCAACCGCCGGTTCGCCATCGCTCGACGAATCCGTTCGACCTCGCGCCCGACGTCCGGGTCGATCGCGAGCGCCTGCAGGTCGTCGACCGGGATTCCGATCGGTGCGGCGACGGTCTTGACTTTGCGTCCGTGATATTGGATCGCGCCGCGTGATACCCGGTAGGTGGTGAATCGCTCGACGCACTGGCGGAAGTGTTCGGCGTACTCCGGAAGATGGAATCCGAGGATGTCCGCTCCGAGTAGCCCTTCGAGAATCTCCTCGCGCCAAGGCAGGATGCCGAACGTGTCGGGCGGAGGCCACGGGATGTGGCAGAACCATCCGATTCGAGCCTTGGGACGTTGGGTTCGCACCAGGCCTGGCACCAGCATGAGGTGGTAGTCTTGAATCCAGATCAGGTCGTGCCCGCTGCTCGTCGACAGCGTCGTGTCGGCGAACTCCTGGTTGGCGCCGACGTAGCTCGACCACGGCGCATCGCCGACTTGAATCGTCGGCTCGAAGCCGTGGAGCAGCGGCCAGAGCACCGCGTTGGAGACGCCTTCGTAGAAGCCTTGTTGCTCGGCCCGCTTGAGCGAAACGTGGGCCAGGTCATATGTCAGATGCGGCGCTGGAACCGTCACCGAGTCGAAGTCTTTGGCGGGCTTTGCGCTCACCCAGACGCCCCCGCGTTTTTGCAATACCGGGTCGAGCGCGGTCACCAAACCCCCCGCAGCGCGAACCCAACGTTCGTTTCCCCGGGTGGCTTCGTGCCGATAAGGGCCGCGGTTCGATACGACCACGAGCTTTCGGCTCTTTCTCGCCATGGAGCCTCATTGTAGTCTGCAAGCCGTCATGGACCCAGCGCAGTTTATTCAAGGCCGCACCCGAGAGACCGAGATTCGCCGCGATGCGCGCGGCCGCTGGTTCAACGGCGATGATCCGATCGCCCATCCGAACCTGGCGCGGTCGTTCGATAGCTGGGTCGATCGCGCCGAAGATGGCCGCTTCTGCCTGAGCAACACGATCAACTGGGCATATGTTGAGATCGAGGGCCCAGCGTACTTCGTAAAGGACGTCGAGCCGACGGCCGACGGGATCCGCCTGCTCCTCTCCGGAGACGTCCGGGAGCGGCTCGATCCCGATTCGCTTCGCCAGGGACCGGAGGGCGCGCTCTGGTGCGTCGTTCGTGAGGGCCGGTGCCCAGCCCGATTCGACAACCACGCTGTCAGCAAGATGAGCGAGTGGATCGGCGAGGACGATGACGGGGTGTACGTGCTCATCGGCCGAGAAAAGGTGCGTCCGCCCGAAGAGGACGCTCCACTTTCACTTGGGCTCGGAAAGCGCTAAGGCACCGGCGTGCCTCGCCGTGAAGTCATCGCCACCATCCTCGTAGCCGCCCTTGCGTTTCCGCTGATGTTCATCTTTACCGGCGCCGTGGCCGATGCGCGCGCTCGCGCACGCGAGGCCCCATTTCGGGCGATCCTCGGCAATGCTCGATTTGAGCAGATGATGGATGGCCAAGGCGGCGTTCCCCACTACCTGGGCGCATCACTTCGCGCCCCCGACTTCACCCTTCCCAAGCAAGGGGGCGGTGAGTGGAAGATGTCCGAGCAGCGCGGCAAGGTCATCGTCATGAACTTCTGGACGGTCACCTGCCGTCCCTGCATCCAGGAAATGCCGACCATCGAGCTTCTGGCCGAGATCACAGAGGACTGGGGCGACGTCGAGATCGTTGCGGTGTCAACCGATCGAACCTGGGAAGAAGCCGAGACAATCATCCCGCGCAGCTCGCGCATTACGAGCCTGCTCGATGCGGAGCGCAAGGTCGTGACAGGGCAGTTTGGGACCAATCTCTTTCCCGAGACTTGGATCGTCGACGCCAATGGGGTCGTGCGCTTCCGATACGATGGTGCGCTCGACTGGTCGGACCCGATCGCGCTGGACCTGATTCGCGCCTATCGCTGAATGTTCAAGTCTCCGCGAGGAGATGGCGCGAGATCCAGACACCGAAGCCGACGAACAGCAGGTCGAAGGCGGTCAGGATGCGCATCCAATCGAGGACCTCCGCGGTGGTGGCCCCGGCGAAAAGCTCGCGCGTTGCGACGGCAGATGCGAGGAGGGCGGGCGCCACCAACGGGAAGACCACCACGCTCAGCATGAGGTCGCGTGCCCGGGTGCGGATCCCCACGGCGGAAAAAAGCGAGGCGGTCGAAACGAAGCCAATCGAGCCGAGGAAAACCAGTGCGAGGAGCGGCAGCATGACGCCACTCGGCTCGATCTGGAAGAAGATCAGGCAGAGCGGGACGAGCAGGAGCTCGACAGCGAACAGTAGTACCAGAGCGCTGATGGTCTTACCGATGTAGATAGATGCTCTTGGAATCGGCGCCAGCAACAGCGCAAACACCGCGTCGTTCTCGCGCTCGAGCGCCCAACTTCGGCCGATTAGGAGAATCCCGCAGAACAAGATCGAGATCCAAAGCACGCCCGGAGCAACATTCGGCGAGCTGACAGGGTCCGTGTAAAACGCGAGTGAGCCTAGGGTCACGACCAGGACGGCAAAGAGCCCGGTCGAGGTCAGGATCTCCTTCGTTCGCAGTTCGAGTTGCAGGTCTTTGAGGGCGACCAACCACGCGGCTCGAAGCGTGCTCATGCCGCTGGCTCCACGATTCGGCCGCGGTCCATGTGAAGAATCCGGTCGGCGACCATGCTCGCAAACTTTGCTTCGTGGGTCACGATGATCACGATCGCGCCTGCTTGCTTCTCTTGTTCGATCAGCTCGACGATCGACGCAGTGGATTTCACATCGAGACCGGTTGCTGGCTCGTCCATCAAGAGGAGGCGCGGTTTGTGGAGCAAGGCGCGGGCGATCGATACGCGCTGCGCTTGGCCGCGGGAATAGGTGCGGACGGGCCGGTTCCAGTACTCGCCGAGCGCGAGCGCTTCGCAGAGGTCCCTGGCGCGCTTTTCCGCGCAGGAGATGCTCTGTAGCTTGGCGGCGAGCACGAGGTTCTCATGCCCGCTGAGCCCGGGGTAGAGTTGGAGTTGATGCGCGACAAAGCCGATGCGGCCTCGTAGGCCGTCGGCGCGCGAGACGCCGTACTGGCCGTATCGGACCTCACCTCGTGTCGGATAGGCGAGCATCGCGAGCAGCCAGAGCAGTGTTGACTTGCCCGAGCCATTGGAACCTTGGATCACGGTGACCGTTCCAGCGTCGAAGCGCAGGTCTACGCCAGCCAGCGCGAGCGTCGGTCCGTAGGACTTGGTCAGGCCAGCGACCGAGACTTCTTCAAAATCCAGCTTCACCGGTCCGCACTCTAGAACAAGTCTCGCACAATGCCGTCAAGTTTTAGCCAGCGGTCCTGCGGAACACGCAGCCAGTCTCCGACCTCCACGACGTTGCCCTCGTCGATGGCGCGCGCGATCTCCATTTCACGGCCTACTTTCGGGTCCCGGCCGGCTCTCATTTCGGTTGCGAGAAGGTGCACTCCGTCGATGGTGCGAAGCCCGAGCATCAGGGCCTCGCGGATGATCTCGTCGGGCCCCAGCTCTTCGACCTCCCTCTCCAATGTTTGTTCCAGGAGGTACCGCTGGGGGTTGGGATCGTTCCGCCATCGTTTCGCGTACCCCGGCCCATGGTCGAGGCAGCCGACGGCGGCGGCGCCTAGCCCGACGTAGGCGCCACCCCGCCAGTAGTGAAGGTTGTGGCGAGACTCTTGCCCTTCCGCCGCGTAGTTCGACACCTCGTAATGCGTCCATCCGAGGTCGGTAAAGCACTCCTCGGCATGCTCGAATAGATCGGCGTATTGCTCTTCGGGGGCCACCCGAAGCTTGCCCGCGCGGTACAGCGAGCCGAACATCGTCTTTTCCTCGATTGTGAGCGCGTATGCGGACACGTGTTGAACGCCCGTGTCCGCAATACGCGCGATGTCCTCGCCGAGCTCCCCGAGCGTTTGGCCCGGCATCCCGAACATCAAGTCCGCACTCACGCGAGGCATCTCTGTGACCGCCTCTGCGAGGGCGGCCATCGCCCGTTTCGAGTCATGCAGCCTTCCTAGAAACTGCAGATGCGGGTCGCGCAACGATTGAACGCCGAGCGAAAGGCGGCCCACCCCGGCTTCGCGAAGGAGCTGGGCGCTCTCTCGCGTCAACGAGCTCGGATTGCACTCGACGGTGACTTCTAACCGGTCGTGAACGTGTTCGAATGCGCCGGTGATCCCTCGGAGCACTCGCCTCAGGGCGTTGGGCCCCCAAAGCGACGGCGTCCCACCACCGAAAAAGAT
>JAFDAJ010000447.1 GCA_019313915.1 Deltaproteobacteria bacterium
GTGAAGGGTGCGATCATTCATCGGCGCCACCCGCGTTCTTTTCGACGATGTCTCGTAGCTTCAAGAGCAGCCGGTCGAGGCGCTCCTTTTCGGGCAGTGCACCGAGGGTGCGCTCCAAGCGGCCTTTCGCGTTGCGGCGCACGAGCATCAACCCCTCGCGGCTCTGCGAGACCATTTCGATGCCTTGCTCCATGCGCACCCGCATCACGCCCTGTCCCATGCCGACGGGACGGAACGCGGTGTAGGGGCCGCCGTCACGGATGAAGACGAGGACGCGCTCGTCGACGCGGAACGACGGCTCGCCCTCGACACGCATGGCGATATCGCCGATGTGGCCGCCAAGCGTTTCGATGATCACCTCTTGTTCGTCCGGTGCGTTGCCTCGAATCTCCCGCTCGACAGCGATGCGGTGCCAGGTCCCGATTTGGCCGTCGCGGCGCTGGAAGGACTCGGAGAACAGCACGCGTCCAAGGACGATTCGGTCGGCATGGCTGACCAGTTCCTGGAGCTCGAGCCCCTGGACGATAGAGCCATTGGCGGGACTTGCCGGGAGGCCTACGAGAAACAGGACGGCGACGACCGGGCCTATCAGCCCGGGCAACAACGGGAATTTAAGCATTTCCCAAATTTGGGGGCCCCGACCCCTTCCGTCAAGCGATCGGTCGCACACGATCTCAATTGACAATTTCCCCTAAATTTTCGTACACCTCGCTCCATGTACCAAGATCTGTTGTCTCGCCATCTACGACACCTCGCTCCATGTACCAAGATCTGTTGTCTCGCCATCTACGATCGGCGCTTGGAGTGCTTTGCATCGTGGTGTTGGGCGGTTGTGACGTGGCAAAGTTCACCGCCGACTCGACGGTAGGGCTGTTCACGCGCGCGGCTCCGGCTTTCGAATCGTACTGGGATTACGATCTTGCGGGCGAGGCGCTTCCCGCGACGATCGTGCAGTTCGAAGGGATTCTCCGGGTCATACCAGACAACGAAGCCATGCTGGCGCAACTGTCCCAGGCCTACATTGCCTATGCGTATGGTTGGATCGAGGCTGACGTCGAGGCGCTCGAGTTTGAGGGCGAGTACGACGAGGCGGAGGTGCAGCGCCGGCGCGCGCGCACGATGTACCTGCGGGCCCTGGACCTGACCCGGCACACGGTTCGGCTGCACAACGAGGGCGTCGATAGCGCTGTCGGGGGAACTGTCGACGACCTCGAGGCCTGGCTCCAAGAATTCGTAGAGGAGAAGGATGCCGAGATACTGCTGTGGCATGGGTACGCCTGGGGCTCATACATCAACGCCGCCAAAGACGACATGGAGGCTGTTGCGGATCTGGAGTACGCCAAGGCCTTCGTGGTTCGCTCGATCGAGCTCGACCCCGACTATTACCACGCTGCCGGTTACACGTTCATGGGGGTCGCGACCGCTTCGGAGATGGCTGGCGACATGGATGAGGCGAAGGCCTACTTCGAGAAGGCAATGGCCCGCACCGAGCGGCGCGCTCTCCAGGTTCAGGTCAACATGGCGCGTTACTACGCCGTCAAAGAAGGCGACCGCGAGCTCTTCGACAAGCTCCTCGCCGAGACGATGGACGCTCACGATCCACTGCCCGAGGCGCGGCTCGCCAATGTCATGGCCCGCCAACGCGCCGCCCTCTACATCGATAACGCGGACCAACTTTTCTAGTGTTTTCCGCTGATGGGGAAGGTATTCTCCGAAACCCCGACGTTCTGCGTTGAGCGGGCCCGTATGAACCGAAACCCCGACGTTCTGCGTTGAGCGGGCCCGTATGAAGCCGAGACAACAGTGAAATACATTCGGAATTTTGACAGAGGACTGGCGCGCGGCGAGGCCCTCGTTGCAGCCAGCGTCCTTCTCTTAATGATCGGGGTCGCGTCCGCGCAAGCTGCACTCCGCAACCTCACCAACCTCGACTTCGATTGGGCCAACCTCGTTCTCGAGCACATGGAGTGGGCGGACTCGTTCCTCCAGAAGGGCACGCTCTGGCTGGCGTTTTTCGGCGCGTCG
>JAFDAJ010000083.1 GCA_019313915.1 Deltaproteobacteria bacterium
GGTGGGGTCTCACTCGCTTGTGCGGCAAGGGGCGCACACGTGGTCGGGATTGATTCAAACGCCGGGATGCTCGACATTGCGCGTGCGAAGCCCGTTCCAGCGGATCGAGGCGGTGACATCGAGTGGATCGAGCTCGGCCTCGCGGAGATCGAAGATCGATTCGGCGCAGCACACTTCGACGCTATCGTATGCTGCCTCGTGTTTCGTGAGCTTTCGCCCGACGAACAGGCCTACGCGCTCGACATCGCACACTCCCGATTGGTGCCTCGCGGGTGTCTGGTCATTGCCGATGAGACGCTACCCTCGTCGACGCTCCGGCGCTTGTGGTACCGGATGCGCCGGCTTCCTCTGCTCGTGGTCACCTACATGCTGACTCAAACCAGCACGCGACCGGTCGAGCACCTCGTCGATCGCATTCGTCATGCGGGCTTCGAGCGGGTTGAAGAGGCGCGCCTTTGGGGGGATACGTTTTTCGTCGCACGTGCCGTGCGCGAGGACGTCGGACGATGAAGTTGTGGCAGTTCCCACATTGGCTGCGCGACACGATGCTGCGGATGTTCCCACATCGCGCGCCGACTGGGCTCGTCCGAGTCGGAAACCCTGGACGCGACTACGACTGATCAACGTGCTGAAGGGTCACGATGCGTGGCTGCTGTGCGCAAACAGCAAGGGCATCAATGTTTGGTGCGCCGCCGGCGGTGGCCACCTCACGCATCATGACGTCATATCCGTCCTCCGAACATCACGGGTCGGCAAGCAGGTCGATCATCGCGAGCTCGTCTTGCCCCAGCTCTGCGCAACCGGCGTCGAGCGGCGCAAGATCGCCGAAGTCACTGGGTGGTCTGCGCGCTGGGGCCCGGCACGCCTCGAGGATCTCCCGGGTTTTCTGGGGCGACGGCGCCGCGTGGTCAAAGGCGAGCGTTTCGTTCGCTTTCCGCTCTGGGAGCGTATGGAGATGTCCTTCATGTGGTCGTGGGCCCTCATCGCCGTCGCTGCGCTGGTCGCATGGGGGATCGACAGCTGGGCGGCCGGCGTGTGCGCGGTCACGGTTATCGTTTGTATCGTGGGAGGGATATTCGCGGCATTGCCTTGGCTCGTCGTCACGGGCCCAAGGCGATGGCTTACTTTTGGCGCATTCGCTGCAGTCGGGTTCGGGATGGGCGTGGGCGTCCTCGCCGCTCTTGGAGCCGTAACCTCAGCGCACGTGTGGCTCGCAGCGGGCACTGCGATTGTTGCGATGGGAGTGCTTTCCACCGATCTCGCGGGGACTACGCCCTGGTATGGCAGCTACATCAACACGTTTCACAACGCGGCGCAGGTCGATCTCGTGGAAGAGCGTTGCACGGGTGCCGCCGAGTGCGTGCAGGTTTGTCCTCGAGATGTCTTGGAGATGAACGGCCACCGTAGAAAAGTGGAGATCAAGCGACCCGACCAATGCATTCAATGCGGAGCATGTATCGTCCAGTGCCCCGAGGATGCTCTGCGCTTCCGGTACGACGACGACCGCATCGTCGAGGCGGCGACAATAGTAGAGCGGTGTAGGCTCGCCAGGCGTCAAACTGGGAGTTCGACGTCCGATAAGAATCGGCCCAGCCCTTCGAGCACTGGCATCGGAAGCTCGTGGCCACCCCGAAACGGGACCCACTGCGTTGCAAGACCCGCGTCGCGCATCTCGTCCCGGAGTTGCTCGGCTGCTCGAAATGAAAGAAGTGGATCCTGCCGACCGTGACTCTGGAACACCGGCAGTCCACTCCTGGGCGCCATGCCGGCTTTCCAAGCTTCCAGATTCACCGGCGTTCCAGAGAGAATCACCAAAGCCGCGAGGCCCAGGTTTCTTGTGAACACCGCATTGCACGCAGCCATCGACCCCTGCGAGAAGCCACCGACAATTAGGCGCTCGTTCGGAACGCCAAGCTCGGCTTGCATCGCTTCGATCATCTGTGCGATCCGATCGGTCGCTTCCTCCATTCCCGGCGGGATCTCGGTCGCGTAACTCCTTGGCCCCTCTGCCATCGCCTGCTCCATGCGCGCGAGATCGAGCATCCACCACGCCCGCGCCCCAACCATGCCGGGGATTTCGTGCGGCGCCTCTGGGAATGCAAAGCGCGTGCTGCTTGGCACATCGAGAACCCGCCATAGACTGACCAAGTCAGTCCCCGGCGCACCGAAGCCATGCATCAACACGACCAGAGGTCCGTCACCGCCACCTTCACGGTCCTCGCCTCCTGTCAGCCGAACCGTAATGCCCGCAAATCGTTCTTCCCGCATGTGCGGGGAGTGTAGCTCGTCGACTTTGATCGCAGGCGAAAAGGCGCTAACACCGGCTCCCAACCAACGCGAGGATGGCGGAATTGGCAGACGCACGACGCGCGTAGCGTGTGTCACCTGACCCGGATATGCTGGCCTAGCCACACGACATATGAGCATCGAGATCAAGCAGCATGAGCCGGGCAAAGACCTCAAAGACTTCATGCGTGTGCCCTTCGAGGTATACGCAGGCGATCCCGCATGGGTCGCTCCGCTCAACATCCAGATCAAAGAGCGGCTCACCCCCGAGAAGAACCCATTCTTCCATCACGCGGAGGTTGCGCTATTCACGGCATGGAAGGGCGGCAAGCTCAGCGGACGCATTTCGGCGCAGGTCGATCATGATCACCTTCGTATCCACGGCGACGACGCTGGCTTTTTCGGTTTTTTCGATACCCTCGAGGATCAGGAAGTAGCGACCGCACTGGTGAACCGGGCAGCGAGCTGGCTCGCAGATCGAGGAATGTCGTTGATGCGAGGTCCGTGTTCGCTCTCGATCAACGACGAAGCCGGGATCTTGATCGAGGGGTTCGACGAACCCGCTGTAATCATGTCGGCGCATCACCGCGCCTATCAGGGCGTGCTCGCGGAGGGTGCAGGACTACGAAAGGTCAAAGATTGCTACAGCTGGTGGTACGACATCGCCGCCCCGACTCCGCCCGCGCAGCAAGCTTGGGATATGATTGCGGCCCTTCCCGAAGTTCGTTTCCGGACGGTCGACCGTAAGAAGCTCGAGACGGATGCCTACGACATTCTGGACGTATACAACGATGCGTTTCAGCACAACTGGGGGTTTGTCCCTGCGACGAAAGCGGAAGCCGAGCGAATGGCTGAGGATCTGCGAGCGCTCGCCACAGACCTTTGTTTCTTCGTGGAGATCGGCGGGCGTCCCGTTGCAATCTGCATCGCGCTGCTCAACCTCGACGAGGTGATTCGGGACTTCAACGGCAAGCTGAATCCCATGAACGTCGCGAAGCTCTGGTGGCGCCTCAAGGTTCGCGGGCCGAAGTCTTTTCGATGCATTCTCCTCGGGATTCGACAGGAGTTGCGCCGCGAGGAACGCTATCGGCCGCTCGCCATGGCGATTTCCGCAGAGCTCATACGCCGCAGCCTCGAGATGGGTTATGAGTGGGCGGACCTTGGTTGGACACTCGAAGACAACCACCCAGTGAACACCATTATTCGCAAAGTGGGTGGGCGAATCTACAAGCGGTACCGGCTGTACGAGAAGGAGACCGGTGACTCCGCGCGGCCCGGACCCGAGGTCGGAAGTCCGAGGACTCGAACCTAGGCATCGCGGAAGACGCGTCGAGGTGGGATCGTGCGGTCTGGGAAGAGAACGCCCCCAAAGGTTCGCAGGAGGCCATGGAAAAAAGGGTGGCGATGTCGGAAGTACAGGTAGCGGGCGGTGCCTTTCGCGCCGAGGCGTGTCTTGGTGCCGTATGACGTCTGTCCCATCTCCAGGGCATCCGCGCCTCGTTGAAGGGCATCCACGACGGTTTGCATGACGACCGTGCGGTAGGCGACGAGCGCCTCCGGTTGCGAGTAGCGTATCCCGGCGATGAGGAATGTGGAACGTCGAACGCCGTGCAGCATGATCGCATGTGCCAGCATTTCTCCTCCCTCACGCTCCACGGTGATGACGCGGGTCTGATCGCCAAACGCAAGGCGAAGCTCCCGGAAAAATTCCCGGTTGAGCCGTTCCATCTGATATTCGGCCTTGTCCATGACTCGTTCGTAGAGCTCGAACAGCGCGCCCTCGAGCGCTTCCCAATTGTCGACGCGACGGACCTTGAGATGGTTCTCTTCGCATTCACGCTCTGTTTGGTGAAGCTGATGACGGTAGCCGGAGCGCATCGCGTCGGTCAGCTCTTGCATGTCGTCGTAGGGCAGATCCAGACGGCAGGACGGCAGGCTCGGGAGTCGGAAGTACCCGCCGCGACACAGCCCATCGGCGATGCGCGCTTCCGCCGAGCTCATTTCCTTGAAACAGATCAAGCCTGCTCCCTCGCTGGCGGCAAACCGCTCCGCCTCAGCGTCAAAGCGCGACAGCAGCGGCGCCGGGTCTTCTCCGGGAGCCACCCGGAGACACGACTGCCCGAACGAGACGGGCAGCCCGCCGAGGACGATCGGGATGCGAAGCAGGTTGGGGCGTAGCACCCGCGAAGCAGCCACCAGTCGTCGCACGGCAGGCCCGGCGAGCAGCTCAAGTCGTACATGGATACACGCGAGAGAGGCGGTCGCGACCGTACGACCGCCTCGCGTGATTAGAACGTGGCGGTACTTGGCTTCTTCGACACCGGATCGCTGGCAGACGCGCACGAAGCGGTGAGAGGCTTGGAGGTCGTCGGGGTCGAGGTGAGCGTCCCACAGCTTTGGCGAGATCTCGTCGATGTCGGCCGTGACGGTCACCTCTAGCTCGTCGCCGATAGATGCGAGATTCGGTTGAAGCTCCGCTCTCATTTCAAGCTCACATCAGCCACTTCCATTGGCGGTGCGGGTTCCTCAGATCGACGGCCCGCCGTCAATCGCTCGACCTGCACGTCCGACGTCGCGATACAGGGCGCCTCGTCGGATGGTTTCCAACCAATGAGCGGAGGGACGGGGACGACGGCCGGCCCCAAGTCCATCGCGTCCACGAGGTGATCGGGGTCGTGGTGCCGATGGGCACGAAGAAACTGAAACAGTATTCGAACCGCGCCGAACCAAAGACGCAGATAGCGGAACGACCAAATTGGCGGGCGTGTGCGGAGCGTCAGCCGGTTTGCGCGCCGAAGGTTGAGGGTGGTCTTGGCGTAGAGCTTGAGGAGCTGCCAGTAGTACGCCCGCAGGGGCACACGGGTCAGCACAACCACGTGGCTGAAATCCCAGAGCTCATGGGCGCTGCGCGGCACCGTGATAATGCGTCGGTACTGCTCCCAAATCAAGGTGCCCGGCAAGGGCGTCAACGGCGAGATGTTCACGTAGTAGAGCCCCGTGTCCTCGATGAAGCGCCAAAGCCGCTCCCAGTCCTCCACCTCATACTCGGGATGCGGAATGAGCGAACCGTAGGTGTCGACGCCGTTGCGCCGGAGTATCTCGATGGCGAGGCGATTCTTATCGACGGTGCAACGCTTCTCCATCGACTCGAGCTCTCGATCCGTGCTTGCCTCGAGCCCAATGAATACGGCGCGAAGCCCGATCGAAGCCCATTCCGCGATGACGTCTTCGTTGTCGCAGATGAAGTCGGCACGCGAGTAAACCAGGAAGCTCTTCTGGATTCCGCGATCGCGAATGAGCTCCGCCAATCGTGATAGCCGGTGTCGATTGATGAGGAATATATCGTCCACGATGTAGACGTCATCCGCATCTATCGTCTCGAGCTCGTCTGCAATGGATTCGGGACTACGCGAGTAGACGTGACCATCGGTGATCCGCCATGTGTAGCAGAAGTTGCACTTGTACCAACAACCCCACGTCGTCTTGATGAGGGCGACCGGTTGGTGGAACGCGTAGTAGTAGCGGTGGCTCAAATGCGCGACGAGATCGCGTCGTGGGAAAGGCAGCGTGTCCGGGTCGGGCATGTAGTCCGCACTGGCGGTGCGGTGTAGGTGGTCCTCGTGTCTCAGAGCGAGTCCAGGGACGTCGCTCAACGGTCGCTTTGCTTCCAATGCGTCCACGATTTCGCGCATGACGCCGGTGTCGCCGGAAAGCGCGATACAATCGATCGACGGCTCGATGAAGTCCTCGGGACAGCGCGCTGCTTGCACCCCGCCAACGACCGTGAAGCAGCTCGGAGCGTAGCGCTTCACCGTCCTGCAAAGCTTTTTGACCTCGTTGACGCCACTGATGTAGCAGCTCGTACCCACCACATCGGGCTTGAACGCTTGGAGGCGCCGTTCCAAGCCCTTCTCGAGAATCATGTCCATGATCTGAACGTCATGGTCTACGAGCACCGCGGCGACGTATTCGAGCTCGAGCGGCTCGCAGATCATCACGTTCTTGAGACCGATCGTTCGGCGGGGCACGGGGGGTCGAATGAGAAGAACACGCATTTTGGCCTCTACACAATTCCGGGGCTGATCCGCTGTTGGACGTGCCACCGATACTGAAGGTTGGCTCCGAGAATGAAGGCTCGCATGAACACGCCAAGCCCACTTGGGATTGCTGACATACGACGCCGAATCGACGTCCAGGTGAACAGCTGGTCGGAGAGCTGCCAGAAGCCGCGGGTGAGGGCGTCCGCATCCATCCCGCGCGGCTCGTAGATGACTTCGCTTCCGCTGAACAGCGTGTAGTCGGAGGAGGTGATGCGCCCCTCCTCGACCATCTCGTCCCACAGCGGGGTGCCCGGCACCGGAGTCAGGATGTGTACTCGAGGAAGCGCGATGCGGTGGTCCATGATGAAGCGGAAGACCTTCTCGTAGAAGCGCTCATCATCCCCATCGGCACCGACGATCATCTCCGTCGAGAAGTCGATCCCGTGCTCGCGGACACGCGCGATGGCTTCGGTGTATCGAGCAGGGCGATTCCACTTCTTGTTGAGCGCCTCGAGCGTGGCTTCGTTATCGGACTCGATTCCAACCGAAAAAAGGCGACATCCGCTTCGGTACGCGAGGTCGAGCAAGTCCGGATGGTCGGCGATGTGAATGCTGCATTGAGTGACCCAGGTGATCTTCTCCGGGATCAGCGCTTCCCAAAGTTGAGCCACATAGTCGAAGTCCACGGCCATGTTGTCGTCGATGAACGCGATGTGGCGATAGCCCTGGCGCTTTACCGCGCGCACGTCACGAATGACGTGCTCGACGGGCGCTTTGCGATAGCTCGCCTCGAAGAACTTCGTCACCGAGCAGAAGCTGCAGTGGAATGGGCATCCTCGCGTGGCTTGAACCGGGCGGAAGAACCCGTGGTCGCGCATCCTCATGAGGTCGTAACGCGGACATGGAAGCGAATCGATCGGCGGTCGGCGCTCCGCGCGATACACCGTCTTCAGTCGGCCGGCGGCTGCGTCGTTCACGACGCGCGGCCACACCTCTTCTGCTTCCCCAATGACGACGCTATCCACGTGTGGCAGGGAGAGTTCGGGGTCGGAGAGAGTCGCCGCTACCCCGCCCAGGACGACGGGCACCCCGCGACGACGAAACTCGTCTGCGATCTGCCAGCCTCGCACGATGCCGTTGCCCATTCCGGTGATGCCGACGAGGTCCCAATGCTTCTCGTAGGGAACCTCTTTGATCGTGTCGTGGTGGAGCGTGACCTCGACCTCAGGCGGCGTAACCGCGGCAAGCATCGGCAGCGTGAGACCTGGAAGAAAGACTCGCCGCTTGCGGATCGGCTTCCCGTGCCGATCGAGGGCCGTCGGAGTGATGAGCAGAACTTTCAAGAGCGTCTCCTCTCGTTCAGGTATGGCCGCCGGCTGGAGCTTTGTGTTGCAAGGACTGTGCCGAGGGAGCTCGACTGCGCGGCCCGCGTTCCGTGAGCCAGGCGGTCTTGGCAACGAATGCGTTGCGTTCGTCCATCGCGATCGCGCAATCCTTTCGCGCCTCTTGCATGTACACGTCGATCGAAGACGTGCAGAAGAGTGCTAGAAAGCTAGTGTGACTGACTGGCAGTCGAAGAAGCACCCGACCTTTCCAGGGGTCGTCGGCGCGGCGATCGCCATCGGGATGGCCGGCGGTGCGCGGGCGCAGTTTCCGGCCGAGACATCGAAATCCGAAGTCGAGCGCGTCGAGGCGCTACTCGACGATGCGTTCCGCGCAATCGAAGGGATCCACGACTACGTCGGTATCCTCCGAAAGAAGGAGCTCTTCGAGGACGCGCTCATCGAGCAGCGGATCGCGTTCAAGTTCTCGCGTCCCTTTCGCGTTTACCTGAGGTATCTCGAGCCGCACCCAGGTCGCGAAGTGCTCTACGTGCGTGGGGAGAACAAGAACCGCCTGAGAGCGCACCGCGGGTCCGGGCTCGACGTGACGGTGAGCCTCAACCCGCGCGGTCGGATGGCGATGGCCGAGGGGCACCATCCGGTCACCGAGTTCGGGATCGAACACATGCTGGAGCTCGCGGCGCGCGACATTCGAAAGGCCGTCCGACGACGCGACGCGACGCTGCACGTGTCGGACGGCGGGACGGTCAGCGGGGAGCCAACCTGGCGCATCGACCTGCGCAGCCCGCCGGGGGGCCGAAAGGTCATCGCGCGGCGCAACGAGACGCTATGGGACATCGCCACGCGCACCAAGCAGGACATGTACGTGATTCTTCACCACAACGAAGCGATCGACTCTCCCGGTGACGTCCGTCCCGGCCAGGAGGTGTTCATCCCTCACTACTATGTAAGCCGCGGCCGGTACTTCATCAGCAAGCGAACGCACCTGTTGATCAAGCTGGTCTTGTGGGACCACAGGGGGGAGCTCTACGAGTCTTACGAATATCGGAAGCTCGATTTGAACCCGGGCCTAAACGAACGCGACTTCGATCACCGCGACGAAGAGTACAACTTCGTGCGGCACCAGCGGTGATAGCGGAGGGGATAACCCGAGCTTGAGCAAGCTCTGGTGGTCGTGCGGATAGGCGAAACAAAGACGGTCTCGGGTGCGCCGCAACAGGAAATCAAACACTTGTCGTTGCATGACTTGCGGCACGGTGCGTTGACCGAACTGGCATCGGTGTCGCCGAACTTGCCGGGTATCGCTCACATTGGCGGGCACAAGCGCGTGGACACAACCACAAAGTACGTGCACTCGAATCGCGAACAAACGCGTGCCGTCTTGAACGCACGACCCGGAATTCCGGTCACCATTCCGGTCACCGATCTAGAATTGGCCGATTTGAACGATGTTGCCGACGTGCTAACTATCGGAAATCACAACGCAAGCGAGGATGGCGGAATTGGCAGACGCGCTGGATTTAGGTTGCAGCGCCCGATCCCGATCGCAGCGCTTTCTCTAAGAGACATTCCACAGGGCTGCCGCAGCACTGCTTCATCGGGCAGCCGACGGCGGCGGAATTCCTCTCGAGGTAGTGCACGCGTTTGCGGAGCTCGTGCTGCGCTCGGAGTTGCTCGCGGGGAGCAGACAGGTGCTCGATGGACCGCCCGAGCTCGCGACGAGGCGCGCGGTCGAGCTCGCGAGCGTTGTCTTGGCGGTCGGGGCACGTGTCGACGTCGACGGAAGAAGCTCGAAATGACACGCGGCGGATCAACCAGACCTAAATCTCGGATCGTCGCGTTTCGCGTCGATGAGGATGACTTTGTCCGACTGGATGCTCTTGCCCGGCAAACCAGCAGCTCGCGCGCCGAGTTGCCGCCGGCGGCATTTTGGACGATGCTTCGACTCAGGCCTGGGGTCGTCGGGCGTCGCGACCCGATAGGTCCGTTCGGTGAGGCGCGCTCGACGGGAGAGTGCATGAACCAAGACGAAAGCTCCGGAGCGGTCCGCCGCGTAGCGCTGCTGGGAAACCACCTCCCGCGGCAGTGCGGGATCGCCACGTTCACGACCGACCTCTCGGACGCGATCTCGGCGACGTTCTCAGGTATCGAGTGTGAGGTCATCGCCATGAACGACGCCGGGAAACGCCACGCTTACGGCGATCGTGTTCACTTCGAGATCGCCGAGGGCGATCTCGCATCATACGGCCGCGCGACCGACTTCTTGAACGTCGGCGGATTCGACGTCCTCTGCCTCCAGCACGAGTACGGCATCTTCGGAGGCAAGGCGGGCAGCCACATCCTCGCTCTGCTCAGCGAGGTGCATATGCCGATCGTGACGACGCTACACACCATCCTCAGCGAGCCCACGGTGGAGCAACGGCGCGTGATGGACGAGGTCACTCGACTCTCAAGCCGCTTAATCGTGATGAGTCACTGCGGCGGCGAACTCTTGCGCGAAGTGCACGGGGTACCGGCCGACAAGATCGACTTCATCCCCCACGGGATCCCGACCCTGCCGAGTAGCCGAGCCAGCAAGAAGCGCCTGGGTGTCGAGGGGATGTCGCTGATCCTCACCTTCGGCCTCCTCTCGCCAGACAAAGGGATCGAATACGTGATCGATGCGCTCCCCGCCGTCGTCGCACGCCACCCGACCGCGACCTATGTGGTCGTCGGCGCCACACACCCACACGTGAAGGAGTGGCACGGCGAGGCCTACCGGCGCAGCCTCGAGCTTCGTGCCCACAAGCTCGGCGTGGAGGCGCACGTCGTCTTTCACGATCGTTTCGTGAGTGCGCCCAAGCTCGCCGAGTTCTTGGCGGCGGCGGACATTTACATCACCCCGTACCTGAACCCCGAGCAGATCACCTCCGGAACGCTGGCGTACGCAGTCGGGAACGGGAAGGCCGTCATCTCGACGCCTTATCGATATGCGCGCGAGCTCTTGGCTGACGGCCGCGGCGTCCTGGTCCCGTGGAAAGACTCGGCCGCGATAAGCGCGACGCTCGACAAGCTGCTCGGCGATCCCGAAGAGCTTCACGCGCTCGGTGCGCGCGCGGCCGAATATGGTCGCAACATGATCTGGCCGTCCGTCGCGCGTCAGTACGTCTCGAGCTTCGAGCGCGCGCACCAGGAAAGCGAGACTTTGGGCCGCTCATTCTTCGCGACGACACTCGCGAGGCGCCCGGTCCACCTGCCCAAGCTCAATCTCCAACACCTCCGCGCGCTGACGGATGACACAGGCATGCTCCAGCATGCTCTCTTCTCCGTTCCACGTTACGAAGACGGGTATTGCGTCGACGACAACGCCCGCGCCTTGCTCTTGACGACCCTGCTCGAGGACGCGGGCACGGACGACTGGCCGACGACTCGCTCTCTCTCGTCGCGCTACCTCGCGTTCGTGAGTCACGCCCTGAACAAGGACTCGCGCCGGTTCAGGAACTTCATGGCGTATTCCCGGGAATGGACCGAAGAGCGGGGCAGCGAGGACAGCCACGGTCGCGCCCTCTGGGCGCTCGGCGCCGTGGTGGGTCGCTCGCGCGAACCTGGACGCAAGAGCCTCGGCGGCGAGCTGTTTCATGCTGCGCTGCCGGCCGTCTTGGAGTTCGAGAGCCCCAGAGCTTGGGCCTTCACGCTCCTCGGTATCCACGAATATCTACGCGCGTTTCAGGGAGAAAGCAGCGTCGAGGTCTTGCAGAAGCGGCTCTCCGAGCGGCTCTTGTCGAGATTCGAAACGGAAGGCGGCGGGGACTGGCCGTGGTGCGAGGACATCGTCGCCTACGACAACGCTCGCCTGCCGCAGGCCCTGATCGTCTCGGGCAACCAATTGGGCCATCGAGAAATGGTCGCGGCGGGGCTCAGGTCCCTGCAATGGCTCAACGAGCTCCAGAGCTCGGAGGAAGGCTATTTCGCCCCGATCGGCTCGAACGGATTCTACCCGCGACACGCCGCGAGGGCACGCTTCGACCAGCAACCGCTCGAGGCCTGCGCCACGGTGTCCGCCTGCCTCGACGCGTGGCGCGTGACCGGCGACGAGCCCTGGGCCCACGAGATGTGGCGCGCGTTCAGTTGGTTCCTGGGTGAAAACCAGCTGCACGCGTCGCTCTACGACCCCACTACGGGGGGCTGCCGGGACGGGCTCCACCCGGATCGGCCGAACGAGAACCAGGGGGCCGAGTCGACGCTCTCGTTCTTGCTCGCGCTCACCGAGATGAGCACGCTCGACTCCGAGAAGCGACTGCACAAAAAAAACGCTCCCGCCCTTCCGACCGGCGAAGACCCCCAGGCCTCGGCATGACGTCACCTTCACTCGGCGCCCCAGCCGCGCTCCGCGTGGCGATGCTCGCCCCGATCTCCTGGCGCGTTCCTCCCCGCCACTATGGGCCATGGGAGCAATTCGTCTCTCTCTTGACCGAGGGCCTGGTCGAGCGCGGGCTCGACGTCACCCTCTTCGCCACCGCTGACTCGATCACCAACGCTCGCCTGGTCGGGAGCGCCTCACGCGGATACTCGGAAGACACCGCCATCGACGCGAAGGTGTGGGAGTGCCTGCACATCTCCGCCGTATTCGAGCGCGCCTCCGAGTTCGACCTCATCCACAACAGCTTCGACTTCTTGCCGCTTAGCTTCTCTCGGTTGGTCGACACGCCCGTGATCACTACGATCCATGGTTTTTCCTCCGAGCGGATCCTCCCCGTCTATCGGAAGTACGACGGGCGCAGCCACTACGTGGCGATCAGCGACTCCGATCGACACCCTTCGCTTCAATACGCGGCCACCATCCATCACGGCATCGACATGAGCGCGTTCGCGATCGGCACCGGCCCGCGCGACTACCTCCTGTTCTTCGGGCGCATTCATCCGGACAAGGGCGCGGAGGAGGCGATCCTCGTCGCGCGGTCCGCGGGTCTGCCGCTGGTGATCGCCGGTATCGTTCAGGATCGAGCCTACTTCGAGCGCGCAGTCGAGCCGCACATCGACGGCGACAGGGTGCGGTTTGTCGGCGCGGTCGGACCCGAACAGAAGAGCGACCTACTCGGCGGCGCGCGTGCCCTGCTCCATCTCGTGAGCTTCGACGAGCCATTTGGCTTCAGTGTGGTCGAGGCGATGGCCTGTGGAACCCCGGTGATCGCCAGCCGGCGCGGATCCATGCCGGAGCTCATCACGGAGGGCGTGAACGGCTGCCTCATCGACTCGACCGCCGAGGCCGTGGAAGCCGTGGCTGCGATCGTCGACCTGGACCCGCAGGGCGTGCGCGCATCGGTCGAGCGTCGGTTCGACAAGGGCCGCATGGTCGACGAGTACATCGCAGTCTACCGGCGCATCCTGGGCGCCTCTGCATCGAAGAGCCTCGCGTGAGCGCCGACCTGCGCTCGACCCAGGCCGTACCCTTTCGGCTTGGCGTGAACTATTGGCCGGCTCGGACGGCGATGGGCTGGTGGACCGCATTCGACCTGGCGGAGGTCGCGGCGGACTTCGGTCGCATCGCAGGGTGCGGATTCGATTCAGTCCGCATCTTCCTCACATGGGAGGACTTTCAGCCAACCCCGTGGCGCGTCGACTCGACGATGGTCGATCGCCTCGTCTCGACCTTGGACGAGGCGAGCACCGCCGGACTCTCGGTCATGCCCACGCTCTTCACGGGCCACATGAGCGGCGTGAACTGGATCCCTTCATGGGCTCTCGGCGAAGAGGCAGGCGACGATCGATTCCGCGTCGTCTCCGGAGGCCGAGTCACAGCGTCACGCCTCGCAGGCTGGTACTCCGATACATCGATTGTCCGGGCGCAGTCGGCGCTCGCGCGTGAGGTCGCGGGTGCACTTGCCGGGCACAGGGCCCTGTGGGCATGGGCCCTCGGAAACGAACACTCGCCCTGCGTAGTCCCCCCCGACAAGGCCCACGCCCGTGAGTGGCTCTTGCGAGTGACGGACGCCATCCGCAGCGCCGATGCCGGCGCGCTCGTCACGCTGGGGCTCCACATGGAAGATCTCGAGCAGGACCGAACGCTCGGCCCGCGCGAGGCAGCCGAGGTCTGCGACTTTCTGCAGATGCACGGATATCCGGGTTACGCCGCGTGGGCGGACGGCCCCACCGACGAGCGGGTCTTGCCGTTTCTCGCGCGGTTGACGCGATGGCTG
>JAFDAJ010000084.1 GCA_019313915.1 Deltaproteobacteria bacterium
TCGCTTACCATCATAGAAAGCAGCCCAAGGGGTCGTCAAGGTATAGCGCCATTGAGCTTTTGACGGGCTGACTGCAATTGATACTGGAAACTTGCGCATGGACCTGACAAATTCGGTCTGAGGCGCTGGCTTGCCCCGCGTCTCCCCTTTCTGACCCCCGACGGCTGGGGAAGTTTGGGTCCGATCTCTTATTGCCGTTATGCTGTGAATGACCGGGAGGCTCTGAGGGGGGCGTGATGGGTAAGAAATTGCTTGAATTGATGGGGTTTGTGGCGATCTCGCTGCTGTGGTTGGCCGGATCGGGCTGCGCGAGCAGCGCAGTGGGGGATCCATGCGTGCCCGAAGCGGTGCCCGAGGGCGGCTTTTTGGCCTCGGAGACCTATCTCGAGACGAGCTCGGTTCAATGCGCAACGCGGGTCTGCCTCGTCCGAGGACTGATGGGTGACCCGAACAACCTCCAGCCGGAATGCTCGAAAGACATCGAAGGGGAGCCCTCGACCTGCGTCTCCGAAAACGATGTCGAGCGCAGCGTGTACTGCTCCTGCCGATGCGGTGCTCCCGCCGAAAGCGGGCTCCCAACCTGCGGCTGCCCAGGCGGCTTCATCTGCGAAGAGGTCCTCGAAACCGGCGGCGACGGCCTCCGCGGCAGCTACTGCATCCGCGACCCGCTCCTCGAAGTCGAACAATAGGACTGCGCTCGCCCGCCGAGCCGAAGATCTCGTCGCGTCGTTGCTAGAGGGTCGCGGCTTTCAAGTCTGCGGCCGCAACGTGCGCGTCGGCCGACTGGAGCTCGACGTGATCGCGCGACGTGGGCCGTTGGTGGTCGTGTGCGAGGTGAGGTCACGCTCGAGCGCGCGCCCGGTGTTCCCGGCGGAGACGATCTCTGGAAAGAAGCTTGCACGCGTGAGGCGCGCGACCGCGATGTGGTTGCGCAAAGAGAAGCTCGGGCGCGTGCATGCGCGGATAGATGCGGCCGCAGTGGTGTTCGACGGGCCAAGTGGTGAGCCACGCGTCGAATACTACGAAAACGTCTCGTTCCCTTTCAGGTCGGAGTGACCTCGAGTCACAGCCCGCGCCAGTGCCAGTGCCAGCGTCAGCGTCAGCGAATACGATGTCGACGTATGGAGGGGCACGACGGAGCGCGATGCGGGGTTTCAGCGGCGTGTGAGTGCCAAGTCGCCAAGACAGCAACCACCGGCGATTGGCGCGAGCTCCGAGGGGCGGGTTGCGTGGCCTAGGTCCCCAGCCCATCCGGCCACTTTTGCAAGCCGCCCCGTCCGGCGGAACCGCGTGTCGTGTTCCGCCGTGCCCCGGCTCTTAGTCCACGGTCTTCCGAATCCGCTCCAGCACGGCCTTCAGCTCTGTGATGTACGCCGACTGCACGCCGGCTGCTTCCATCTTGATCAGTGTCTGCTCGAGTTGCTCGATCTCCTCGCCTCGCTGGTCACGCAACGACTCCACCATTGCCGCGAACGAGTGATACAGCTCCTGAAGCTCGTCGCCTTTTCGGATGCCGGTCGTCACCTCGAACCTCCCCTCGCCCACATGCGCGAAGAGCCGCTTCATACGGTACGCTGGCCCCACTACGCGGTGGGTCACGATGATGCCCGTGAAACCGAGTGCGAGTGTCAGCAGGAGCACGCCCGCAAGGATGGCGTTGCGAATCTTGCGATCTTCTTGTTGGGCGAACTGCTCGAGGTCGCTCGCCGTCTCCGGGTCGAGATCGGGCTGCGCCGCAATGTGCGCCGTGAGCGCCTCCGTCTGACCTTGCGAGAAACCGTACGCCACATACCCGAGTCCGCTGGCAACCGACACCGTGACGAACACCACCATGCCGGTGTACTTCAGCTGGAAATGCCGATCGATCAGGTAGTTTCGCACTTTGCGTTGTTTCTTATCGCCCATCGCGTCTCTCACTTCCTACGCCCATCATTCCTCGTCGGTCAAAGGCTTCCCTTCCCTTTGGCTGCCACGAGCACCGTGGGGAGACGGCGAAGTGCACCCACAAAGGCACCTTGAACTGCTTGCTCTGCGGTCTCGGTGCTGTAGCGGCCGGATGCAGTCGCCGCGCCTCGCAACATGCCCCGCATGTCGCGACCGGGATACGACAGGACGATGATCGACACGACCGCCCTCACACCGGCCCCCTTGGGCTCGAGGGTCACGACCGAGCTCTCGATGTAGTAGCCGTGGAGCTTGCGCCGGGCGATCTCACGCTTGGCGTCGGCGGGCGTCAGATCGTCAGGAGCAAGCTCGACGCCCTCGAGCCCCAGCAGTTGCTCCGACAGATAGATCCGTGCATCGAACAGCATCTGCCGCGACACACGCTCGGCTTTGGCGCCCGGCATACCGACGGCCACCAAATACTGAGGCTTCCCCGGCCCTCGCTCTCGCTCTCCAATGGCACTCAACGCCGCCGCAGCGTCGATCGCCGCTCGGCGAACGGCCTTGTTCTTGTCCCGTGTGGCCTTTTCAACCACCGGGAGCGATGCCTTCGCGCCCAATCGTCGCAGCGAGGAGATCGCCGATACGCGTACCGCAGGGTGTCTGTCTCGTGCCGCCCGCTCCAGCGCCGCCACCGATTTGCGCGTCGACTCCAACTGTCCGAGCGACAGCGCGGCCTGCGCCCGAACACGAAATGCATCCGAATTGCGAAGGAGGCGCACCAGGTAGTCCTGTCGCGCGTCGGCTTGGGCCGTGCTCGCGAAGAGGAGCGCAACGGCGGCCAGTGCTCGCCACCCATGCCATCGGCCAATTTGCCTGCTCAACAGATCCCGCCCTTCCCCCGCGATTTCAGTATCACAGGTGACGACCCGCAACGGCAACCGATTGAGCGCCGCAGCCGCGTTGACTGCCCGGTGCTCGCCTCTCTATGATTGCGGCGGTCCCAAGGGCCGTCGGGGGATGATAGAGGGCGAATGGATTCATTAGATTTAAGTAACCCAACCATGCTTGCGGCGATCGCGGCCGTCGCCGCCTTGATCGTGATCGGCCTCATCATCGGGTTCGTCCGCGGCCGGAAGAAGCAAGGGCTCCCACAAGAGCCGCCACCGCCGCCCCCTGAAGCGCTCCGCGAAGATCGTCCGAAGATCACCGTCGATGCTGAGCCTGAGCCAACGCAGCCGCTCCAGCTGGAAGATTTGGTTCCGCGGCCGCCCGAGGCCCCGGCTGCCGAGGCAAGGGTCACGCCCCCGCCGGCGCCACCGGCGGATCTGGGCGCGTTCCGAAGCGGGCTCAAGTCCACCCGCGGCAATCTGATTTCCCGCCTGGCCGGCGTGTTTCGACCCGGCCGGGAGCTCGACACCTCAATCCTCGATGAGGTGGAGGAAGTGCTCATCACCGCAGATGTGGGAGTGCACACCGCCGGACGTATTCTCGAAGCGCTTCGGACACAGATGAACGGCGGTCAGCTGTCTTCCGTGGACGACGCTTGGGGAGCGATTCGCGAGGAGGCACGAAACATCCTCGCGTCGGGCGGCCAGGGGCTGGCGATTGACCAGACGCCAACCGTGATCTTGGTTGTCGGCGTCAACGGCGTCGGCAAAACCACGACCATCGGCAAGCTCGCCAGCCGCTTCGACCGCCAGGGTAAGACGTTGCTGCTGGGTGCAGGTGACACCTTCCGCGCAGCTGCGGTCACTCAGCTCGAGGTGTGGGGCCGGCGCGTTGGGTGTGAGGTCGTCAAAGGCAAAGACCGTGCAGATCCCGGCTCGGTGATCTTCGACGCGATCGAGAAAGCCAAAGACGACGGCATCGACATCGTGATCGCCGACACTGCGGGACGTCTTCACACGAAGGTGCCGTTGATGGACGAGCTCAAGAAGCTTGGGCGCACGGTCGAGAAGGCGCTTGGGCGCCCCGCCGATCACGTCTTGCTGGTCCTCGACGCCACCACCGGACAGAACGCGATTCAACAGGCGCAGCTCTTCAAGGATGCGCTCCCGCTGAGCGGCATCGTGCTCACCAAGCTCGACGGCACCGCCAAGGGCGGCGTGATCCTCGGAATCGTCGACCAACATAAGGTCCCGATCGAATTCATCGGAGTTGGCGAGAAGGTCGAAGATCTGAAGCCCTTCAGCGCCGACGCGTTTCTCGAGGCCCTTTTTGAGTCTCCGGATGCGCTCGACCCCTCCGAAGAAGCCGCTACCGCCAGCTAACCCTGCGCCACTACGCTGAATTTCATCAAAATTTCGCTACCGGATTTGGTAGTGCGAGTTTCGTCATGGTATAGTCTTGTCGTCCGAGTGGAAACGGACACTTGTTACGTGATTTCAGCGAGTTGCCACGGTGGGGGACTGGGGTGCTCAGGGGGGAAGGCCAAAGGCCGATGCGAGATTTTGGGGGGATTGCGCTACTGATCGCGGCGCTTTTGGCGTCGATGCCGGCGGCGGTCCAGGCCCAGATGGAGTTCTCCCTCGACGAGGTCGATGAGGAGGAAGCCAAGCCGGCCAAGAAGTCGGAGAGCCAAGGCGATCTCATCGAAGAGCTCGCCAGAGGGTCCGGCCGAAGCCGTCCCCCAGCGCGACGAGATTGCGGAAGAGATTTACGCCGTCCAGCAGATCTACGCGCTTCGCCTGAAGCGCGTGGAGCTCGCACCTTCGGTCGCACTGTCGCTCAACGATCCGTATCTGAAGCACTACGGCTTGGGGCTCGCGCTCAACTACTGGTTCACCAACGTGCTCGCACTCGGGGTCAACTTCAACTGGTACGACTGGGGCACAAACCCGCTCGAACGTGGCACGAACATCATTCCGCGCATCCAAAACCAGTTTCGACTCGGCGTTCCGATCAACGACTGGCAAATGGGGCTGTGGGTTAACTTCACCTACGTGCCCTTCTACGGAAAGTTCAAGGTCAGGAAGAAGATCTTCCAATGGGACTCGTATCTCATTGGTGGCGTCGGGATCATGCGCACCCAGCCGATCCCGGTGTTCGATGCAGCGGTTCGGAGTTTCGATTGGCAGACCAACGTCGCGTTCAACGTAGGCATCGGTCTGCGCATCTTCTTGACGCGGTACCTGACGTTCTTCACCGAGTTCCGCGCGTACATGTGGCCCGATCAGTTTGAAAACGTCGATGTGGCGCCGGACGATGCGGACCGCAACAATCCCGATACCTGGCTCCAATCGGACTCGACCTTCGTCGCCAACACTTCGATACAGATTGGCCTCACGTTCTTCTTCCCGACGAGGGATTACCAGTTGCCGAAATGATGATGCTCGCAAAACAGACGCTTTCGCGAATCAGCTTTATGGCGGTCCTGGCATCGTGCCTCTTGTTGGGCGACGGTATGCGCAATGGCGCAAGCTCGGCAAGCGCCCAGGAAGTCCACGTGAGCGGGCCGCTAGCAGGGGCGCCTGCGGTCAAGAAGCTCCGGCTCTGGCGCGACATGCGTCTACACCTCGAACCGTTCTTCGCGTTCACCATCGGCGACGAATATTCGCGCTCGCTCATCGTCGGAGGGGAGCTCCGATTCCACTTCCTGGATTGGCTCGGCATCGGCGGCTGGGGCGGCTACTCGGTCGCACAGCTAGACACCAACCTCTCCGAGGAAATCCAAGGCAAGGGCGTCACGACGAACGCAAACCGCTTGGACTTGCCAACCCGGCAGAACTTCTCGCAACAGGTCGGCAAGCTCAACTGGTGGTCTGGCGTGGAGGTTCACTTCGTGCCCTTCCGCGGCAAGCTTGCGATGTTCCAGAAGGTCTTCTTCGACGCTGACCTCGACTTCTTCGTGGGCGCGGCTTTCGTTGGGGTCGAAGAGCGAGCGGACGCCGTCGGCCTACCGTCTCCCGGAGACGTCAGTGAATGCCAAATCGAGGGGGACCCGAATGCTGATCCTGGCTGTTTGGGCAGCCAGCTTGCCCGGTCCAAGCGTACGGCGATCGCACCCTCCTTCGGCATCGCATTCAGCGCCTTCTTCCAGGACTTCCTGGGCATCTCCTTCCGCTGGCGAGGCATCCCGTTCAAGTACAATACGGGCGGCACCGACAACAACAACGACGGCCGGATCGACAGCAACGATCGCCTGAAGCAGTTCAACAGCATGTTCACCGTCGGCCTGATCTTCGTGTTGCCACCGAAGATCAAGACCACGGACTAAATCTCCCGCTCACGGCGCTGGGCGAGACCTGTAAGCAGTGCGGACCCGCCGCCTCCACGCGAGCGCCTACTTCTTTCGGACTTCGCCCTTTTTTCCTAGCGTGTATCCCGTTGGCATTTTCTTGCTGGCTTCGTCCTTCACGTCTCCGAAGGTCCAGTTTCGTTCGATGTAGCCGTCGAGCATTCGGATTCTCACACGGACGCTTTCTTCTCGTAGGAACGCCTGCGTCAGTGGCTCCAGCTCCAAGAACCGGGTCACCGCTTCGACGATACGCGGGTCCTTGCGCTCCTCGAAGCTGGCAATGACGTCGATCTTCTTCTGAGGATCCCGCTCGTACTCCGTCTCCATCTTCGCCAGCAGCTCGAGTAGCGTCGTGGTGACTTCCCCTTCGCTTTGGATCTCTTTCAGAATCTTGAGCGGCCAGGCCAGCGTATCGGAGGCATCGAGGAAATCTCGAACGGGCCCGAGGGCCGCCTCGCCGTTTTGCACGACGCCTAGAAATGCTGCGTTCTTTTCCTCGCCGTCGGTGATGCTCGGGTCCACCCGAATGGTGAACCGGGTCAGCAGCGCACGAAGCGCCTCGTCGGAGCCGTCGCTCGCGAGCACGTGAATCGACTCTCTGCGCTCGTGTTGCTGAGCGCGCTTATTGGCAACGCGGGCCGCGTGCTTTGCTAGCCCGCCTCCGCCACCTTTGAACACATCGAAAAGCCCCATGACGGGTCAACAACTAGGCCGAACGGACGGACGGCGCAACGAGATGCTTATTGGATGACCACCGGCTTCAAATTCACCTGGCCGCCGATGGTTTCGACTTCGAAGCGCACCATTCGCGCACCGTGTTTCTTGGCCAGGTGCGTGGCGTTGCCCCTGATTCGGTCGATGAAGCGCTCTTGCTGAACGTTCGAGACGTCCTCGCCCACCGACTGCTTCGCGGCCACGTAGTCGCGGTAGAGCTGGGCGTAGTACTGACCCTCTGGAACCGCTGCGAGCGCAGCCACCTTTGGATCGTCGCTTTGGAGCGGACCAGCTGCGCTCGGACGCGCCCCCGGGTCCGGGCCAGAAGCGCTCACCGCCTCCCAACCCCCGCTGCTGGTCACCGCCCGGCCTTCATCATCTTCTTCGGCGACGCCGGTGAGCAGATTGATGAGCTGATTGACCCGATACGACAGGCCCCCGAGCTCGGCAGTCTCCACCTCCAGACGAACATCGCCTCGACCATTGATTACCGCGAGAATGTCGTCTTCCATTTGTTCGATCGGCTCCATGATGTTGTTGGAGATGATCAACCCGTAAATCACCACGCCGACGAGCCCCAGCAACGTGAGCCACAGGATCATGGTGGCTACGCCCGCAAGCGCGGTGTGCTTGCCGAGATGGGCCAACACGACGTACCCAGCGTCGACGCCACGCGCCATCGGTAGCGCGGCCGTCACCCCGACATAGTCGTCACCGGCGAGGGTCGAGGTCCACGGCAGCGTCGGCTTTCCCTGGAGCGCAGCGTTGGTACCGTTATCGAGCGGCGATGAGTAGAGAGCTCCTTGAAGCGCATCACGGAGCTCGACGTGCGTCGAGGTGCTGTAGATTCGCTCGGCCATGATGAACAGCAGGTCGTGTCCGATGAGCGCG
Source organism: Deltaproteobacteria bacterium (assembly GCA_019313915.1). Classification (GTDB taxonomy): domain Bacteria; phylum Myxococcota_A; class Polyangia; order Polyangiales; family Houyiibacteriaceae; genus SG8-38. The sequence goes on from JAFDAJ010000084.1 coordinate 7,730, forward strand.
GCTTCCTGCTTGGCGAAGCCATTGGACAAGTCGTATCCGACGAGCAGCGCGCCGACGACGCCGCCTTGATCGTTGCGCACAGCCGCCACACCGATTTGCAGGAGCTTGCTCTCGTGATGCCAAACGCCGTATCGGGGTGCGCCGGTCTGGAGAACGGATCGAAGAACAGGAATCTTATTGAGAAGCGGCTGAGCAAACATTCGGTTGCGGTCGGTATCGCGCGCGATGACACGGCCGGTCTCATCGATCACCATCACGATGTGCGGCCGCTCGCGGCGCCCCCGAGCCGGGTTCTGGAACCACTTGGAGACACCCTGCGCCGCCTCGAACGCCCTGCCCCGGCGCCTGGCTTCGCCTGATGCCTTGAATACGTTCCGCGCGGAATTGCCGGCCGCGCGGCTCGAAACCCCCTCCGCCAGACGGGCGCCGCTGGCGCGCCACGACCTTGCGAAAAGCACAGAATCGTCCCCGATACTGTCTTCGAGCTGCGTCGAAAGCTCGGCCCGGATCTGGGTGCGCACCACCAGATACGACCCCAACCCCACCAGCAGAACGATGACGAGGTTGCCGACAATCAGCTTTAGGCGCATGTCGCGACTCTCCTCAGAATGACCCCCATCGGCTGATTCCCCCTTTTGATAAGAGGGGTTACAGCGACCGAGCCCGGATTATCACCGCGCGGTTCAGGGCGTCAAGCTCGTGTCGACGTAAAGCTAGAGCTGATCCGATGTTTGGGATCGACATGTAGGAGCACACACGACAATTCCGGTAAGGGTCCGGATTCGAGGAAGTGGGCGAGGAGGCCCGCCGGGGGTATCCTTCACTCACGGCAATGCCGAAGGCGTGGAGCATTTTCTGTGACTGCCCGGAGCTGGCGGTCGATGTGGCGCGCGACGCCGAGCGGATTGGTTTGTCCGTGGAACCGGAGGTGCACGAACGCCCCTGGGACCGGGCTATCGAAGCTCTGAGCCAGGGCGCTCTGGCGGGGCTTGCAGTCGAGGAGCCCCTCACTGCGGATGCCGTTGTTCGGCTGTCCGAGGCGATGCGTGCCCAGAAGCGGAAGATCCCGGTCGCGGTAGTCGGCCCGCAGCCCCTGGGGCTGTTGCATGACCTGGGTCTGCCGGCGGTCCACGAGACCGGCCCCCTGGCGGCAGTGGCGGCGCTGCTGGAGCTCGCAACCGAGCGACCATGGGCGGCGACGACCAAGGAGCTTCCGGCAGTCGACCGGGTGCGGCTGGGCGATAGCGTGAGCCATCGGAGTGACGGCCAGTTCATCCGGATCGATGACGGCCTGATCGCCCACGAGGGGGACGGCACCAAGAGCAAACCGATCGGCTCCCCTCGCGACGTCGCAGCCGCCTTGCGGGCGATGCGCGCATCGCAAGACGCCTCGCGTCCCAAAGTCCCCGTGGTCCAAGGGGTCGAAGCCGACGCGGTCCTCGAGGTGATCCTAGGGCCCAAGCGAGCACTGTCGGATCCCGCCAGCAAAGCCGCGCTCCACCCCTACGACGTGCCCCTTCCGATCGAGGAGCTATGCGCCACACCGTCGCGCGCGGCCTCCGAAGCAGCACGAATTGGTTTCCCCGTACGTGTCGCTCTGGCGTCACCCGATCTCAGGTTGTGGGACCACCCGGACCTGGCCGCGGAGGTCTTCTCCGCAGGCCAAGCCCGTGATGCATTTCGTCAGATCATGGCGGTGGCCAAAAACCGCTCCGCCAACGCACGCCTGCTCGGGGTCACCGTGAGCGCATCGACGATGGCACGAACCCTGCTGCGCGTCCGCATGGAGCCCCTCGCAGCGGGCCCCATCTTGGCCGAAATTGGTTTCGCCGATCCGCACGGGCGTGCATCGAGAGATATGACCCAGACCGTGCTCCCAGCGACCGCGAAGGCTCTCGAACGGGTCTTGCTCCGGCTGCGCGGCAGCTCGCTGCTTCTCCAGGGCACGACCCCTGAGCGAAGCCAGGCGGTGAGCGCCATCGGCGACGTGCTGATGCGGTTGGCGGCTTTTGTTCACCAGTGGCGCGCAGAGATTGAGGCCGTAGAGGTGAATCCGCTAGCGATCTTGGTCGGCGGAGAGCTCGAAGTGCGGCAAGCGTGTGTGACGGTCGGAGATGCGTTTAGCCGATCGCTAAACGCAAGCGGCTGACACTGGCACTGACGCTGGCACTGACGCTGGCACTGGCACTGGCACTGCTAGATGTAGCCCCCCGTCACCGACCCGCTCCCCCGCACCTCTTCCGGCGTCCCTGCTGCAACCACCTTCCCCCCGTCCGGGCCCGATCCCGGGCCCAGGTCGATCACGTAGTCCGCGTTTCGGATCATATCGAGTTGATGCTCGACTGCGATGACGGTGTGTCCGTCGTCTACCAGCTGGTGAAAGATGGCCACCAGTTGCTCGACGTCCACGAAGTGCAAGCCGCGGGTGGGCTCGTCGAAGATGTAGAGCGTCGGTTTGCGCGCGGGTTGCGCCAGGTCGCGTGCGAGCTTGACGCGTTGTGCTTCGCCGCTGCTCAGTGTCGTCGAACGACGACCGAGGGCGAGGTAGCCGAGGCCTACGCGTCGCAAGGCGTCGAGGCGAACGCGGACGGCCGGCACGGCTTCGAATAGTGCGTGGGCCTCTTCGACGGGAAGCGCCAGGACCTCTGCGATGTTCAACCCGCGATATCGGATCTGAAGGGTCTCGTCGTTGTACCGGCGGCCGCCACAGACCTCGCATTCGACCTCCGCGTCGGGCAGTAGCTGCATGGCGATGCGCTGAACGCCCTCGCCTTTGCATGCCTCGCATCGCCCGCCTTTGACGTTGAAGCTGAAGCGACCGGCACGGTAACCCCGCGCTCGGGCCTCGGGCAGCCCGGCGAAGAGCTCTCGCAGGGGGCCGAGCAACCCGAGATACGTAGCGGGGTTGGAACGCGGGCTCCGTCCGATCGGCGTGGCGTCCACGAACGACACTCGGCCGAGGCCCTGCCCCCCATCAACCGTCACCCCCGGAGGCACCTCGGCGCTCAGCCCGAGGCTGGCCCGAACCGCCGGAAGGAGCGCATCGACGACCAGCGAGCTCTTGCCGCTCCCGCTCACGCCCGTCACGCAGCACAATGAACGCAGCGGAAACTCAGCACGGACGTCGCTCAGGTTATGAAGCTCCGCAACGTGCACGCCGAGAGAGCCCGACCTTGCGCGGCGCTGCGCCGGCGTAGCCACGCTTCGACGCCCCGATAGATACGCGCCAGTCAGTGACTCCCCGTTCGCCATGAGCGCTTCGACATTGCCTTCGGCGACCACCTCGCCTCCATGCTCGCCGGCCCCTGGTCCCATCTCGACCAGGTGGTCGGCCGCGCGCATCGTCTGCTCGTCGTGCTCGACGACCGCCAGGGTGTTGCCGAGGTCGCGAAGCTCATTGAGGGTGGTTAGCAATCGCGTTGCGTCGGCCGGATGCAGACCGGCCGTCGGCTCGTCGAGGACGTAGAGAACGCCGGACAAGCGCGCACCCAGTTGGGTTGCAAGGTGGACCCGCTGCGCCTCCCCCGCGGACATGGTCCCGGCGCTGCGGTCCAGACTCAGATACCCGAGACCCACGCGCTGAAGAAACGCAAGACGATCGTCAATCGACTGAAGCAGCGGTCGCAACGCTGTTTCGCGTTGCTCCGAAACCCGAACCCCTTCGAGCCACTCTCTGAGGGCGCTCACATCGAGCGTGCTCACCTCGCTTATCGCCCGGCCGTCAATGCGAACTGAGCGCGCGTTTTCATTCAAACGCGAACCACCGCAATCGGGACAAGACTCCATTCGCGCAAACTGCCCAAGCTCCTCGTCGAGGAATTCGAGCACGCGTTCTTCGTCCCCGCCCTCGGCGAGCTTGCGGCGCGCATATTCCTGGGCGCGCCGCTCGAGCCCCGGCACGATGCCCTCGAATCCTCCGCCGCCTTCGAGCGCAACGCGTCGCTGTTTCGGGGAAAGCTTCCCGAAGGGCGAATCCAAGTCCACCCCGGCGGCGCCAATCTTCTCCAACATCGATCGGTAGTAAGCGAGGTTCGGCTTCCCCCAAGCGGTCACGGCGCCTCGCCGCACGGTGAGGCTCGGGTCGGTGACCACGAGCTCGTCCGTAAACCGGCGCGTTCGCCCGAGTCCGTCGCACGTGGGGCAAGCTCCGAGCGGCGTATTGAACGAAAACAGCTGCGGGCTGACCTTCGGAATCGAAGCGTGCCCATCGAAGCACGCATAGCCTTCGGAGAAGCGATGCCGCGCGCCGTCCTGCTCACGAAGCTCGACGACGCCGTCACCCAACTGGTACGCAAGCTCTACGGCTTCCGCAAGGCGCGATCCGATCCCCTCTCGAACCGATAGCCGATCGATCACGACGTCAACTGACGCTCCGGCGGGCAGCGTCCCGAGATCTTCGAGGTCGAGCGCTGCATCGTCCACGCGCAACCGAACGAAGCCCTTGCCGCGCAAGTCGGCCACGAGCCCCTTGGGAATGTTTGCGCCCGCATGCACGAGTGGCGCCAAGACCGAGAACCGCATGCCTTCCGGGAGACGCGATGCCTCTCGCACCACCTGCGCGACGGAGTGCGCCATCAGCCGCTCGCCGCACACCGGGCAATGTACTTCCCCGACGGTCGAAAAGAGCACCCGCATGTAGTCGTTGAGCTCGGTCAGCGTACCCACGGTCGAACGTGGGTTGCGCGAAGGGGCATGCTCTCGCACTGCGATCGCAGGGCAAAGGCCTTCGATGACGTCCACGTCTGGACGCCGGAGCTTGGTGAGAATGCGACGGGCGTGGCCGCTCAGCGACTCGACGTACCGTCGCTGGCCTTCGGCGTATAGCGTGTCGAACACCAAGCTCGACTTGCCGCTCCCGCTCGGCCCGGTGACGACGGTCATCCGCCCCCTCGGGAGGCTCACTGTCACGTTCTTCAAGTTGTGTTCGCGGGCTCCTCGAATGACGATGTCTGCCGTCATTCCTTCGTCCCGCCGGTCAGGCGTTGGGCAGCGCGGATCGCGGCAATCATGCCGCTTTCGGAGGCCGTGCCGGCCGCAGCCGCGTCATAGGCGACACCATGATCGACGCTTGTGCGGACGAACGGCAAACCCCACGTCACGTTCACAGCCTCGCCCCAGTCGAGAATCTTGGACGGAATGGTGGCCTGATCGTGAAACATCGCCACGACCCCATGCGCACGACCGTCCGCCGCGTAGCGGAACGCCGCCTCCGCCGGAGTGGGGCCGAGGAGCTCCACCTCACCGCTCGAGTACGGCGCTGCTTCCCGAAGCGCGTCGATCGTGGGACCGATCGTAGTCTCCTCCTCGGTACCGAGCAGCCCGCCCTCCCCCGCGTGCGGGTTGAGGCCGGTGACTTGAATCTGAAGCGGCTTCACTTCAGGCAGCCATCGCGACAGCGCATCCGTTAAATGCCGAACGGTTCGTTCAATGTGTTCACGCGTGACTGTCGACGGCACCTGTTTGATCGCCCAGTGCGTCGCGACGAGCGCAACCTTGAGGCGAGGCCCGAGGAACATCATCGTCACGTTCTCGACATGCACGCCTGCGCGCCTCGCAAGGTGCTCGGTTTGGCCGCGAAACGACACACCCGACAAGGCCACGGCCTCCTTGCTGACCGGCCCGGTAACGATGGCGCGCGCGGTGCCCGCGATTGCGGCATCGCAGGCGGCCTCGAGCGCATCACGCTGCACACCGCCTCCGTCAATGGTGGGCGCCCTCGCCTGAACCATCGTGAGCGGCCAATCCGCGACGTGCACGAGCCCGACCTCTCCCGCGTCCAAGCTCCCGGCCGCAGCGCTGTCGATTCGCTTGATCGCTTCGAAGCCATATCGGCGCAGCGCGCGCTCCATCCACGCGGCGTCGCCGTAGACCATCGCGCGATCGGAGCCCAAACACCCAGCCAACGCCGCCGCCGTCACTACAGGGCCGACGCCCGCCGGATCACCTGTTGAAATCGCGAGCGGTGGAAGCATCAGGGTTCCTTCATCTTGTAGCCAACACCACGCACCGTCTCGAGGTTGTTCACGGAGTGGCCGAGCTTCATTCGAAGACGCCGCACGTGGATATCGACGGTACGGCTACTTCCGTAATAGTCGACGCCCCAGACCCGCTCGAGGAGCTGCCGCCGAGAAAACACCCGGCCGCGGTTCTGACAAAGGAAGCTGAGAAGCGCGAACTCCTGATGGGTGAGCTGCCGAGGCCGACCGTCGATGGTGACCTCGTGGGCGGCGAGGTCGATGCACAGCGGCCCCATCTTGATTCGCTCCTGCTGAGCGAACTCACTCCGGCTCCATTCGATGCGCCGAATCCGCATGTAGAGCTCTGCCGGCACGTAGGGCATCAGGGCGAAATCATCGAAGCCGTCGCCTGCATCGAGGCGTGCAAGCGCGCTGAGCGTGACCCCGATCAGGACGGGCACCTCTTGGAGGGGCTCGACCGCACGGACTCGGACCAGGGCAGCCCGTCCGGCGTCGGCCTCGTCCCCCGCCTCGATCAGCACCGCGGCCGGGGGATTGCTGACGAGGTCCTCGGTGTCCAACCGATCCCAAAGGTTGGCAGTCTGGACGTCGCAGCCGAGCTCGTGAAGGCACGCAACGGCGCTTCCCTCACGATCTTCGAGGCCCTCGCGGCCAATCACCAGAATCCACACGGCCGTTTTTTACAACGAGGGACAGAGCGGTGCCAGCCGGGGATGGGACTTCCCTGTGGATCCCGGTTATCATAGCGGGGCGCATAAGCGGGACCACGTGGCTACGAAGTATTGGAAAGTCGAAATCAGTCGACTCGGCGCGTCGGACCCGCTGTTCTTGGGGACCATCCAGGCGGCGACCTGGCCTGCTGCTCTGCAGGCGGGGCGCGCCAAGATCGGCGAGTCGGGCGGCGTGCCGGCCGGCGCGAGCTGCAACGTGAACCCCAACGGGACTGTCACCATCCAAGATGGGCGGGAACGCCGGCGCTACCAGCTCGTCCCCGCCGAGGCGCCTGCGTCGCCGCCCGCAGCCAAGAACCCGGTGGCGAGTGTGCCACCGGTGCTAGCCTCAGTGGCGGCAGCACCGACCCCGGCAGCACCGACCAACGGCCGGCCTGCACAAAGTACTCCCCCACCGGCGCCCGAACCTGCCCGACAGGGCCGCTCGAGCGCACCGCGGCCAACTAGCCCGCCCCCTGCCACTGTAGAAAACAAGCTGATCTTGTTGGCCTCGCGAGACGAGAAGCCCACCAGTTCAAGCCCGATTCATTTCCGCGAGCGCATGTACGCGGTACCGGTCCCTCTTCAGGCTGGGACCGGTGAAAAACTCGCCACCAAGCTGCTGCGGCGCGTGCAGGAAGAAATCCAGAAGGAGCGGGGCGCAAAGTTCATCCGGATCGAGTTGTTCGATCACATCTGGAAGCGCACTCCAGACCATTCACCGGTCGTCCGCATCGAGTGGAAGGACTGGAACAAGAGCATCGACATCGAGTTCCCGTTGGAAGACGAGACACGACACTCCGAAGCTCCGAGAGTCAGTAGCGTGCCGCCGCCTCCGACGGAGGACCGGCTCGGGGCCGCGTTCGAAGCCTGCCACGATTTGTTGTTCCTGAAGAACCGTGCCGAAGCTCTGGAGTTCGCGGTACACCTCCTCGAAGAGCTGGTGCCCTGCGAGGCGACCGCAGCATTCCTGCTCGACATCAACACCGATGAGTTCCGACTCGTCGCGGCGCGTGGCGCCGGTGCAAGGGAGCGACAAGGCAGAGCGCTCCCCTCCTCGGCCGGCCTCCTCGCCGCAGCCAGCGGCCTCACCGAGCACGCGGTCCTAGTACTCGCCGACGCCGCGGCCGATCCCCGCTACGACGAACGCGTCGACGGCGTCCCTGGCCTCGACGTCCGAGCCCTCCTCTACCGCCCCCTAGTTCACCGAGGCCGCCTATTCGGCGTCCTCCAACTAGCCAACGGCGTAACCCGCGACATGTTCACCGAATCCGACTGCGAAGTAGTCGACTACGTCACCCAGCAGCTGAGCGCCTTCGTAGCAAGAGGCGCGTCGCTACCGAAGACGGCAGCAGTCCAGCGCTGATCAAACGCACGACCGGAGAACGGCACGCGACAGCCGTGCTCGCGATCGGGGGTCCCCGTGTCGGGCTCCGCCGGGCCCCGATCTTTCAGTCGGTCTTAGTTGTCTCGGCTAGGAGGGTCTTGATTCGCTGTTCGAGGTCAGCCGCGTCTTTCTTCTTGAAGCCTTCGTGTACGTAGCGAATCTTGCCGTCTCTTCCGATGAAGTAGGATGACGGCATCGTCTTGGGCGCGTACTTGACGGCGATGACGAGCTTGCGGTCGTGGACGATGCGAAAGGTCGCAGGCGCGCCCCTCAAGAAGTTGTTCATCTTCTTTGGGTTGTTGTCGATGTTGACCCCGATGATCACCAATCCCTGCTTGGCGTACTTCTGGTGCAGCTCCTCGAGCACCGGCATCTCCTGCTTGCACGGGCCGCACCACGAGGCCCAGAAATCGATCAGCACGACCTTGCCTTTGAGCGCGTTCAAGTCGACTTTCTTCCCAGCTTGGTCGGGCATGTCGATCGTGGGCGGGGCATCGCCGGGAGCGAGCGCGCTGGCAGTCGACGCTACGGCCATGACCAGCGCAAGCCCGCTGAGCAATGACTTCATCCGGCGTCGACGCGGACGCCGCACCGGTTGCGACTCACTGGTCGAGCTCTTCACGTACATAAGCGCCCAATTGATCGGGTGGGAAGATGTAGCGGCGATCGTTCACATAGATCGAGGGGGTCGAGTCGACGCCCACCGCATGCCCCTCGGCGAGGTCTGCCTCGATCTTCTTTTCGGTCTCTTTGGACTGCATGTCGACCTTGAACCGCTTCATGTCGAGCCCGATCTGTTTCGCGTAGTCGTCCAAGTTGGCCCTCTGTAGGTCGTCTTGGTTCTTGAAGAGCAGATCGTGCATCTCCCAGAACTTCCCCTGCCTGTCTGCAGCAATGGCAGCCTTCGAAGCATCCCGCGCCTTGGGATGCCCGGGCAGTGGGTATTGCTTGAAGACCAACTTCACCTTGCCGTTCGATTCCTCGACGATCTTCTTCAGGTACGGCACAGCCAGCTTACAGTGAGGGCACTGGAAGTCGCTGAACTCGTACAGGGTGACCTGCGCCATTGGCGAGCCCCGCAGCGGCGAATCGTGAGCCGTGAGCTTTTCAACCTTGGTGTCGTCGCCATATCGGACTCGGTAGATGTCGCGGAGCTCGTCGCGCGAGTAACCGTCGTCGACCAGCCGAGCGACGTACCGGGCAGCGGGCACGCAGCGCTTGCACTTCCTGGCCTCGGCGATGCACCGGGCCACGCTCACGGGCTCGCCACACGGCGACAGGAACTCGTTGACCATGTCGATCCAGATGCCCTCGGCGAACTCGTCGAGCGCGCTCGTGTCCACTTGCGGCAAGCTCCGAATCGGTTCCTTGGAGGCCCCGGGAGCCGGCTTAATCGTCGGCGAGTCCCGCTTGGGGCCGCTATCGGCCTCGGTTGAACGCTCACAAGCGAACAACACGAAAGCCAAGGAAATGCACAGTGCCATCCAGCGCATGAGGAAGCCGATCCTAGCAGAGATTCTGGAGCGATGCCGTGGGGCTAGGAATCGCTGTAGCTCGTGAGCTGAGCCCGAACGATGTCCTCATTGATTCCGGTTCGCATGTATTCCTTCAGACAATCGGCAATGGTTACCATCAGGTCATCCATTCCGTTATCCTCGATCAGCCTGGACAGGAGGGCCCTAGACTCGCGACTGTCTTCGTCGCGCAAGAATTTCCGGACTTCCTCGATCGTGATTCCGCCCTGGAAGTCAATGTAAGCGTTTTCCATGAGGTAACGCGCAAGCTCGTTCACATGACCCTCCGTCTCACCGTAATTGGGTCATCTATTAGACACTCGAATGCCCAGACGGCAAGCGATAAAGGCCACCATGAGGCCGGAGCCTGCTTTTCTACACCTCCGGGTCGTGTAATCGTGCCCGCCCATGGAGCCCAGGACCCACCTCCAAGCAGATCCCCACTTATGCGGCACTCCCGTGGAGCTGGGCCAGGGGTCGGCGCGGGTGGCCCTCGACGCCGTCGACTCGATGGTCGTCGACGCGCAGGGGCTGGTTCACGGCGGATTCGTTTTTGGCCTCGCAGACTACGCAGCGATGCTGGCGGTCAACGACCCGAACGTGGTCCTCGGGGCGGCGCAGACCCGGTTCCTGAAGCCGGTTCGTCGGGGCGACCGCCTAGTCGCCAACGCGCAGACGGTGGATGCAGGGGGCGGGAAGCACGAGGTCCGCGTCGAGGCGACGGTGAATTCCGAAAAAGTTTTCGAAGGTACGTTTACGTGTTTCGTGCTCGAGCGACACGTGCTCGACGGAGTTGGGAGCAAGTAATGGCAGACGACGGCGGCGCGATCATCGGACGGGTCCTCGCCTCTCGCGGCGTGAAACAATTGTTCACGCTGTGTGGCGGGCACATCTCTCCCATTCTCGTTGGCGCACAGGCCAATGGCATCAAGATCGTCGATGTGCGCGACGAGGTCAGCGCCGTCTTTGCCGCAGACGCGGTCGCGCGCATGACCGGGGTCCCCGGCGTCGCGGCGGTCACCGCCGGTCCGGGCGTGACGAACACCATTACCGCCGTGAAGAACGCACAGATGGCCCAGTCTCCGCTGCTGATCTTCGGTGGAGCGGCGGCAACGTTGCTCTCAAGGGCCGCGGCGCACTGCAGGACATCGACCAGATTTCCGTGATGGAGTCGATCACAAAATGGGCGGTCGCGATCAAGAAGCTCAACAGCATCCAGCCGACGGTCGAAAGGGCGTTGGACCTCGCACAAGATGGGGTCCCCGGACCCGTCTTCATCGAGGTTCCGATCGACGTGCTCTACCCCGAAGAGATGGTCCGAGAGATGTTCATGAAGGAGAGCGGGGTCAAGGACGGCAAGAACCTCGGCTCCAAGGCTCTCGAGCTGTACATGCGCGGTCATTTGTACCGGCAGTTCCACCAGCCCCACGTGAGCATCGTCCCACCTCTTCGCGAATCCCTCCCACCCAAGCCAAGCACCAAGACCCCCCACGTCGACAAAGTCGCGTCGCTGCTCCGCACCGCCAAGCGGCCGGCGCTCGTCATCGGAAGTCAGGCGTTGGTCAACTGCCGCAATGCTGGCCCTATCGCAGACGCGGTGCAGGCGTTGGGGGTTCCGACTTGGCTTGGTGGCATGGCGCGAGGTTTACTCGGCCGGGCCAGCGACATTCAGTTTCGTCATAAACGAACCGCCGCGCTCAAAGAAGCCGACGTGGTCATCGTCGCGGGCTTCCCTTTCGATTTCCGTCTGGGCTACGGTCGAAGTATTTCAAGCCGGGCGACGCTCGTTGCGGCAAACCTCAGCTCGAGCGAAATGCGAAAGAATCGGCGCCCCGAGATTCCGGTCCACATGCACTCGGGCGAGTTCTTGCGACAGCTTGCAGCGGCGGTGAACGGCGGGCTTGGGCCTTGGAGCGATTGGTTCGATACCCTTCGAACGCGCGAGCTCGAGCGTGACGAAGAGATCAACGAACAGGCCAAGGCGCCGACCGATCTCGTCAACCCGCTGCAGCTGTTTCAGCGCATCGAAGAGAAGATGTCCGACGACGCGGTGCTGGTCGTCGACGGCGGGGATTTCGTCGCGACAGCGTCGTACATCCTGCGTCCGCGACAGCCTCTGTCGTGGCTCGACCCGGGCGTTTTCGGCACGTTGGGCGTCGGAGGGGGCTTCGCCGTTGGGGCGTCGTTGGTGCGACCTGGCAAGGAGGTTTGGTTGATCTACGGCGACGGATCTTGTGCCTATAGCTTGGCAGAAATGGACACCTGCATTCGGCACGGGCTTGCGCCCATTGCGGTAATCGGGACCGACGGCGCTTGGTCACAGATCGCGCGGGAGCAGGTCCCCATGCTCGGCACCGACGTCGGCACGGTGCTGAAGCGAACCGCCTATCACGAAGTTGGGCAAGGCTACGGCGCAGTGGGGCTTCTCCTCGACGACCCGTCCAAGATCGACGCCACCTTGGACGAAGCAAAGGCGCTAGCCGCCTCGGGCAAGCCGGTGGTGATCAACGTACACATCGCCGGCACGGACTTCCGCAAGGGCTCGATCTCGGTGTAGAAGCCATGGCCACTTGGCTCCAACGACGGAGGGCGCATCGCCGGCTGACGGACGAGGTCGGCCTCTGGTACCACCCGCAGTACAAGGCCGAGGCGCTCATCGAGAGCGCGCGCGTGCCTGGAATCGAGGTCGCTCGCGGCGAGAAGATCCTCGGCTCTCTCGGCGCAGAGGGGCTCCTTCGCCCCAAGCAGGTGCGGCCCGCGCCGCTAATCACGATTGCTGACCTGGCGAAAGTGCATGCGGACACCTATCTCGACAAGACGGCACGCCCGGAATACCTCGGTCGCATCTTCGGTCTCGAGGCGCATGACGTCGATGTCGACCCACTGTTGATCGCGCAGCGTCGGCAAGTGGGGGGCACGGTCGAAGCCGCACGCTGGGTACTCGGAGGTCAACGCCGCATCGGCTTCAACATCGGGGGCGGATTTCACCACGCGGAGCCCGAGGCCGGCGCTGGCTTCTGCGTCTACAATGACATCGCCGTCGCGATCGCGGCCTTGCGGGCCGACGGCTTCGACGCCCCCATCGCGATTGTCGACTTGGATTACCATCAGGGCAACGGCAACATCGTCACGTTCGAGAACGACGGGACTGTTTTCACTTATTCGATTCACGGATCGGTCTGGAGCCACGTCGAGGCCGCCGCGGACACACAGGTTCTCCTTCCCTCAAAGACGGATGACGAGGCGTACTTGGGCGAGCTTCGAGAAACGCTACCCGCATCGCTCGAAGCGATCGACCCTGGCTTGATCTTCTACATCGCGGGCAACGATGTTCTAAGGGGAGACCGCCTCGGTGAGTTCATGCTCACGCGTGAAGGCGTGCTCGAGCGCGATTGCTTCGTCATCGAGTTGGCGCGCAAGCATCGGTGCCCGGTAGTCATCACGCTCGGTGGCGGCTACAGCGATGACGCCTGGCGCTCATCGACAGACTTCATCCGTTGGCTGTTGACCGACGAAGCTCGAGTCTCCGGGGAGCCCAGAACGAGCGTTTACGAGCAGTATGCGCAAATCGCACAAGAACTCGATCCGCAAGAGCTTCAGCGCCCGAGCGGGGAGTGGGTGTTGACGGAAGCTGACCTCATGGGAGACCTGACCGGCCCGCGATACAAATCGATGCGGTTGCTAGACTACTACTCTCGGCACGGCATCGAGTTCGCGCTGGAGCAGTACGGGGTAGCGGACGAGGTCCGAGACCTCGGGTTCACCGATTTGGAGTTGGCGGTCGATCCTAGCGATCCGGACCGACAACACCTCACGCTGCGCGCGAAGAAGGATGGCGAAGAGCACTTGCTGGTCGACCAAGTCCTTCGGCGCCTGACACGCCCCGCTCCCGAAGGACTCGACCCACCCGACGACATCCGCTTGCTCTACATCGAGTGGATGATGCTCCAGAACCCTACCGAGACGTTTTCCCTACGCCACCCACAGTGGCCGGGGCAGGATCACCCAGGCCTCGGCATCGGTGAGAAGGTCATGCACATGCTCTTCCAAGGCGCACAGCGTCTCGATCTCGACGGTTTGGCCCACCATCCGTCGCGCTACCACATCGCTTTCATTGGTGGCGGTCAGTCGTTTTTCCTCGACCCGGAGATACAGGGACGCTTCGAAGCGATCCGAGAAGTGCTCGCGCCGCTCGACCTATCCGAGGCCGCATGGAAAATGGAACGCGCAGAAGTGTGCTGGTCCGACGGAGAGCCCGTCGAATGGATTCCCGAAGACATCGTCATTCCCGCCAGCGAACGCCTCTTCGCCTACATCGGCTCGGTGCACTACCAGCAACCTCGCGCCGAAGCCCTCGAACGCGCCAGAGAGCGGGGAATCGTGCTCGAGCCTACTCGACGCACGTCGTAGCCGCAGGCTCCCCTGCGAAGCGAGCAGCGGTCCACTCGAGCATCAGCGGCATGTTCTTCTGCGTGGAGTCGTTGTGCCCGTACCCCTCGAAGACCTGATAATCGACTTCGTCTCCGATTTCGCAAAGGTGGCCTACGAGAGCGTTCGTCAACAAGATGGGCACGACCATGTCGTCCTGGCCCTGGATCAACAGGATGGGAACCTCGGTGAGCACGTTTCCAGGCGAGTTCTCGTCGAGACGCACGACCCAATCGTCTAGGTCGAGCGGGCTGGTCGCGAAGCCGGCACCTTCAAAGCCAGCGGCGACTTCGCCGAACTCGGAGCCGCACGCGTCCTCGTTGAGGAGCGTTTCGATCGCACTCAGAGCTTCGGGGGTGTACACATCGCCGACCGACAGCTCGGCGTACGAAGCTTCAAACCCGACGGTGAGCTGCCAGATGAATCCTCGAGCCCCGGGTAGAACGACACCGGAGGTGATGATCCCACGGAACTGGCTCGCAGGCGCGGCGCTAATGACACCGACCACCTCGAGCTCGGGGGCCCAGGTCGGAGCAATCTCTCCGGCGAACAGCGCCCCGTGCCCGCCTTGTGAGCGGCCCCAGATGACAACCCTGCTTCCAGCGCCCGCCTCTTCGATCTGCTGTGCGGCTCTGATGATGTCGAGCGCGCCTCGGCCTTCGCTCGGACCGACTAGGTAGGGGTGAATGCCCGGGGTTCCGAGGCCTTCATTGTCGGTCGAGACTCCGACATAGCCTGCGGCAACGAGCTCGGGTGCGATGTCGAAGAAGTCGTGGAAGCCGCTGCGGTAGCCTTTGGAAGGCGCACAGGGATCCGAGACGCCCTTGGTGCCGTGTGACCACGTCACGACGTCATACCCGCCTTCAGGTGCTGGCCCCGCAGGGGCCGCAACCATTCCGGACACCGCGATCGGCGTGCCGTCAACCGCGGTCGACACGTACAGCACCTTCCATGCCTGAGTGCCCTCGGAAAACGGATCGAGTTCCTCGGCGCGGATCAGCGTACCTGGCACGTCGGACGGAAGTGGATCGGGTGGAATGTAGAACGGGTCTTCGGCCACGCCGCCCGCACCGCCCATGCCCCCCGCACCGGCGTCGCCGCCCGAGCCCCCCGTGTCTCCTCCGCTGCTGCTACACGCAGCCGAAAGACAGAAAACACAAGAGGTCAAAGCCAACCAGCGATCAGAGACGGGCATGGCGGACGAGTATGCCCCCGGATGCGGCTCGGTCAAATGTTGTGACCGGATGGACCCACATAAAACAGCACGGCGCCCCGCAAAAGCGAGGCGCCGTGGTTAGAGGGTTCGTAAGCCGAGTTTTGTAACCCGCACTCGTCGCCGAAATGCGGGTCGTGATCATTCTTCTGGGACCGATGTCGCCATCGGCCTCGAGCGACGCTACCCAGAGACTCGGGCGGGACCACCCTCAACGCCTCCCTATTTCGTCTTGCTTCAGATGGGGTTTGCCGTGCGACCAACGTTACCGCCAGCCCGGTGAGCTCTTACCTCACCCTTTCACCCTTGCCGCGCGGCCTTTCGACGGCGAGGCGGTTTGCTTTCTGTGGCACTTTCCTCGGGGTCGCCCCCACCAGGAGTTACCTGGCATCCTGCCCTCTGAGGGTAAGGCCGCCCGGGGGTCCTTGCAACTACGCGGATGTGGTGGCGGCGGACGCAGGCGAGGACTCTGGCAGCGGGTGTTGCACCACGTCGAGCAGAATGTAGAGCAGCCCTAGGAGCACCACGACAGTCTCCCATATGTATTGCTCGTCATACCAGCCGATGAAGAACTGCAGAATCAACCCGCCTATCCCCATGAGAATCAGAGCGACCGAATAGCGTAGGCGCTCGATCGCAAGCGGGGCCATCAGCACGACGAAGCTGTAGTAGTAACAGGTGAGCTCGAAGAAACCGACGATCAGAATCGTGCTTCCGGCCAACACGGCCCATGGGGCGAGTCGCCGGCCGGCAAGTGCGAGCAAGACGAACATTCCGAGAAGGATGAGGCCGTGAAGCCAACGCCTGTCGTGCTTCGTTTCCTTGCGCGCCTGTTTCCACTTCCCCCAAGGGTCAGCGAGGCTCGAGTCCTTCGTGAAACGACCGACCAGGCTGGGCTTATAGGACAGGACCGTCGGGAGACCCATGTGGTTGGTGAGGGGTGTCTCGGCGTGCTTCAGCGTGTTCGTGAGGAACTGTGAGTGGGCGTCCATGCCGTTGACCGCAACGCTCGCCGAGCAAAGAACCAACAAACCCAACACGCCGCCTGCGATGAATCGTTTGTCGCTCGCATCGAGCCACGGGCGGTCGATCTTCT
>JAFDAJ010000231.1 GCA_019313915.1 Deltaproteobacteria bacterium
GACGTCGCGAAACATGGTGTGACCGTCAACGGCATGGGCACCATGTTCCTGGACTATCCCGGCTACAGGAACTCCCTTGGCGTGACAACCCCCGAAGCGCTGGCTCAGGCAATGAAGCCGATCCCCATGGGCCGCCTGGGCAAACCCGAGGAAGTGGCGCACCTTGCCGCCGCTCTGCTCGATGGCGGGTGCAACTACTACACGGCGCAGTTCCTGAACATGAGTGGCGGATGGAGCGGGCTCTAAAGCGATACTGAAATGGAGTCTTGGTGCCGCGTAAGGAGAAGAGAAATGTCGAAAAAGAAACGAGTCGCGTCGTCATTCAAGGTCGCTGGGTTGATGATCGTGGCTTCGATCGTGTTGTCCAGTGCTCCGAGTGTGTTGCCGAGCGCTCCGAAACCGGTCGCCGCCCAGGGCGTAAAAAAGGCCCAGCGGATTCCACCCAAGTTCGTTGTCGGAGACATTCCCCAGTCCATTCTCGACGTAAAGACAGATGGAGACTTCATCTACGACACCATTCACACCATCGCGCCGGAGATCGAGGGGTACGACGACGTTCTGCTGCACGAGCATCTGGGCCTTGCGTACCTTACCGGGCGGGACGGGTGGATATGGCGTGTGGACCTCAAGTCTGGAAAAGCGAAGCGTCTAGTCGACGTTCCGCTGATGGCTGCCGGCATCCATCGGCTTCCCGGAACCGAGGACACTGTCATCCTCACGATTTCGCGACGCGGCGGCGGGACCTACCCTAAGGGCGAGCAGGTTGGCCTCTACACGTTGAACCTCTCCAGCCTCGAGGTCGCGCCCCTGGTGACGCGGGTGCCTCACTCGGCGGACGTCTCGAAGCCGACCGTGTTCGCCACAGCCAAACAGAAGCGCGCCCAGGTGGGCTCGCTCAACCGGTCGAATAGCAGGCTGCTCGCTGTCTGTAATGACGCCGCCGTCAGCGCGGACGGCAAACGTATCTATTTCACCGAGTCATACGTGGCGGAAGGCGCGACGATGGGCGGCAGCGCCGCCCTGAAGCCAATCATCATGCTCGGCCGTACTGGGCGCCTATGGATGTACGATTCGGAGGATAAGACGGTGGGGCTGGTCGCAAACGGGTACGCGTTCACCGACGGCATTCTCATGGAGGGCAACGGAAACGAACCCGAAGAATCGGTCCTACTCACCGACAATCCGCGGTTCCAACTCCATCGCGTCCACCTCGCCGGTGCTCGGGCGGGGGAGAGTGAGGTGCTGTGGCGAGACCTTCCGGGACTGGCGGACGGGATGCGCAGAGACTCGAAGGGCCGGATCTGGCTCACAATTATCACCAATCACGGCAACCAGATTCCGTGGGTTCACGCCCACCCTGGGGTCAAGCCCATGTTGATGAAGCACCCTCAGTTGATCAGCTTCCCTTCCGTGACGAGTCTCCTGCTGCTGAGCCCGGATGCTTCGACTGCTCTGTGGTACACGGAGCATTCCCAGACCCGAGTGACCTCCATCGCCGCAGTCACTCCCGGGAAGTCAGGCCTGTACGTTGCGAACTTCAGCGACAAGACACCAGGACTTCACCGGATCGACAATCCGGTGGACTGAAACCAACTCGAATGCGCAGCGCTTGCTGCCGATTTCGCCTTCCTTGAAAAACCTACCATCCTCGAGCTTGAAAAAGGGAGTAACGCAATGAGCGCAAAAGAAGCGGCAACCATGCCCGCCTACGCGGGGAAGCTCGGTATTTCCGACATGACCGCCAAGGACGCCGACGGAAATCCACAACCGGGATTCAGCCACACCAGCAGCAAGGCCCAGCAGGCTGATCCGAAAGCGCCCTACCAGATGCCTCTCACCAAGGAGGAGCAGGACATCATGGATGGCAAGAAGGGGCCGGAGCTGGCCAAGGTCATGAAAATCGTCGTCGCCCATGGCAATGCCTTCGGAGCCGAAAAACTGGTCGATCTCGGCGGCGCACCTCACTGCTCCATGTACACCGGCACGGACTACATGGAGCCGATGATCAAGCTGTTCCAGGAATGCGCCACGGCCGGGCTGAAGACCTACGCACCCTACACCGTCAATCCGCGGTGCTACGACGTCTACAACGTCAACAACAACGCGCAGGACTTGCAGTTGATTTACGAGGGTTACCGGCTGCAGCGGGATCTGGATTGGGTTCATGCTCAACTCGGTGCACCGGACATGAACTACCACAGCTGCGCTTGCTACGTGGACGAGATCGGCAACAAGCCAGCCCCGGGGACCTATGTGGCCTGGGCAGAGTCCTCTGCGATCAACTACGGCAATTCCGCCCTCGGAATCCGGACCAACCGCAACGCCGCCGGCATGGAACTGCTCTGTGGGCTTCTCGGCAAGGCGCCGCTCTTTGGACTCATGACGGACGAGGGCCGCATGGCCAACTGGCTCGTGGAAGTGAAGACCTCCAAAGAGCCGGATTGGGGCGTGATCGGCACGGCCATCGGCTACAAGGTTGTGGACGGCGTCCCCTTCATCACGGGCCTTGACAAATACCTGGGTGACAAAGTCACCAACGAGAACATGCACCTGCTGAAGAAGATGGGAAGTGCCACCGCTGCCGCCGGTGCCGTTGGCCTCTACCACGTGGAGAATGTCACTCCTGACGCCAGGGCGAAGGGGCGCGATCTGCTGGCTGAGGGCTACCAGACCTACGTGATCGACGATGCCGAGCAGGCACGGGTTCTCGGCACCTTCCCGGTCGAATGGGAAGGGCGTCCCAAGAAGCCGACGGCCTGTTTCATCGGCTGTCCGCACAACACCTACAACGAGATCCTCACGTGGGGACAGAGGGTGACGGAGGCTGTGGAGAAGAGAGGCCAGAAAACCGCCGCCATCCCGACCTTGCTGTTCTGCTCGAACAAGGTGCGGGACCATCTCGTCGAAGCTGAGCCGCTGCTGGTTGGCAAGATGAAGGTGGCCGGAATGAAATTCACCAACATGTGCGCGGTGAGTTACGCGGGCATGAAAGGCTTCTCCGAGAGGATTTACGGCGTCACGAATTCCCCCAAGACGCGGAACTACTATCCCAGCGTGCGCTACCTCAAGGACGATGACCTTCTCGAAGTAATCTGCACGGGTGAAATTCCCAAGGATGCGTAGGGCCCGGTCGTCCGAAATCGAACCAAACAATCAACAGAAACAAAACGGCTGGAGAAACCATTGGCCAAGAAAACATTCAAAGGGCGTCCCCTGCTTCCCGGCAAGCTCGAGGGAGAGGTGCTCGCTTCAAAACAGCCTTTCAATACGAGCGGCTCCTACCTCGAGAACCTGTTTGCCAACAGGAAGGACAGTGCTCCCTGCACCGATCCAAACAACAAGGATTTTTACGGGAAAGAACTGAGCGGCGCGATCATCTGTACCACGGTGACGGTAGGCTCCTCTCTGGGCGGGGCCTCGTTGATGGGCGTGGGGAGTTTGGGCGTGGGTCCCAAGGCGATGTTGTTCTCGCAGCACATCGACTCCGTCTCGTTTGCCGGACTGTTGATGGATGATGTCTGGAATGACCGCCGCGTCATCACGATCGACCTGCTTGGGGATGAGTTTCTCGATACGGTCAAATCCGGTGATACAGTCTCCATCAAGGAAGACGGAACCGTCGAGGTCGGCTGAGCAACGTTCCAACGGAAGGACATCTACAAATAGCAAGCCACGAAGCGAACGTGGGAAGCGGGTCACTATCGCTCAAGTGAACGTGCCAGTAGCCGCAAGACGGCGCGCGCCAGCTCACGCGACTCTGC
>JAFDAJ010000448.1:0-1549 GCA_019313915.1 Deltaproteobacteria bacterium
CCCTTTTACGGTGAGCTTCTCGATTCGCAGAAGAAGCGCTTCAACGTGCTCGTGCTCGTCGTCGACTCGCTTCGCCCCGACCATTTGACCGCATACGGCTACAAGAAAAAGACATCTCCCTATCTGGACGAGCTTGCCAACGACGCATGGCTGTTCACCCGAGCGTACTCGCAATCTTCAACCACCGCGTTGAGCATGCCCAGCATGTTGAGCGGTCGTAGGCCGAGCAGTATGCAATGGAAAGGCGGATACCCGGAAACGCTCGAAAGCGAATGGATGCTCCCCGAACTCCTGAGCCAACATGGGTACAACACCACGCTCGCGATCAACCGCTATGTGGTACGGCATCTGAAGGGACTGCAGCGAGACTTTCAGCAGGTTCTCTCGGTGCCGGAGGGTTCGGACTGGAAGAGCGGAGAGTACATCATCTCGAATGTCATCTCGGCGGTGGAGGACGCACAGCGGGACGGCCGACCTTTCTTCGTCATGGCCCATTTCGATGATGTGCATCACCCCTACCGAGCGCACCTGGGGAGGTCGGTGCCGGAGTTCCCCGATCCCACCCGGAACGTCGCCGCGTATGACCGTTGCATCGCAAACTTCGACAACATGTTGCGATTCCTTACGTCGTATCTGGAGCAGGCGGGCGTGTGGAACGACACGATCCTGATCCTCACCGCAGACCATGGCGAAGAGTTCGGAGAACACGGCGGCGCGATCCATTCCCTGACTTGCTATGTCGAGTCGGTCCACGTCCCGCTCATCGTGCGAATACCGGGCCTCGAGCCACAGCGAATCTCGAATCGAGTCGCGCTCACAGACCTTGTTCCCACCTTGCTCGAGGCAATGTCCCTGCCATCGGATCGCTTTGCGCTTGACGGCCAAAGCCTGTTCATTCCGGCGCTCGCACCCGAGCGAGTGTCCGCGAACCGCCCGATTTTTTGCTCGATCTTCCAGCTTCTAAGCGGCCGAAAGAACTTCTTCACACGCAGCGTGCGGACCGACAAGCACGTGCTGGTCTACGAAGCCTTGTCGAACCACGTCGAGCTCTACGACGCTGCGCCTCCGCCACCGGCAACTTGTGGGAATCTCGGCGTTTTCAATAACTAGCTAACGTGCTGCTTAGATGTACGAGCCGGGATAGTGGAGCCTCGGGAGCGACGGGGGTCGCCAGTTGGACATGACCCGCGAGGTGACTACCCTGGCGGCGTGGAAGACGAGTTGAAGCCCTCTGAGGGCACCTCGGCACTGGCAGCTGCCGTTTCCGAAAAGCGTGTAGTGTCGCCGCCAGGCGGCGAGTATCTGTCGTCGCTCGCTCGCGGGACGGCTTTATTGCCCGGGGCAGGGGCTTCGTGCGGCATCGCTGTTTGGGAACCGGTGTTCGGCGATCTGATGGTCGCCTACATCAGGTCGAACCAGATCGAGCCGGCCACCCGCAAGCTGCTGGGTCTGTTCGGCGGCGTCGGGCTAGCCCTCCCACTGATGGCCGTTGCGGTCTACTGGTGGACTCGTCGAACGCGGCCCTTCGATGCGGCGCGCAGGATCGAAT
>JAFDAJ010000448.1:1565-2611 GCA_019313915.1 Deltaproteobacteria bacterium
GCTGTGCTTAGCGATCGCCGTTCCTATGCTGTTTCGGTGGCAGATTTGGAAAGGCCTCGACATCCAGTTCCTCGTCATCGCCGCGATTACCGCCTTTGCAGCGCAGAAGTTGTTCTATCGCTCGCTCGCCGAACCCCCCCTCTTCAGCGCGACCTCTGGGCCCGTTGCTTCGATGCGAAGTCGCGCCGCAGACGCTCTCGAACGATGGTCGCCATGGCTCCCCTGGGTCCTCGTGATCGGGTTGTTCTTCTTCTACGCGTCTTATTTCTCGTTCTTCACCCTGCGCAACCACTGGAACCTCGGGACGTCAGCGTACGATATGGGGATCGAAGACAACGTCGTCTTCAACGCCATGCGAGGCGAGTTGCTGAAAGCCTCGCCGATCTTTGGTCCCGAGGGCACGCATCTGGGTCACCACGCAACATTTTTCGCGTACTTGCTCGTGCCGATCTATGCGATTGCACCGCGCGCGGAAACCCTGCTGATCATTCAAGCCACTCTCATTGGTGCCGCAGTCATTCCGCTCTTCCTCTTCGCGCGCAATCGCCTAGGGCCCTATCAAGCGGTCTCGATCGCGGCCATGTTCGTATTCTACGCGCCTCTGCACGGCGCCAACCTCTACGATTTTCACTACCCTCCGCTAGGAATCGGGTTCGTGTTCTGGCTCGCCTACTTGGTCGACATCGGCAAGTATCGATGGGCCATCATCCCGCTGCTCTTGAGTCTGTCGGTTCGCGAGGACATCGCGCTCTCGGTCTTCGTCCTTGGCGCTTACTTTTTATTGTCGCGCAGCAGGCCCCGGGCCGGATTGGCGCTGGTGCTGATCGGTATCGGCTACTTCCTCATCATGAAGATGGGCGTGATGCCATACTTTCGTGACGGCAAGTCTACGTTCGTCTGGTACTACGAGAAGCTGGTTCCGGAGGGAGGGCCAGGGGGGTTTGGCGGTGTACTGGTCACCATCTTCGGGAACCCCGGCTACACCCTGGGCACGCTGCTCAAGAGCGCGAAGGTCAAATACTTTCTTCAGGTGATGGTTCCTTTCG
>JAFDAJ010000232.1 GCA_019313915.1 Deltaproteobacteria bacterium
GGTTGGCGTGCGCGGGCGGCACCAACGTGGCCCGCAACCACGCCAGGTATGACGGTCACCAAACCTGTCGCTCCGCGGCTCGGGTAGCCGGCGGCGGCAAGGGCTGCTTTTGGGGCTGCCTGGGTCTCGGCGACTGCGATGTGGCCTGCGACTTCGACGCCATTCAGATGAACGCGCACAACCTGCCGGTGGTGGACGAGGCGAAGTGCACCGCCTGCGGAGACTGCGTCGAGGTCTGCCCCAAGGACCTGTTCTCGTTACACAAGGAGAGCCATCGCCTGTGGGTCGTCTGCAGCTCCCAGGAGGCCGGCGACGAGATCTTGGAGGACTGCGAGGTGGCCTGCACCACCTGCGGCCGCTGCGAGATGGACGCTCCCGCGGGGCTCATCACCATGAAGAAGAACCTTCCGGTGGTGGACTACAGCAGGCCCCATAAGACGCAAGCTCCGATTGAACGATGCCCCACAGGGGCTATCGTTTGGATCGATCCCAAGGCCGGGCCGGTAAAGGGCCCGGCGGCCAAGAAGATCATTCGTAAGGGCACGCTCCGCGACGCCCCGACTTAGACACAAGGGCCAACGCCCGACAGGTGGTTTCGATGTCCGCGCTACGCGGGCCACGGGAAAGAGGGGGGAGGCAACTTCAAATACCCCGGTTCCCGGGCCGCATTGGACGGCAACAGCGCCGTCATCATGTGCGAGCGCGAATCGAGCGATGCGGCCGGGGCCTACCCGATCACGCCCTCGACTCAGATGGGCGAATACTGGGCCGAGGCCGCTGCGGCTGGACACATCAACGTCTCCGGGCGTCCTTTGATCTTCATCGAGCCCGAAGGCGAGCACGCCGCGGCGGCGGTGACGGCAGGCATGTCCATGACGGGCATGCGTTCGGCGAACTTCTCGTCCGGCCAGGGTATCGCCTACATGCACGAGTCGCTCTATGCAGCGGTGGGCAAGAGGCTGACTTACGTCCTGAATGTCGGCGCACGAGCCATGACCAAGTCCACCCTCAACGTGCACGCGGGGCACGACGACTACCACTGCGTCGACGATGTGGGCTTCTTCCAGATGTTCGCCAAGAACGCTCAGGCTGCGGCGGATCTGAACATCATCTCCCATCGGGTCGCCGAGCTTGCACTCACTCCCGGGATCATTGCCCAGGACGGTTTCCTGACCACCCACCTCATCGAGTCGATGCTGGTGCCGGAACGTGAGCTCATCGCCGAGTACCTGGGGCGACCCGATGACGTCATCGACACCCCTACCCCGGCGCAGAAGATCATCTACGGCGAAACCCGCCGGCGCATCCCGCTGCTGTGGGACGTGGACAACCCGCTGATGGCCGGTCTGGTCGAGAACCAGGACTCGTACATGCAGAGCGTGGCGGCTCAGCGGCCGTTTTTCTTCGATCATATCCAGGCTCTGACCGAGCAAGCCTTCGAGGAGTTCTACGCGCTCACCGGTCGTCGCTACGACCGAGTGATGACGTACCGGGCCGACGACGCGGACTACCTCATCGTGGGTCAGGGAAGCATGATCCCCTCGGCCGAAGCGGTGGTGGACTACCTGCGGGAGAGCCGGGGTCTCAAGGTGGGCGTGGTGGACATGCTCATGTTCCGCCCGTTCCCCAGCGATCTCATCGGGCAGATCATCCAGGGTAAGAAGGGAGTCACCGTTCTCGAGCGCCTGGACCAACCGCTCGCGGTCGACCTGCCTCTCATGCGGGAGATCCGCGCCACGGTGAGCAAGTGCCTCGAGAACGGCAAGGACCTCAAGCACCCGGTGTATCCCGAGCTGGCGGCGTACAAGTCCCTCAACGACGCGCCGGCCCTCTACTCCGGCTCCTTCGGCATGGGCAGCCGCGACCTCCAACCCGAGGGCATCGTGGGCGCTGTGGAGAACATGATCGAGAAGGGGCCTCGGAAAAAGCTGTTCTACCTCTCGATCGACTTCCTGCGGGACGAGGCGGCCACGCCGAAGCAGGAGATGTATCAGCAGACGATCGAAGAGGCGTATCCCAACGTCAAAGGGCTAGCGATTCGGGGCTCGGAGAACCCCAACCTGATGCCCAAGGACAGCATCACGGTTCGGTTTCACTCCATCGGCGGCTGGGGCGCGATCACGACGGGCAAGAACCTCGCGATGACGCTCTTCGATCTCTTGGGCTACCACATGAAGGCCAACCCCAAGTACGGCTCCGAGAAGAAGGGCCAGCCCACGACCTACTACCTGTCGGCGGCGCCGGAGCCGATCAAGATCAACTGCGAGTACTTCTACGTCGACGTGGTGCTGTCGCCGGACCCGAACGTCTTCGGACACACCAACGCGCTGGCCGGCCTGAAAGAGGGCGGCGTCTTCATCATCCAGAGCGACAAGGCGTCGCCGGAGGAGATGTGGGAGAGCATCCCGCCTACGTACCAGAAGATCATCATCGACAAGAAGATCAAGGTTTACTACCTGGACGCGTTCCAGATCGCGCGGGACGAGGCCACGGATTCCGACCTCCAACTTCGGATGCAGGGCATCGCATTCCAGGGTGCGTTCTTTGCCGCCTCGCCGGTGATGAAGCAGGCGGGGCTCAGCGAGGAGCAGCTCCTCGACGCCATTCACGATCAGCTCCAGGAGAAATTCGGCTCCAAGGGACGCAGAGTCGTCGAAGACAACATCCGGGTGGTGAAGCGCGGCTTCGACGAGATCCACGAACTGGTCCCCGGCCCCATCACCGAAGCGGGAAGCAAGACCGCAGGCGGCAAACGGAAGCTCCCGATGATGGTGAAATCGCTGCCTCAGAGCAAGGCACCCATGAGCGACATTCACCGGTTCTGGGAGCAGACGGGTAGCTTCTACGCGAGCGGCATGGGCAACGACAACCTCACCGATCCGTTCATCGGACTGGGCGTCATGCCACCCTCCACGGCGCTGTTCCGCGACATGACCGGCATCCGCTTCGATCACCCCGAGTGGATACCCGAGAACTGTACCGCCTGCGGCGATTGCTACACCGTCTGCCCCGATACGGCGATACCGGGACTGGTCAACGAAGTCGGTCAGGTTTTCGATACCGTAGTGAACCGGGTGCGCAAGAACGGTCACGGAGCACAGATCGAACACCTGCCCAAGGCAGCCAAAGTCATGGAGCGCAACTTGCACAGCCTGTTCAAGAAAGCGCAGGAAACCGATTCGGTAGCAGCGCTCATGGACGAGGCAATGGCGCAGACCGTGAAGCAGAGCGAGCTCCGGGGCGGCGAGAAGGCCAAGCTCCAGAAGGAGCTGGACCTCTTCAAGGAGGAGCTGAACGGTTTCCAGTTTGCGCTGACCCGACCCCACTACACTCTGCCCGAGCAGGATCAGCCCGGGAGCGGAGGCCTTCTCTCTATCACCGTCAACCCGTACACCTGCAAGGGCTGCATGGAGTGTGTGGAGGTCTGCAGCGACGACGCGCTACGCCCTATGAAGCAGACGGAGGAGTCGGTGCAGTTGCTCCGTGACAACTGGGACCTCTGGAGTGACCTACCGACCACCCCGAAGAAGTACATCCGGGTGGACGACATCGAAGAGGGCATCGGCGCTCTGGAAACGATCCTTCTGGACAAGGCCAACTACTTACCGTTCACCAGCGGTGACGGTGCATGCCTGGGTTGCTCGGAGAAGACCACGCTGCACCTCTTCGTCGCCACGGTGGAAGCGTTGATGCAACCGCGCATCGCCAAGCACCTCGCGCACGTCACCGATCTCATCGGCCGGCTGAAGAAACACATCCAACTCCGGCTCGCCGAAGAGATCAACGTCAGTGACCCCGAGATCATGGCCAAGGTCGTCGATGACATCGGCGATCAGGACGTAACGCTGGCCGGCATCGCCGAGCGTATGGAGGCCCTCGAAGGCAGTCAGCCCATCGACCAGAACTGGCTCCGGCGAATGACCGAGCTGGTCGCCAAGCTGGAAAAGCTCAAGTGGAAGTACGTCGAAGGCACCACCGGTCGGGGTCGGACCAGCATGGGAATCATCAACAGCACCGGGTGCACCTCGGTTTGGGGCAGCACCTACCCGTTCAATCCCTACCCGTTCCCCTGGGCCAACCACCTCTTCCAGGACTCCCCGTCGATGGCGATGGGCATCTTCGAAGGGCACATGGCGAAGATGGCGGAAGGCTTCAAGGCCATCCGCACCGTCGAGCTGGAGCTGGAGGACAAGTACAACTCCGCCGAGCACGACGAGTTCCTCACCTACTTCAC
>JAFDAJ010000085.1 GCA_019313915.1 Deltaproteobacteria bacterium
CTCGAGGTCGAGACCTATCGATTGATGGCACTGCTCGCCTTGCCCGTCGCGCGCAAAATCGCGCCGGATGTAAGGACGACGGAGCGGGAGCTCGCTCGCATCACTCAGGAGCTCACCCACGCCGAGGAGGAAACCGATCAGCGCGCGCTTCTCGACGAACTCTCCAAGTTGGCGGCGCGCGTCGAGCGCCACCGCTCCGATACCACGTACCGATTCGCCGCGACCAATGCGTACTACGACCTCGTCGAGGAGCGGATTCAAGAGCTCGGCGAGGGTAAAATCCCAGGCCTACAATCGATACGGGTCTTCATCGAGCGTCGTTTGGCCCCTGGAATTCGCACTTGCAACGCGGTGCGCGACCGGCTCGAAGGCCTGTCGGGCCGCATCAGCCAAGCGAGCGAATTGTTGCGCGCGCGCGTGGAGCTCTCGATCCAGGGCCAGAACAGAGAACTGCTGACTTCGATGAACCGCCGCAGCGAGGTACAGCTCCGCCTCCAGCAGGCGGTGGAGGGTCTGTCGGTGGTCGCGATGACCTATGACTTGATGGGATTGCTCGTCTATCTCTACGAGGGCCTCGCCTGGACGGGCCTTGCACTCGACAAGAAGATCGGCTTCGCGATCGCAGTCCCGGTGGTGATGCTGGCTGTCTGGAAAGTCATCCACGGCGTTCGCCGCCGAATCGAGCAACCGTAGGTCAGGACTTACGCGAAGTCGCGTTCGTTACGCTCTTGGTCTTCCTTGCAGCGGATGCACAACTCGGTCTCGGGGCGCGCTTCGAGGCGCTTGACGCTGACCGGCTCTTCGCAATCCTCGCAGACGCCGAACACGCCTTCGTCGAGCTTCTTGAGGGCCTTTTCGATCTTCTGCAGGAACACGCGCTCTCGTCCGCGAAGGCGAAACGTGAACGACTGCATGTACTCGCTCGACGCGAGATCCATCTCGTCAGGAAGCTCGGAGGCGTCGAGGGTCATATCCTGGTCCATCGTCTCGCGCGCACGGCGAATTACAGCGTCGCGTTTCTCTTCCAGATCGGCGCGAAAGCGCTTGAGCTCGGTCTTCTTCATGCTTGTGACCCCCTTTGAGGGAGCGCCAGCATAGTGATGGCGATCCAACAGTCAAGAAGGCAACACACAAACAGTTGAAATTATGGCAGAACCGGTTAGCTCATCTGCTCGAAAACCGAGCTGACACCCCTCAACCCCGGGCCCCAGAGGATCGCCTCGACCCTGTCTCCGGCGGCCAGCTCGGCCCTGTCAGAGGGGAGAATCACTAGAGCGTTGACCCCCACGAACGACGGGAGGGAGCCGGAGCCCTGACGGTCGTGAAGGGCGACGATGATTTCATCCCCTTCGCGCGTAGCGACGGCGCGCGCGATCTCGACTCGCCCGGGTCGGCGGCGATATGCGTTGCGCAGGCGTGCAACGACGGGCTGAGGGTGTGGTTGCGGGTCGCCCAGCATCTTGCGCAGGCACGGCGCGACCAGCACCTCGAAGGTGACCATCGCGCTGATCGGATTGCCCGGAAGAGCAACGACGGGCTTGCCCTCGTATTGAGCGAACGCGAGGGGCTTGCCGGGCTTGATGCGAACTTTCCAGAACCCCGGCTCGACGCCCACGTTCTTGAAGGCTTCATGCACGAAATCGTAGGCGCCTACGGATACGCCACCCATCGTGATGACCACATCCGCTTCGAGCGCCTTCCGGAGGGCGGCTTCGACCTCGGGCAATGTATCTGGCGCTGCGGGAAGGGGGACGGGGTTGACTCCCAACGCTCGCAACATCTCTGTTAGCACGTAGACGTTCGAGTTGATGATAGCGCCTGGCTCGAGGTCGTCTCCAAGCTCGCGAAGCTCGTCACCCGTCGAGAGAAGCGCAACCTGGGGTCGCCGAAAGACGTGTACGCGGTCGATGTTCTGGCTTGCGAGAAGCCCGATCTCTCCGGGCCACAGACGGTCGCCCGTCTGAAGTAGCAACGCACCGGACGACACATCGGTGCCCTGCGCGCGAACGTGCTTTCCTTCATGCGAGGACTCCCGAATCGTCACCTCTTCGCCTTGGGTGTCCGTATCCTCCTGCATGATGACCGCATCGGCGCCCGCCGGCATCGGCGCGCCGGTGTAGATGCGACAAGCTGTACCCGGCCTAAGGGGCTCGGGGAGCGGTCCTCCTGCACGGGATTCTCCCCCAACAGGAAGTCGAACCGGAGCGTCGGGGCTAGCGGACGCGACGTCGGCTGCGCGAACAGCATAGCCATCCATCGCGCTATTATCGAACGGCGGCGAGTCGAACCGGGCCGTTACGTCGCGCGACACGTAGCGCCCCGACGATTCAGTCAGATGCACCTCTTCCTCCCCCAATGGGGAAAACACGGGCAACATCGAAGCTAGGGCCTCTGCGATCGATCGCATGCGACGCCGAGCCTAGCACGTCTGGTTCGTGCGGCTGACTAGCCGGGACACACGCGATTGCGGCCGGCGCGCTTGGCTTCATAGAGCTGTTCGTCGGCCGCCCGAACGAAATCATAGGACCGCCACTTGGGGTCGAGCTGCGCGACGCCGCAAGAAATCGTGACGTCGATGTCTTCGTCCTCGAAGACGAACGTCTCGGTGGCGATGATCTTTCGAAGGTCATCGGCGATTCGGACGCCTCCCGCAAGATCGGTCTCCGGAAGAATCACCGCAAGCTCCTCGCCGCCGTACCTCGCGATCACATCATCAGGACGAAGGCGGCTCTTCGCAAGCTGCGCGACCTCTTTGAGGACGTAGTCACCAGCGAGGTGCCCGAACTCGTCGTTCACACGCTTGAAGTGGTCGATGTCACAGATCACCAGAGTCAGCGGGCGGCCATGCCTCGTCGCGCGCGACAGCTCTCGGTCGAGTTGTTCCACGAGGTAGCGCTTGTTGTGGATGCCCGTGAGCCCATCCATGATGGTCATCCGGTAGATCGTCTCGTGGTATTGCGACTCGAGATCGGCGCCACTGAGGAACTTCATGATCGTGTCGCCGATCTTGATCTGATCGCCGCGGAGAAGGTGACGGTCCTGCACGAGCTCGTCGTTTACGTACGTCCCGTTCGTCGAATGCATATCGAGGACGTGATAGTTGCCAGCCCGCTTGTCGATGCGCGCGTGCCGGCGCGAGACGCTGTCGCTGAAAAGGACGACGTCGTTCTCGACTCCGCGGCCGATCCTCACCGGGCCGTCGGCCAAGGAGAAGCGCTTCCCCAATTGGTTGGAGTTCGGCGCATAGATCACCACGAGGCAGTCCTGGCCGGCTCCGGTCGAAATATGAGGCTCCGAGAAGGGAGTGACCCTGGTCTTGATTTCACTCTCCACGGGTATCCACTCAGGGTAGAAAGCGCCGCCTCGGGCGTCAATGTCGCCGGATGAAGGCCATGTTGCGCTGATTGATCCAAACGTGCGCCAAAACCGGGCCCCAAAGCACGCCCGTCAGCTCGAAGATCAACCCCAACAGGAGTCCCATGACGATTGCCCATGTGGTCCAGGCCAAGAAGACTCGCTTTGGCCCGACGTGGACGGCTCCGAAAATCACCGAGGTGACCACGAGCCCCAAGACTGGCTGCATCGCGCCTCGAAAGAAGAGCTCCTCCGCGAATCCGGAGGCAAGCGCGAGCCACGTGATTTCGGCGGACGATAGGGGGGAAATGATTTCTGCGAGCTCGTTGTGAAGCATGCGCGCCCACTTGGTTCGCTCGACGAGGAGCGGAGTCATGGCAACCACCGCGAGCCCAAGCGCAAGGCCCAGCGCGATCGAAAGCGCGAAGCGTTCCGGGTACGGCGACCGGAGCCATGGCACTTCGAGCGTCCAAGCGAAACGACCGCCTCGGAGCCATGCCCATGCCAAAGCGCCCACCGTCAGCGGGCCGTAAACGACGAGCGCAAGCGTGGTAATCCGGGTTGGCGATGGCAAGGTCGAGCCGGATGTATCAAAGTGGGCGTCGAGCCGCAATGCAACCGACACTCGGAATTGACACGGTCGCGCGTACCGGAGTACTAGCCATGGCCATACGCGCATGAGCGGACAGTCAGGCGAAGACATCGCGAAGGTCCTCGTGGTCGACGACGAGGAAGTGATCCGGGAAATTCTCGCGGACTTCCTGACCATGGAGGGTTTCTACGTTCGTACCGCAGAGGACGGGAGCGACGCATTGGTCGAGCTCTCGCGTGACCGCTTCGACTTGGTCCTGAGCGACTTGAAGATGCCGAACATGGGCGGTCTCGAGCTGCTCGGCGCCATTCGCAAGCACACGCCGCACGTGGTCACGATCATCATGACTGGTTTCGGGACCGTCGAAACAGCCATCGAAGCGATGAAGCAGGGCGCTTACGACTACGTCCTCAAACCGTTCAAGGTGGAGGAAGTCGTCCACACGATTCGGCGTGGGCTCGAGAAGCAGCGGCTCCAAGCCGAGAACTTCCGCCTCAAGGAGGCTCTCTCGCTCTACAAGGTCAGCGAAGCGATCGCAGCGAGCCTCTCGCTCGAACAGGTGGTGCACACGCTGAGCCGCGCCGCGATCGACGAGGTGGACTCCGACCTGGTCACCGTGCTGTTGAGCGACGGTGGCGGCAGCTTCTACCGGCGCAGCACCGAGCTCAATCCGAACTTTCGATTGAGGCGCGAGCCAGACACGCTGAGTATCGAAGCCCTGAGCGAGCATTTCGTCCACGCACCGGCGCTTCTCGAGCACGGAGAGCGGTGCTGGCGCTATTTCGAGGAGCTCGGGGAGCAACCCTCGCCTCACTCTCTTGCGGTCGCCCGTCTGACCGCGCGTGGGGATACAATCGGGTTCCTATGCGCGCTCAGCTACACGCAGGGCAAGCGGTTCGACGAGGGGCAGCGCAAGCTCCTGCACGCCACCGCCGACCGCGCATCTGCAGCCATCGAGAACGCGCGACTCTACGAAGACCTGCAGGCTACGTTCAAGCAGACCATCCGCGGGCTCGCGAGCGCAATCGACAAGATGGACCGCTACACGGCGGGACATTCCGCGCGGGTCGCAGCCTACGCACAGATCCTCGCAATCAAGCTCGAACTCAGCGACGCCGACATTGAAATCGTTCGCCAGTCGGCGCTGATGCACGATATCGGCAAAATTGGCTGCGTTCTGAACCTGAACAAGCCCGGCAAGCTGACCCAAGATGAGTACGAGATCTTCAAGGAGCACCCGGAGCACGGCCGTGACATCTTGCAACCGATCGAATTCCTGCACCCGCTCATTCCGGGTGTGCATCTACACCACGAACGTTGGGACGGCCTCGGGTACCCGCTCGGGCTCCAAGGAAACGATGTGCCGCTCGTCGCGCGAATCATCGCCGTGGCTGACACCTACGACGCGATGACGAGCGACCGCGCCTATCGAAAGGCGCTCGCCCACGACATCGCCATCTCCGAAATCGACCGGTGTGGCGGAAGCCAGTTCGACCCGGAGCTTGCGCACGGCTTTCTCGAATCGATCGACGGGTTTCGCGAGGAGGGAAGGTCGCTCGAGGAGTTCCCCGACGTACGGGAGACCCGGTCGGGACTCATGGCGCCACGGACGTGACAGCGCCGCTCGGAGGCTCGGGCAGCGCGAAGGCCGCGTTCCAATGACGGGATGATGTCGGCACCGACCACCGGCGCACGACCGGTGCGCGGTTCTCCAACTTGAAGGTCGTGATGAGCTCGATCTCGCTCCGCTGTTTGTGACCGAGCCTGTGGGGCACGACGGAGACGAAGGTCAATGTCTGAGAAGGGCCGAATGAAGCGTCGGTATAGTCCAGATCGCTCAGGCCTTCGGAGACGAGGCGGCGGATTGTCTTTTCGTTTCGGAAGGACCGCGTCGCGGTGACGAGGCGGCCGTGGGGGCCGTCCCATGTGGTCTGCTCCGTCGCGAACTGCGGTGGATTGCCCAATTGCTCGCAACCGGCAACCAACCAGAGGGCGCCTATTACCCACGCACGCCTAGGTCGACTCACGGCTTCGCTCGCGCGCGACGTCCTTCTCGGTTGCCACGCCCGGGGCGGGCAACTGGACCTCACCTTCGCCTTCCTTGTCCTGCCAAGGATATTTGATTCGGGTGTGGTAGACGTTGCACAGGGTGTCGATCAGCGTGCTTTGCAGCACGCGAATGTCTTCCATCGTCAGGCCGCAAACGTCGAGCTGGCCCTGCCGAAGCTTGATATTCGTTACACGTTGCACGACGGCTTCGAATTTCTCGCGCGTGGGCTCGTCGACAGTGCGGGCGGCGGCCTCGATGGCGTCGATGAGCATCAAGATGGCTGTTTCCTTCGTACGAGGCCGCATCCCCGGATAGCGAAACGCCGCATCGGAGAGCCCCTTCGGGTTCCCGTCCTCCAGGCACTTGTGCCAGAAGTACTCGATGACGCTCGTCCCATGGTGGGTGTATGCAAACTCGACGACTGGCTCCGGGATGCCGCCCTCACGCAGGATGCGAGCACCCTCGACCACGTGCGCCATGATCGCATCGGCGCTGACGTCGGGCTCGAGGTCGGCATGTGGCGTGGGCTCGCCCGCAACCAGGTTCTCGACGAAGTACTTCGGCTGAATCGTCTTGCCGAGGTCGTGATAGTAGGCGCCAACCCGGGTCAACAGCGCGTCCGCGCCAATTGCGGCGGCTGCGCCCTCGGCCAGATTGGCCATGGCGCGCGCGTGTTGCCACGAGCCAGGCGCATCTCGCGCCATCTTGCGAAGGAGAGGGTGGTCGACGTCCGTGAGCTCTTGCAAGCGGCCGCGCGTGACCACGCCGAGGGCCGCTGTGGCCAGTCGCTGCAGCAGCACGGCGACCACGCCCGAGAGCATGCCGCCCGCAATCGTCGACAACAGGACCGAGTCGTTGAGCCGCGCCACGTCGCCAATGACGTCGATGCCATTCCCGACCGACATCGCGACGCTAATCAACACCAAGGCGGCAAAAAGCCCTGCTGCCGTGCCAGCCACTAACATGTGCGTCGCGTGCTTACGGTCGTGAAAGAAGATCACGACGCCAAGCGTCGTAGCCAAGTAGACCACAACGACGGGCATCGAGAAATGCAGAAAGGACGCGCAGACGAGCGAGATGACGAGGCCGGAAGCCGTCGCCGTCCCGCGGTCGAAATATAGAGCCGCCCAGAGGGGCACAGTGGCCAACGGCAACAGGAACGGAGAGAGTCCGGTGAACAACAAGAGCAGCTTCGCAGCGACACACGTCGCGCCCACCAACACCAGCAGGCCAGCCTCCGTGCGCAGCAGGCCGCCCCGGCCTCCGGTAAACAGACGCAAGTACGCGAGGAAGATGTACGCGATGAGGAAGTAGCTGATCCAAACGCCCAGCAGAGTGTCTTGCTCTGGTGGACGCCGCTCGCGTTCAAATGCCCGAACGAGGCGCTGACTCTCGGGCTCGCTCACCACCTGACCGCGCCTGACGACCAGGGGCTGCGGCAGCCCGCGATGGGTTCGAGCGGACTCTTTGGGCAAGTAGTTGCTCGGAATCCGCAGTGTCACGGGGGCTGGGCGCACAGGGTCGACCCGGAGCGGCTCGAGGACGACTTCGACCTGACTAGCGAGGGTCACGATCGAGGCGAAGACCGCGCTGAGGATCAATCCTGAGGCGCGACCTGCGATGAGGCGTGTGCGAAGCATCTTGTGCGAGTCGTCCCGGCTAGACGGACCCTAGTGAGTCGGCCCCTCGAACGCCAGAATACCGAATCGGCGCGGCACATGGAAATCGCCAATTCCCAAAGATGACCATGCCGCCGCCTGCTGCCGATCCTCGATCAGGTCCATGACGTACAAATTGGCCCGCCATTCGTCCCCGATCGCGGGCGGAGCGACAGGCTTGCCGCCGAGACTGAACGCCTGCCACGGAATCGCGATCTCGACCGTGTATCCCGCGTCGGCCTCTTTGTCGTCGAGGGTGCCGTCCTGCGACACACCGACGCGGATGTGGCTGTCCCAATCGGTATGGCCAAACGGCTGGGGAACGCGCCTCGTGTCGTACCGTGTGTCGAACACGACACCGCGCGGTGAGACCTGGATCTCGAAGTAGTTCTTTCCGTCCCCGTCCGGGTCGATCATCAGCTCGACGCAGTCCTGTTCCCAAAGATGAGCGTCGCGTTCGGTGTGGCTTGCTCGAAGCAGCGCGTCGTGCACATCGACGCCGACGTACAAGTAGCGCCGGTCCCAAAGAAGTTTGGCCGAGGCTTGGATTGGCGCGATCCCTCCCTTGCGGGTTTCGACGAACGCGCGAGTCGTGTTGGCGAAACTCCAAATCGGATCATCGAGCGAGCCGTCGAGACTCGGCGGCCGCTTCGTCTGAACGACCGCGAGGGTAGGCACTGCGTCTTTGCTGCTGCCGGTTTGCTTCCGGCCGGGGGTCAACCGTTCCACATCGCCCGTGCACGCTGCGACCCAACCGACGAGAAGCAGGAAGGCGCAGCGCGTGAAGCTCATGATGCTTGCGTTCATCGTCGCGATTTGCGGCGCGACTTTTTCTGCATCTTTCGCTTGGACTTCTTCTTGCCCTTGTTGATGACGCGGCGAGGCTCATGCGCGCCTCCGGGAACCACCCCCCCGCGCTCGGCAACCGCAGCTTCGAGCAACGAGTCGGCCAGGTTGGCCATCATCGGGTTTCCTTCGAGGCCGCCGGTCCTCACCGCATCACGAAGGCGGTTGGCTGAGGCCATCTGCTTCATGCCCGGGATCTTCGAGAGCATCCCCGCCTGCGATCCGATGCTACCCATCATCTGCTTCATGAAAGCAAAGCGCTGAAGGATTTCCGCGACCTGCTTCTCGGCCGTGCCGGAACCCTTGGCAACGCGAGTCAGGCGAGTCGGCTGCTTCTGAAAGAGCTCAGCCTTCCCGCGCTCTTGGCGAGTCATCGAGCTGACAATGGCCTTGATCTGGCCAATCTCCCGCTCGTCCACTTGAAACCCATCGGGGACGCTGTCCGCAAAGAACGGAACCTTGTCGAGAAGGTCCTGCAGCGGGCCCATGTTCTGCAGCATCTGAAGCTGATCGAGGAAATCATCGAGGGTGAACTGGCCGCGAAGCATGCGCTTGGCGTCCCGCTCGGCCTTTTCCTCATCGACGACGTCCTCGAAGTCCTTCATCAAGCCGACGACGTCGCCCATCCCGAGAATGCGGCTCGCCATCCCCTCGGCACGGAACTCTTCGAGCTGATCGAGCGTCTCCCCCGTGCCGACGAACTTCACCGCCGTCCCAGTCGCGTTCTTGATCGAAATCGCCGCGCCGCCGCGCGCGTCACCGTCGAGCTTGGTGAGGATCACACCGCTCAACCCGAGCAGCTGGTCGAAGGACTTGGCGGTCTTGACCGAGTCCTGACCGATCATGGCGTCGACGACCAGGAACACGTTTTGTGGACCGACCGCCGCGCGAATCTCGGCGAGCTCATTCATGAGCGCCTCGTCGATCGCGAGGCGGCCCGCGGTGTCGTAGATGACCGTGTCGCACTTGAGCTTCTTGGCGTGCGCGAGCCCCTTCTTGCAGATCTCGAGCGGCAGGCCGCCGGGGATCGAGAACACCGGGACGTTGATCTGCTCGCCGAGAACCTGGAGCTGCTCGATGGCGCCTGGGCGCGCGACGTCTGCCGCCACGAGGAGAGGCTTGCGCGCGTTGTTGGCCTCCAGCAGCCGCGCCAACTTCGCGGATGTGGTCGTCTTACCGGAGCCCTGAAGGCCAACCATCATGATGCCGGTCAGCTTGGGCCGCTTGGCGAACTCGACGGGCTCGCCTTCGAACGTCATCATCGACTCGAGCTCGTCCTGGCAGATCTTCACGAACTGCTCGGCCGGCCCAATCTTCGCCTTGCGCTTCTTCGATTTGACCGCGGTCTCGACGACCTGGCCGATCGCTTTTTCTTTCACCCGCGCCAGGAACGCTTTGGTGACGCCAAACTCTACGTCGGCTTCGAGCAACGACAGACGCACGTCGCGGAGCGCCTGATCGATATTCTCTTCTGTGAGCTCGGCGACTCCGGCGAGGCGATTGCGGGCGTTGCGAAAGCCCTTTGTGAGCGTCTCAAACATACGGCGATGGATTCCCGGTGCTGCGGCTCGTGCGCGTAGCATGCGTCGAAGCCGCTACGCAACCTGCTTCGCACCTTGACCGCCGCTTTCGGCCGTTGGATGGTGCCCACGCATGGCGCAGAAGCTGCCCAAGAAGGGGGATCCGAAGACGATCTACGTGATCGACATCAGCTCCTATGTGTTCCGCGCCTACCACGCGCTTCCGCCGCTTTCGAACAGCAAAGGCGAGCCGACACACGCGGTTTCCGGGGTCTGCAGCATGCTGCTCAAGCTGCTGCGCGAGCACGAGCCCCATGGAGTCATCGTGGCGATGGACTCCAAACAGAGATCGTTTCGCAAGGATCTGTACGAGCCGTACAAAGCGAATCGTCCGCCCGCACCACCCGATCTGCAGCAACAGATGGTTCGCGTCCGGGAGGTCGTCGAGGCATGGGGCATGTCGCCCATCGAGGCCCCGGGCTTCGAAGCCGACGACATCATCGCGACCCTCGTGGTGCAGGCCCGCGAAAAGGGGCTCCAAGTCGTCATCGTCAGCGCAGACAAGGATTTACTCCAGCTCGTCGGCTCCGGCGTCGTCATGTACGACACGATGCGAAACAAGGTATTCGGCGCCGAGGAGACCCGCGAGAAGCTCGGCGTCGATCCAGGGCAGGTGCGGGACCTGCTCGCACTGATGGGCGACAGCTCCGACAACGTCCCGGGTGTGCCTTCGGTGGGACAGAAGACAGCGGCCAAGCTCCTCGAAGAATACGGGAGCTTCGAAGCCATCTACGAGAACCTCGAGAGCATTACGCGCAAGGCGCTCAAGGCCAAGCTAACGGACCATCGTGAGGACGCGCTGACCTCCCGCGACCTCGTGACCCTTCGCACGGATCTCGCGATCGATGAGGACGCGGTGACTCGTCCCTTCGAAGGTGGGGATACCAAGGCGCTTCGAGCGCTCTTCAGCGAGCTCGAGCTCACGCGTCTACTCGCCCAACTCCAGTCGGAATCGCGGGACGAGTCGGCTCCCGCGGCCGAAGGGCACTACGAAACGATCACCAGTGCCGACGGCCTTGCCAGAATCGCTAGCACGATTCGCGAGACCGGCAGCTTCGCGCTGTACTCCGTGATGGACATCGACGATCCGGTTCGCGCAGAGCTCGTTGGCGTTGCGGTCTGCTGGGTGGAAGGTGTCAGCGCGTACATCCCCCTGGACCATCGGTACATCGGAGCGCCGGATCACTTGAGCTGGGATGAAGCCGAAGCAGTCCTCACGCCGCTGCTCGAGAACTCGCTCATCCCAAAGCTCGCACTTGCCAAACGAGAGATGGTGTTTTGGGCCCGGCGCGGAGTGACGCTTCGAGGCGTTCGCTTTGACCCATCACTGGCGAGCTACCTTCTCGACCCATCACGGCACGCCCATCGATTGGAAGACGTGGCTCGCCAGGAGCTGGATGGCGACCTCAGCGAAGAGACCGCCGTGCGAGGCAAAGGCAAGAAGGCGCTGACCTGGGATGAGGTCGAGGTGGAGCCCGTCGCCGCGTACGCCAATGAGCGCGCCGACTTCACGTACCGGCTGAGTGAGCTGCTCACCCCGCGCATGCACGAAGGGGAGTTCGAGCGGCTGTTCTACGAGATCGAGCTACCGCTGGCCGGGGTGCTGGCGACGATGGAGCTGACCGGGATCAGGGTCGACACCGAGCCGCTCGCCAAGCTCTCCGAAGAGGCTGGGGTGGAGCTCGAGAGGCTCCACGCTCAGTGCACCGATCTCGCCGGCCATGATTTCAACGTGTCCTCGCCTAGGCAGCTCGAAACCATCCTGTTCGATGAGCTCGACCTGCCGGTCATCAAGAAGACCAAGACGGCCCGATCAACCGACCACGAGGTCCTCGAGGAGCTTGCTCTGCTCCATCCCTTGCCCCAGGCAATCCTCGAGCACCGCTCGCTTTCCAAGCTCAAGAGCACGTATTTAGACGCTTTGCCGCGAGAGGTGAATCCTGACACGGGACGCATCCACACCCGCTACAACCAGCTGGTCACTGCCACCGGACGACTCTCTTCGAGCGACCCAAATCTCCAGAACATCCCCATCCGCACCGAGATGGGCCGCCGCGTCCGCGACGCCTTCGTCCCGAAGGAGGGCTGGTCGATGCTCGCCGCGGACTACTCGCAAATCGAGCTTCGGGGTCGATGCTCGCCGCGGACTACTCGCAAATCGAGCTTCGGGTGCTCGCGCACCTCAGCCGAGACCCGGCGCTCGTGGACGCCTTCTCGCGGGGAGACGACGTCCATGTCCAAACCGCCTGCGCACTCTTCGGCGTCCAGCCCGACGAGGTCACCAAGAGCATGCGTGGCCAGGCCAAGACAGTGAACTTCGCGGTCATTTACGGCCAGACTCAGTTCGCGCTCGCGCGAAACCTCAAGATCGAACGCAGTGAAGCCAAGCGTTACATCGACGCCTTCTTCGATCAGTACGCCGGCGTCAAATCATTCCTCGACGAGGTCGTCGAACAGGCCCGCGCAAACGGCCTGGTGACTACCTTGCTGGGCCGCCGTCGATCGCTCGCCGACATCCGAAGCACCAACCATAACCTTCGAGCGGCGGCCGAACGAATCGCCCGCAACACCCCGATTCAGGGAACGGCAGCCGACATCATGAAAGTCGCCATGGTGCGCATCCAACACGAGATCGAGAGGCGACGGATGCAGAGCCGCATGGTGTTGACCGTGCACGATGAGCTGGTGTTTGAGTCGCCGCCGGAGGAGCGGGAAACGCTGGAGAAGCTGGTTGTGGACCACATGCAGAACGCAGTGCCGCTGTCTGTGCCGCTGCCGGTTGACGTGGGGTGGGGCGCCAACTGGGGCGCGGCGCACTGATACTGTCGGTGCCGCTGACGCCGGCGCTACGGCAACAACCCGAAGTGCCGCAACCCTTCCAGCACCCCCCGCGCATACGGTTGCTCTGCGAAATAGATGCGCTCTGCGATCCCCCGGGCCACCGACTCGACGCCCAGGTCCTTCTTGAGTGCCTCGTCGGCATTGCCGACCACGATCGCCCGGTACCCCGTTAGCATCGCAGCGCGGTCGTTGCCGGAGTCGCCGGCGTACACCAGGTGCTGCTCGTCGACGCCGGTGACGTCGTGTAGGTATCGAATGGCATAGTCCTTTGCGATGCCCGCGGGGAGCACGTCGAGGAGTCCTCGGCCGGAAACGGGATCGTGGCTCGGAACGAGATTCACCTTGGCGTGCGCGGCATCGAGCCGCGACTGGACGGTTTCCGCGAAAGGCTCCGGCCGGCCCTTCGTGTAGTAGCTGACCTTGAACTCTGCCTGTTTTTCCTCTTCTTGAAGCTCGAGGCCGTCCAGATCGCCGATCGCGGCGCGTATGTCCTCTCCACTCAAGCCGCCGAATGCCTCTCGCATCGCTCGGCGGTATGCCTCGTCTGGCTCGAAATTTCCGTCCGCCCTTCGATACAGGCTCGTTCCGACGTCGCAGATGAACCAATCG
Source organism: Deltaproteobacteria bacterium (assembly GCA_019313915.1). GTDB lineage: Bacteria > Myxococcota_A > Polyangia > Polyangiales > Houyiibacteriaceae > SG8-38. Next base: position 13,531 of record JAFDAJ010000085.1, read on the forward strand.
GGCAGCGGAAGGCCGACCTCCGTGATCCCTGCAAGCCCAAGAGACAAGTGGCGCCCGGTCACGTAGGCGAGCTTCAAGTCTTCAGCGGCTGCAATCGCAGCCACCAACTCCGCGACCTCGCGCAACCTCGGAGCGTCGCGCTCGAGTGGAATCAGCGTGCCGTCCAGATCTGACGCCAGTAGGGACCGTGTTATGCTCATCCGGACGTGAGCCTAGCGAGTACTGAACCGACCTGCACCCAGGAAAGCGGCAGCTGATAGCTCGTGCATCGCTTCCACAAACGACCTGTCATTTTTGGGGAGGTCCTATTCGACCATTTTCCGGACGGCAGCCGCGTCTTGGGCGGCGCGCCGTTTAATGTCGCGTGGCACCTTCGGGGGTTTAACTCCAATCCCCTCGTGATTAGCGCGGTCGGCGACGACGCCGAGGGCCGCGAGGTGGTGGAGCGGATGACCAGCTGGGATCTCATGACCCACGGCGTGCAATCCGACAAAACGCACCCCACGGGCCGCGTCACCGCCAGCATCGTCGACGGAGAGAATCGCTTCGAGATTGCCAAAGGCCAGGCCTGGGACTTCATCCAGGCCGGTCCGGCGCTTCAGGCAGCGTCCGAGGAACCCGCCGGGCTGCTCTATCACGGCTCGCTTGCGCTTCGCTCCGACGAGAGCTGGACCACGATTCAACGCTTGAAGGACCAAACCGACGCGCCGTCCTTCATCGACATCAACCTGCGCGATCCGTGGTGGACGAGAGACAAAGTCGACTGGTGTCTGTCCACGGGCAACTGGGTCAAGCTCAACGACAACGAGCTTGCAGAGCTGACCTCGAAGCCGACCAAGTCATTCGAGGATTGCCGCGACGCCGCGCTTGCTATCGCGGCCGAGCACAGCATCGAAGGCGTGATCGTGACGCGCGGGGGGGAGGGGGCGCTTTCGATAATCGGCGGCACGAGGGCGTTCGAGGCCCACGCAGCACCGGTGAAGCACCTGGTCGACACCGTCGGGGCCGGCGATGCGTTCAGCGCTGTCGTCTGCCTCGGGCTTCTCCAGGAATGGGACCACCAGGTCACGCTCGACCGAGCGGCCGCGTTTGCGGCCGACCTCTGTGGTATTCGCGGCGCAACCACGACCGACTTCGCACTCTACGAGCGCCACCTCACCGAATGGGCCAAGGACACCAGCGCGGGCACGATAAGCGCCCCCGGTCCGCACGAGCTCTACGTCCTGTCCTTGACCATTCACGGCTTGGTTCGCGCGACCGAAATCGAGCTTGGGCGGGACGCCGACACGGGCGGACAAGTCTCGTACGTGGTCGACCAGGCAAGGGCGCTCGCGGCGCACCCCGAGGTCGAGCGCGTCGACGTGGTCACCCGCTTGATCCAGGACCGGCGCGTCGACGAGAGCTACTCGCGTCCGTTCGAGCCCATTTGCCCCGGCGCCCAGATCGTTCGCATCCCGTTTGGGCCGCGACGCTACCTTCGAAAAGAAACCCTGTGGCCGCATCTCGATAGCCTTCTCGACCAGCTCGCCCGATACGTGCGCATGCAAGAGCGCACCCCAGACCTGATCCACGGACACTACGCTGACGCCGGATATGTCGGTTCACGGCTGGCCAAGCTCCTCGGCGTCCCTTTCGTGTTCACCGGGCATTCACTCGGGCGCGTGAAGCAACTACGGCTCGCGTCCAAGGGCGAGGCGAGCGAGCAGACCTACCGGTTCGCCCAGCGGATCGAAGCCGAAGAACGCACGCTCGAAAGCGCCGCGCTCGTGATCGCGAGCACGCGCCAAGAAGTGCACGAACAATACGAGCTGTACGATCACTACCAGCCCGATCGCATGCAGGTCATCCCGCCCGGCGTCGATCTGTCGCGCTTTGCCCCGCCCGAAGCGTCTGCGCCCCGTCCGGCCATCGCCGCCGAGCTCGACCGATTCTTGAAGGACCCGAACAAGCCGATGGTCTTGGCCTTGGCGCGCGCGGACGAACGCAAGAACTTCGAGGGCTTGGTCCGCGCCTTTGGCGAAACCGAAGGGCTACGGGAGATGGCGAACCTGGTCATCGTCGCTGGCAACCGCGACGACATCGGCGACCTGGCGGCCGGACCACGAAAGGTCTTGACGCAAATTCTCACACTCATCGACCGCTACGACTTGTACGGCTCGGTCGCGTATCCCAAGCACCATAATTCCACTGACGTTCCGGAACTCTACCGGCTCACGGCAAAGACGCGAGGCGTGTTCGTCAACCCCGCGCTGACCGAACCGTTCGGCCTCACGCTGCTCGAAGCCGCTGCCACCGGGGTGCCGCTCGTGGCGACGAACGACGGCGGACCGCAGGACATCATCGGCACTTGCAACAATGGCCTCCTGGTCGACGCGCTCGATTCCAACGCGATCGGCGAAGCCATACGCGACGCGCTCAGCGACCCGGCGCGCTGGACTCGATGGTCGAAAGACGGGATCGAGGCCGCCCATGCGAACTACTCCTGGGACAGCCACGCGGCGCGCTACGTGGAAGAGGTCATCAAGGCCGTGAAAGGCACGCGCCCGGTCCCCGTGTATCGGCAACGCACCAAGCTCGCCGGCATGGACAGGCTGCTCGTCACCGACGTCGACGACACCTTGACCGGCGACGACGAGGCCATGGCCACGCTGATGGAGCGCTTGGACTCCACCGATGCCAACGTCGGATTCGGCATCGCCACCGGTCGCACACTCAACGAAGCGTTGGCGCTGATGGACGAGCTCGAGGTGCCGGTCCCCGATGTGCTCATCACCGCCGCAGGAAGCGAGCTGCACTATGGAACGCACCTGCTTCCGGACCGTTCATGGGAGCGCCAGATCCGCTACCGTTGGGATCGGGACGAGGTGCAGCGAGTGCTGAGCGGGATGCCCGGGCTCGAGCGAGTGACGCAGGCCGAAACGAAGTATCGGCTTCGCTATCGACTGGACCCCAAACGCGCCCCGAAGCTCAAAGAGATCCGCCGCCGCGTTCGCCAGCAAGGGCTCCGGGTGACCACCATCTTGGATCATGAAATCTATCTGGACGTGCTCCCCATTCGTGCGTCCTGTGGGTTTGCGATCCGCTTTTTCTGCTTCAAGTGGAACCTCGAGCCGCAGCGACTGCTCGTCGCGGGCGATTCAGGGAACGACTGGGACATGCTTTCGGGAGATACGCTGGGCGTGGTCGTGAGCAACCACACACCCGAGCTCGAACGCCTTCGGGAACGGCCGCGTGTATATTTTGCAAAAAGCGCACACGCTCGGGGGATCCTCGAGGGGATAGACTACTATGATTTCCTCGGGGACATTCGGGTCCCCCCGGAGGAACAGGAATGATCAAGACTCTCGAAGAACTGCTCCACACCCACCGCGAGCCGATCTATGTCCTGTTCGGACGGTTGAAGGCGATGGACCGCCAGTTCCTGCTGTCGTCCGACTTGTCGCACGAGTTCGAGCAGTTCTGTCAGTCGGAGGTCGGCGCTCCGCTTCTGCAAACCGAGATGTCCTCGATCATGCAGCACGCGCAAGAGGCAGTCGTCGACGAGCCGTTCATCAACCTCGCGGTGCGGGCGCGCGTAGGGCGTTGGAATTACGTGCAGGTGCACACCGAAGAGATGCAGTGCCGAGAGCTTACCGTCGCCGAGTTCTTGGACATCAAGGAACGCCTCGCAGCGGGGATTCCGCCCGGCGAGCGCTATGTCCTCGAAATCGATCTCACACCCTTCGAGCGCCGCTTTCCGAAGCTCAAAGACGCCCGGAACATCGGGCGCGGCGTGGTATTCCTGAACCGACACTTGTCTGGGCGCCTTTTCGTGGACGGTGGGCGCGGGCACAAGCTCCTGTTCGACTTCCTGCAGGTGCACGAGGTTCGCGGGCAGCAGCTGATGTTGAACGGGACGCTTCAGGACGAGGATGAGCTCCGAGAGGCGCTCAACAAGGCACTGGAGATCCTGGGCGCGCGCGAAGACGAGGGCGATGGCCTCAACCGCGAGCTTCGCCGACTGGGCTTCGAGCCGGGATGGGGGCGCACGCCGGCCCAGATCCGGGAGATGATGGAGCTCCTGCTCGACATCCTGGAAGCGCCTTCGCCCCGGAACCTCGAGGCCTTCCTGGCGCGGATGCCAATGATCTTTTCGATCGCGATCGTTTCGCCGCACGGTTATTTTGGGCAGTCCAACGTCCTCGGCAAACCAGATACAGGCGGCCAGATCGTCTACATCCTCGACCAGGTCCGCGCGCTGGAGCGCGAAATGCGAGCGTCGATCCACGACCAAGGCCTGGACATCGAGCCACAAATCGTCGTCCTCACGCGCTTGATCCCCGAAGCCGATGGAACGACCTGCGACCAGCGAATCGAGCCAATCCTAGGCACGGAAAACGCGCGCATCCTTCGCGTGCCATTTCGCGAGTACGAGAGCGGGGAGGTCATTCCACAATGGATCTCGCGCTTCGCGGTCTGGCCATACCTCGAACGTTATGCGGTCGACGCGGAGCGCGAGCTTCTCGCAGAGCTCGGGGGCATGCGGCCCGATTTCGTCATCGGTAACTACTCGGATGGCAACCTCGTCGCGACCATGCTGGCGCACCGGCTCGGGGTCACCCAATGCAACATCGCGCACGCCCTCGAGAAAACGAAATACCTGTTGTCGGACTTGCACTGGGAGCATCACGAAACCGAACACCATTTCGCAGCCCAATACACCGCCGACTTGATGGCGATGAACACGGCGGACTTCATCATCACCAGCACCTATCAAGAGATCGCCGGCACGGCTGATAGCGTCGGACAGTACGAAAGCTACAGCTCCCGACACACGCATCTTTTTTCCATACTTCGACGAGAAACGTCGCCCCGAAGAGCTCCGCAAAGAGATCGAGACGATGGTCTATGGCTCACCCACTTGCGCATTCCGAGGGCTGTTGACAGACCAGGACAAGCCACTGCTCTTTACAATGTCGCGCTTGGACCGCATCAAGAACGTGGCCGGCCTAGTCGAGTGGTACGCGCAAAACGAAGAGCTCCGCAAGACGGCCAATCTTCTAATCGTTGGCGGCCGGCTCCGTGTCGAAGAGTCCAACGACCGTGACGAGCGGGAGCAGATCGAG
>JAFDAJ010000233.1 GCA_019313915.1 Deltaproteobacteria bacterium
GATCGAGGTCCCGATCGAGCTCGATGGCATCACGGTCAACGTCGGCGCAAGCATCGGCGTCGCCTTCTTCCCAGACCACGAGTGTCACTTCGGGGACCGCATCACTCTGCCGAGCATCCCAGCAAGCGCCGGAACCACGCGCGGCGAGGTCGATCACGAGTCCGTGAGACGACTGCTCGAGAAGGCCGACGCCGCCATGTACGCCGCCAAGCGCAAGGGCTTGCAATACTGGATCCACGAGCACCTGGCAGACGACACCCTTCGCGGCACCACGGCACTGGTGAGTGAGCCACCGCCAGCTGCGTAGCGAAGGCGTCTAGCTTGGGCGCCGGCATGCGCTAGGGTTGCCGGGTGACACTGACAATCGGGATTCTAACCGGGGGCGGCGACGTGCCGGGCCTCAATCCGGCCATTCGCGCCGTGACGATTCGAGCGTTGCGGGAGGGTCACCGCGTCATCGGGATTCGCCGGGGCTGGGGTGGCTTGGTAGATATCGTCCCGGACAAAGACGCCGACAACAGCGCGAACGTCCAAGTCCTGACCGAAGACATCGTCGACAGGGCAGGACGGACCGGGGGCACGTTCTTGCATAGCTCGAGGACGCGCCCGAGCACCTTGCCCAAAGTGCTCCTGCCTTCACATCTACAGGACAAGTATCAAGACGACGTCAACGACATCACCGATGACGTGCTCAAGAATCTCGACTTCCTCGGTATCGATTGCCTGATTCCAATCGGTGGTGACGACACACTCAGCTACGGGGCGCATCTGCACCAACGTGGTGTGCCCGTAGTCGCCATTCCCAAGACGATGGACAACGATGTCCCGGGTACGGACTACTGCATTGGGTTCAGCACTTGCGTGACACGCACAATCGAGATGACTCACAAGCTGCGCACTTCGGCAGGCTCGCACGAGCGCTTTCTCGTCATCGAGGTCTTCGGTCGCTACGCAGGGTACACCGCACTGCTTCCAAGCATGGCGGGCGCAGCCAGCCGCTGCCTCATCCCCGAGCATCCGTTCGACATCGAGCGACTCACAGAGCTCATGGTCTACGATCGCAATCGAAACCCGAGTAATTACTCAGTGGTACTCGTGTCCGAGGGCGCTCAGTTCTCGGGCGACTTCGACATGTCGTTTGAGGGCGAAGAAGCGGACATGTTCGGTCACAGGAAGCTGGGCGGCATCGGAGATCGCGTTGCCACCGCACTCAAACAGCTCTCGCCCAAATACAACAAAGGCCGCCGCGTCAACGTGGTCAGCCAACGACTCGGTTATCTAGTCCGTTCCGGTAATCCCGACGCGATCGACTCGATCGCGCCGATGGCCTTTGGCAACCTCGCCTTGGATCTGATCACCTCCGGCACGTCTGGCCGGCTCATCTCGGTCCGCAACGGTCGCTACGGCAGCGTGCCTCTGGAATCGATCATAGGGACCAAGAAGGTCGTCGAAGTCGAGAAGTACTACGACACCGGCCGCATGCGACCGAAGTACAAGTCTTTCGACGACCTGCCTCTGTTCATCATGACCAGCGACACGTAGGCTGGGCGAGCAATGGCCTCTCGCTACCGACATTTCCGTGCACGCTCACTCAAGGCGATGTTCAAAGCTCATGCTGCAATTTACGAGCTCAGCGATGGACGCATCGGCGCCTACTCAGCAGGTCTACCCATGTTGCTGTTGTCCGTCACCGGCCGTAAGTCGGGAGAGACACGCACCACGGCACTCGTGTACTTTCAGGATGGCGACAGTTATGTGGTGGTCGGTTCCGACGGCGCCGCAAAGCGCGACCCCCAATGGTGGAAGAACCTCCAGGTCGATCCGATGGGCGCAATCCGCGTAGGCCGCAAGAAGCTCGAGGTGAAAGCCACGCTGGCGACGGGCGCCGAGCGCGAACGCCTGTGGGAGATCGGCAAAACCGTGAACCCAATGTGGTCGAAGTACCAGGCCCGCACCGAACGGGAGCTGCCAGTTGTGATGCTAACGCCCCGTAAAACCGACGCGTAGCGCCGTCCACGGGGCTTCGCCGGCACCCCGTAGAGCCATCGCTCGATCAGGACTTCGAAAACCAGCTGCGTAGCCTGCTGAGGAACCCACCCTTTTCCCGGGCGATCTGCTTTTGGATCTGCCCGAGAGTCTTGGGCGACGTCTCTAGTGGCTCGAAGCTCGACGCCAGCGCTGCGATCGAGTCCTGGAAGTCCCTCACGACCTCTTGGAGACTCGGGTCCGCCTCGAGCAACGCCTGGAGCTCCTTTTCGTCCTCCTCCGATGCGGCGCCAGCGGCGTGGAGGGCGGCCAGAAGCTCGGCTCGTTCTTTTTCGTCACTCATACGCGCATGCTCCGATGAATGATGGGGAGCATCGTACGCAGCGCACGCATTCCCGCAAGGATTCGCGACTTCACCGTCCCGACAGGAAGGTTGAGTGCTTCGGCAATCTGACTGTGCGACATGCCGAGAAAGTACGAAAGCTCGAGCACGGCACGCTGGTCTTCGTCGAGGCGTTTGAACGCCTGCCTCAGCGCCTGGTGCCAACGCGTGGACGAGACGAGCACATCAGGCCGCCCCCCATCGGTCCCGAGTCCGTGTCGCTCGCTGAAGAACTGCTGCTGCTTGTCCCCATGCCTGCGGGTGCGCGCCCGTAACGCATCCAGAGCCCTACTTCGCGCGACAGTGACCACCCACGCCACCACGCTACCCCTCGAGCTATCGTACTGAGGCGCGCGCCGCCAGAGCTCGACGAAGACCTCTTGCAAGATGTCCTCGGCCTCCTCGCGGGAACCGAGCATCTTCATCAGCAGGGCGAGAACGGTGCTGGCGTACTGCGCATAGAAGGCGTTCAGCGGTGCGCCTGAATCGCCCGATGCCATCGCTGCGACTAGGTCGACAGGGTCGTTCGGTCGAACCTCGGCCATCATGTTTCCGTGAAGACCCGCTCCGCCTGAATAGTCGCGAGGCTGCCAACTTCGACGTCCCGGTCGCGGCACATGATGATTCCGTTGCCCTCGGTCTCCCACCATTGAGCCGCGTGTCGCTGCGACCATGAATCGATAGCCAGCCCCTGCAGTTGCTCGGCGATTTCAGCCCCCGAAGCCGGCCGGTTGTCGCGTTTTTTCTCGAGGCACTGCATGATGATCCGCTCGAGACCAGGGTTTACATCACGCTCCGCCACAGAGGAAGGGGGCTCCGGTATCGCGCTCAAGTGCTGCGCGCAAATCTCGATTGGGTTGGTGCCTTCGAATACGAAGCGCCCAGTCAGCAAGTAGTACCCCACCGCGCCCAGTGCATAGAGGTCGGATCGCGCGTCGACAGACGGAGGATCCAGGATTTGCTCGGGGCTCATGAAGCGAGGGGTTCCAATGATCGCCTCGGACCATGTTTTTGTGGCGTCCGCGTCGGAGTCGACGTTCTTGACCAACCCGAAGTCGAGTACCTTAGTCACATCATGAGCGCCGCCTTGTTGGGTCATCATGATGTTGTTGGGTTTGATGTCGCGATGCACGAGACCCATCGCATGCGCCTCGCGCAAGGCCATCGCGCACTGTTGCATGATGTGAATCACTCGGGACTGCGGAAGCTGACCCCCAGCCTGGACGATCTCTAACAGTGTGACGCCCTCGAGCAGCTCCATGGCGTAGTAGAACGTCCCGTCGTCAGTGCACCCGTAGTCGTAGATCGTGACGGTGTTGGGGTGCCTGAGCTTGGCCGTCATCTGCACTTCGCGTCGAAAGCGATCGATGTCATAGACGGTGCCCATGCCGCCTTCCCCGATCTTTTCTTCGATGATGTACTGACCAAGCTTCCTGGCGTCACGCGCATCTTTGCGAAGCCCGTAGATCACACGCGTCGCCCAAGCTGCCAACAGCGTGGTGAGCGCCCACGCGAATCCGATCTGAATGGACTGGCTGCGCGCGAGCGTGGACTGGTCTTCAATCGTGCGAAAGAACCCATGGCTGTTCCAGACATCCAGATCCACGGTGAGGAAGTTCTGGTAAACCGCGACGACGAGGGGAATCCCAATGGCGAGCCCGAGCCAAACCGTGTGCCTCGCGGTGCTGGGAACGAAGAACGCCCGAGCGATGAGCCCGAACGACAGCGCATAGGCTGT
>JAFDAJ010000234.1 GCA_019313915.1 Deltaproteobacteria bacterium
GATCAATCTTTGCATGGTGCCAGCTAGTGGGAGGACGAATGATTTCGGTCGAAGAGTGGGTCAACTCACGATAGGCTGCGCACGAACGGACGCTGCCGATCGACTAGGCTGCCCAGGAGCGCAGTCCAACCTTCCTGTCGTTCGGCTAACCGAAACCGGCCAGGTGAGAGCCCCGGCCGAGAGCACGCCGTCCCTGGGATATAGCCGGGGCCCATTGCCTATGCTGTTCTTATCCGCAAGGTACCCGAATTATTTCAGCAGTCCAATCTAGGTTATGCGGCCTCTCGTAGCACCGCAGGTGGAGCCGTTTCTGGGAGCTTGAGACAATGAAGCAGCCAATGGCCGGACTCGTCCTTGTCCTGGCAGTCGGATGTATGCCAGCCACGGAGCCGCCGGCTACCGACAGCGAGGTGGTGGACTCCACCTCTGCCCAATCGGAGGCCGAGCGCTTCTTTACCTTGGAGGAGGTGAGGGACATCCATCGACGCTTCGATCCCACCTTCTCCGAGTGGTCACGGGGCGGGGACTTCACCCGTTACGTCTACCTACACATGTCGGAATTCTGGCCACAGATCGTACTCAGGCGGAACGGGCCCATCAGATCGCTTCCCGTGGACCCCGGCGCAGGGATCGGGAACGTCACGGTATCGGTGGAGGCGGGCGAAACGACTCTGGCGGATTACGTGGAGAATTCTGCAGTGGACGGAGCGCTGGTCGTCCACGATGGGCGGATCGTCTTCGAGGCCTATCCGCGGATGCTGCCCACCGACAGACATATTTGGTTCTCGGTCTCGAAGACCATGGTCTCGACGGCCATGGCGATTCTGGAGGACCGCGGGCGCATCGATGTGAGCCGACCCATCGACTCCTATCTCAAACCCCTCGCCGGGACCGCCTGGGAAGGCATTCCGGTCATCGACATCTTGGACATGGCGTCCGGGATCGACTGCCCGGAAGTTCAATATGAGCCCGACTCGTGCTTCTGGGCCTTCTACGACGCCTTCGGGTGGCCGGAGACTGACCAAGTCCTGGCCGACCCAATGAACACCGTCGCGCAGATGTCTCGGGGCGCGCCGTCCGGTCAGGTGTTCGACTATACCTCGGTGAATACCGAGATCCTCAATGGGTTGGTGGAGGCCGTCTCGGGGGAGCGCTTCTCTGACTTTGTCGAGCGTGAGATCTGGCGGCGCACAGGTGCTGAGTCCGACGCGTTCATCACTGCCACGGCCCACGGCAACTCCTTTTCCGGGGGAGGGTTCAGCAGCACTTTGCGTGATCTGGCTCGTTACGGGATGCTCTTCACTCCGAAGGGGCGCGCCGGGGGGAATCCTGTGGTGTCTGATGCCTATCTCGACAACATCCGAGAAGCCGGTCGACCCGAGCTAACCACCGAAGAGCAAAGGCGTTGGCACAACGAAGATCTCGGTGATGGGTCGTTCCACCACAGTACCCGCCAATGGGACGTCGTCACCTCTGACGGCGACTTCTTCAAGAGTGGTTTCGGCGGGCAAGGCCTCTATGTGTCTGCGTCGAAGGAATTGGTAGTTGCGTGGTTCGGCACCAAGACTGCAGGGCGGATGGATGAAATGCCGCGTATCGCCAGGCAGCTCGCAAGATCAGGGCTGTTCGATTGAAGGAAGCCCCTCGCAATGCCAGAATTAGAAGCCACCATCATGAGCAGCATAGTGTCGCCGGGACCCGTCGCCTATGCTGTTCTTATCTGCAGCGTACCCGACTTATTTCAGCAGTCCAATCTAGGTTAGATGGACAAACGCGCCAGCTGCGGCTCGTGAGAAGGGAGATCGGGGCATGGATAGAAACCGGACAAGCGAAGACGCGACGGCCTCCGCTGCGCCCAAGAACCTCACCCGCCGCGACGCTTTGGCGGTGCTGGCGAGCGGGCTCCTCATGCCCTCACTGGCAACGGCGTCGTGCGTGGCGCCTGTTCCGTCGTCCCGCGTGAAGGTCGACGGTGCATTGCACTACGCCAGCCTGGCTGACGTCGCCAAACTCATCGAGACAGGGAAACTCTCGCCAACAGACTTGACTCGTCAGCTGCTGGACCGGATCGCGGCCGTGGATGGATCGCTCCACAGCTACGTCACCATCATGGCCGATGCGGCCATAGAGAGTGCTCGGCGCGCTGAGATCGAGATTCGCGCCGGCCGGTATCGGGGACCGCTCCACGGTGTGCCCATCGCTGTGAAAGACCTCTGCTATACACGAGGCGTCCGCACGATGGCAGGAACGAAGGTCCTGTCGGACTTCATACCCGACTTCGACGCCACGGTTGTCGCGAGGCTGGAATCCGCCGGCGCCGTCATTCTGGGTAAGCTGGCGCTGTGCGAGGTCGCATTCGGGCCGTATCACCCGGGGCTCCAGGTGCCCGTAAATCCCTGGGACGCGACGCGCTGGAGCGGTGTGTCGTCGAGTGGCTCCGGCGTGGCCACTGCCGCAGGATTGTGCTTTGCCTCGGTGGGTACCGACACGGGTGGTTCCATCCGCTATCCCGCGGCCGTTAACGGATGCGTGGGCCTCAAGCCAACGTACGGTCGCGTCAGCCGATATGGCGTGTTTGCCCTCGCTTACTCGATGGATCACGTGGGGCCCATGACGCGGACGGTGGAGGACGCGGCCATCATGTTCGAAGCGATGGCCGGTTTCGACGTCAACGATCCCACATCGCTGTCGGATGCGGTCCCGAAGATCAGGGCCGAACTCACGCGAGGCATTGCCGGACTGCGGATTGGCTTCGACCGCCGCTACGCGACCGAGAACGTGGAACCCGAGGTCGCCCGGGCGATGGATGGCGTCCTTTCCGCGTTGACGCGGTTGGGGGCCACTGTGGTGGAGGTCGAGATGCCGGACGTCAGCGGTAGCGCGGCGATGTGGTTCGATCTGTGTTCCGTTGAGGCTGTGCTCGCAAACGCGGCGACCTGGCCCAGCCGATCTGGCGAGTACGGGCCTGCCGTGCGTGGCTTCCTCGAGTATGGATCGAAGGTCACCGGCGCGTCCTACGCGCGGGCAAACCAGCGCCGCGCCGAATTCACGGCCCAACTCGAGCGTATGCTCGGCGGCATCGACTGCATGGTCTGCCCGACGATGGCCAACGTCCCGCCACCCAAGTTGGCCAATCCGTACGAGTTGTCCGATGCCGAATGGGACCGCCTCGTCCCGAACGATGTCTACGCCCAGCCGTTCAACTTCAGCGGGAGTCCCACGCTCTCGGTGCCGTGCGGCTTCTCGGCTGAGGGATTGCCGCTCAGCGTTCAGTTTGTCGGCCGCCGGTTGAGCGAAGCAGTCCTCTGTCGCGTGGGCCATGCGTTCGAGCGCATCACCGAGTGGCACCTTAGGCGGCCGCCGGTGTGATCGGCTCGAGAGTGACCCGCCCCCAGTGTTTGTACCACCCATTATGTTAGGAATCCGTCCATAACGGGTGTTGGTATTCGAGTGGCCCCAAGAGGTGAGAGCTTTCCCAGATTCTTGAGTGGGGCAGTCTCGCCGCTGTTGAGCAATCCTTCTGTGGTCCACTCTCGGTCCCCTCGACCCCAACTAACCACAACTCTCAGCATTGACCACAACAGTCAACCCTGCCAGCGAAGCCCCGTCGCTTTGTTGTCAGCTGTTGTGGAGTGTTGCCACTTGTAGGAGAACAGAGGGCTTGAAAACCGGCGACCGTTCACGCGGTCCAAGGGTTCGAATCCCTTCCCCTCCGCCATTTTCT
>JAFDAJ010000235.1 GCA_019313915.1 Deltaproteobacteria bacterium
GTAAACCGTGTTGTCGGGTCCAAAGGTGAACGTGCCCCAGATGTTGTTGAAGACCTTGCGGTCGTAGTTGCCCTTGCCGAGGGCGGCGCGTTGCACGATGCGGGTGACGTTGTCGTCGAACTCGCCCTTGTCGAAGTAGCCTTTGATGCGGAAGACCCGCCAGCCAGTCCGGAAATCGATGGCTGTGAGCATCCAGTCGTGGTGACCGTTCACCGGCTCGTCGTCGCGTTGGTAGACGTAGATCAAGCCTCGAGGCGTCGATAGCTTGGGAGTCGCCGTCTTCGCGTCGATGTGGCCTGCCGCCGGCCAGCCTTCGACCACTTTATACTCTCCTGCCTCGTGATCGAAGTCGAACCGCATGATCCCGCCTGCCGTAGGGTTCTCCTTGAACGGATCGACGTAGCCATAGGTATTGCCGACGACGAGATGGTCTTTATAGGCTACGACCGAGTTTTCGACGGCGCCTTTGCCAGCCTCGAACAGAGGCAACTTGCTGACCAGCGAGCCATCCCTCTGACGGAACACGTTCAGGCGCACGTGCTCAGGGCCGTTATCGACGATCGCGACAAACCGGTCCCCGATGAGCGTCGGCGTCGTCCCACTCCCGTCGTTGAGATGGCCGGGCTTGATCTTGCGGTCGTTGTCGTAGACGAGGTCGCCTTGCGCGTACGTGTCCGCCCAGCTCGTGTCGAGCTCGATTTTCTTGGAATCGGCGTTAAAGCGAAGCTTGTAAAGAGCCATGTTCGAGACGATGTAGACGCCGTCGGGACCGACCGAAAACGAGTTCTGGATCTGCTCGGCAAAACCCGATTTCTCCCCGAGGAACAGCTCCCGAAAGCGTTTCCGAATCTCGGGGTACTGATCGATGTCCTGTTCCTCCAGGGCCTTCGCGGCGTCAGCGAAAAACTCCTCCGAACCCTCCGGGAGCGGCGCGAAGAGCTGCCGGATCTTGCCTTCCGCGGCGAACAATTGAATCGCCGCGGCGTAAATGCGAGGACACCCATCCTCAGTCTTTTCGCCCAATGTATCGATCACGCCGACCACGCCGTACTTCGAGGTAAACCAAACCCGGCCGTCTGCATCGGGCATGATGGCGGTGAGCATGAGTGCCTTGACTACTTCTCCGTTCGCCATGCCGCCTTCGTCATCGTCACAGGCCATCGAAGCGAACGCTTTGCGGAATCCGTGGGTCGCCCTGCCCGACTTGTGCTCGACGCCCACGTTCGCCATGTCGGCTCCGAATAAAGAGACAATCGCGGGAGGCGTAGCGCCTCATGGCATCCGCAAGCGTTGACGCGTCAGAAGAAGCACTCCTCGCTCGAGAGGAACCCTGTGAGGGTTTCGCCGCTGTCGGTCAGGCACTCGCACGCGAACTCGTCCTCCTCGGAGGGCTCGCACGAGATTGAGAAGTTGGGGTCGTTGTCCGGCCCTGCATTGACGCCGACACATCGGCCGCAGCCGCCGCCGCCATCCAAGTTGCGGCACGTGCATCCTTCCGAAGGATTGTTGGCCGGGTCACGACACGAGTTGGCCTGGCAATCCGCGTCTTCGTCACAGGGACCACCGGGTGCGACGCTGCCAGGCCCGTCCGGCGGGCTCGTCGCGCTGCACCCAGGAATTTTGCCGGTGCCCTCCGCGACGCAGACGCATGACGCAAGACCGACTTTCTCATTGTCGCAGCGTAGACCGGACGCGCAGTCTGTCTGCACACCACAAGAGCCCCCTTCGGGAACCGAGCCGGGTGCAGCGCCAACCGCCGAGCACGCCGCAACGCATTCGCAACTCGAGACGGCAACCCTATCGTTGTCGCAAACCAGCGGGAGCGCGCAGTCGCGGTCGAACTCGCAGCCACCCGTCAGCCCAGCGCCCTGGCAGACGTTGACGCAGTTGTTTCCGTCAAACACCGAACAGAACTGCGCGAATCCATCTCGCGCTGGGCAATCGCTGGGCACTCCCGGATCACACTTCCCGCCGCTTCCACTACTACAGGCGGTCAGCGCGAAAGCACACAGCGCAAAGACAGCCAGGCCGATCCCTGGACGAAACCTCGCGTGATTCATGAGACCTACCTCCTTCGAAACACCGCTACGGTGTGAGAGCAACGGTCCCACGGGTGGCTGCCGGACGTCAAGCGACGCCTTCGACGAGCCGCACGCTTCACGCGCGGATCGTGCGCCGACGGAATGGCCTGCGCTATTCCACTAGAAAGAGTGCTCGTCGCCTTGATGACTGCACCGCTTCGCCGCTGCCACGCCACTGCGCCTAGCTTTGCCGTATTTCCTACACCGAGCCATGCCGCAGCTCCTCCGAATCCGTCGCAGCACCAGCATCGGATCCGAGAGATCGTCGGTGAAACGGGCAACCCACGGATCTTTCAGCACCTCCACATTCCGCGTTCGATGACCGCTAGTTGGCTCTCGCGCGGACGCTGGAGCGTGACCTCCCTCGATTGGCAGCACGACATCGGGTTCGCCCGAGCCGAAATCGTCAGTGACCAAATAGTGACCAGAGCGCAGGGCAAGCAGCGGGATTCTAAGGTACCTCAGGGTACGTGAGTAAGAGGTCGGGTTGCATGCCTTTGACAGCGATACGCGGAAAAACCGAGTGCCCGCGTAGGGTTAGCGTATCGCTGTGCTCAGGGTTCGATTCCCACCGCCTCCACAAATGGGACTCGGCGATTCAGGGCCAGCCTCGAATCACGCTGGGTACGGGTCGTCGGGGGTGTTCCGGCGGTGCTCATGTGCCTGGTCGGACTGCCCTATTGTGAGAATGGAGTTGTCGTTGTCCCCGGTGTCTTCATGGCCGGCTCCGTCAATCACTTGATCTTGTCGGCCAGGTTGAGAGCGATATCGAGCACTCCGTTGTCCTTCTTGTATTGCTCCCATAGAAGAACCATTTCCTCGACCTTCTCAGGATGTTCGCTGCTGAGGTCGTTAGTCTCCGCGGGGTCTTCCTTGAGGTTGAACAACTCCCATTCGCCCTTACCGAACGGGTGTGGCATCCACGGTCGAACCTTGCGACCCTCGTACTCTTCAGGATGCGCAATACCAGCCATATCGAGAATCGTCGGCATGATATCCCGCACATGGAAAAACGAGTGATTGATCTTCCCAGGATTGCCAGGCTTGCCGGGGGTTTTGACGAGCAGCGGCGATCGGATTCCTCCTTCCGCGGGAAACGCCTTGAACAATCGGCTTGGGGACATGCTGGCTTGGGCCCAGCCCGGCCCCATCTCGATGTACGAGTTGACGAGGCCGCGGTTTTCGAAGCTGTTGTCGAACGAGCTCAGGTGTTCGTCTGTCTGACCGGGATATGCCGTGGGCAACGCGCCATTGGCGCCGTTGTCCGAAAAGAACAGGATCATGGTGTTGTCGTATTCGCCGATTTGCTTTAGGTAGTCGAACACCCGGTTGATCTGCTCATCCATGTAATCGACCATCGCTGCGTAGACTTCCATGTCGCGGGCTGCGAATTGCCTCTCCTCAGCGGACATCTCGTCCCACGCTTTCACAGAGGATAAACGCGGAAAGGGCCTGATATCTTTGGGTACGATTCCAAGCTCCTTGAGTCGCTGGAGCCTTTTTTCGCGCAAGACGTCCCAACCTTCATCGTACTTGCCGTTGTATTTTTCGATGTACGATTCGGGCGCATGCAACGGGTCGTGAGGCGCTGTGTATGACAGGTAAGCGAAGAAGGGCTTGCCATCCCCGCGGTCCTGCTCGATCCACTCGAGCAAGCGATCGGTGTAGTACTTAGTCGAATAGAAATCCTCTGGCAGTGCCTCTACCGGCTTGCCGTTGCGTCGGTAGAGCATCGGCTGCGTAGGCGAAAGTGGTTTGCGATCGCTCCAGTGACTCCCTCCGCCCGGCGCGAGAACAAACGTCTCTTCAAAGCCCCTGGCATGCGGGCTGGTTTTCTCGTCGGAGCCGAGATGCCACTTGCCTGCCATATAGGTGTGGTATCCGCCGGTCTTCAAGACTTCTGGCAGGGCGGCGACTTCGAAGTTCAGATATCCGGCGTAACCGGGATGACCCTCCATCTCCGATGTATTGAGCTCCCCCATCGTCCCGATACCCGCCCGATGATTATCCAGTCCGGAAAGCAAGACCGACCGAGTGGGGGAACAGCTTGGTAGCACGTGAAAGTTACTCAACCGCACACCCTCTTTCGCCAGATTGGCGAGCGCCAGGGTCGCGATCTCTCCACCAAACGGACCGATATCCGAGTAACCCAGGTCGTCGGCGACGATCAGCAAAACATTCGGCCTCTTGGGAGGTGCGGTTGCGCGAACCTGGTGACAGCTCACGCATACAACCATCACGGTTGCCATCCAAACGAGAAGAACGGGTTTTCTCATCATGATGCTCCGATAGTAATCACAAACGGTCTTTCCCGCGCAATGCTTTAAACAACGCGATCACTTCATCGACTGCAACACGCACACGGCGAAGCTGCGCGAGGATTTTCTCGCGCGTTGGGACACGTGTCCCAAGTTCGCCCGCCAAAGCGTTTTCGCTGCATTCTTGAGCGGACCGCCCCACCCTGTTTGTTCGTGAAAACCCTTGAAGAATCGTCGGAACCGGGTGGATGGAATCCTGTTCGATTCCCACCGCCTCCACCACCACTCGAGCTTCTGCCGTCATGAACCGGGGGCTCCTCAAAGCTGAGGGTCGCACTTATCGGTCATTCATCCGTGGAAGTTTCGTGACGTTTCGACGTCCTGCTCAACCTGGTCGGATCATTTCCTGCGTCAACCGACCCGCCACATCGGCAACCGGCCCAATCAGGAACAGGGCGCCAAGCAGCAACAACGTCATTGAAGAGTCCCGAGACCCTTCCTAGCGAATGTAGTAGCCGGAGACGCGAAAGACGCCGTCCTGGTCGCGCATGGGGGTGACGGTCTCGATGGCATCCGCCTTGTCTTGGAACTTCGTCCGGTACTGGATGACGACGTACTCGCCGTCCGGCGCTCCGGGGAGCTTCGTGGTGTACTCTGCGGACGCAACTTCGCGACTTAGCACCGGTCCCAGCGGGCCACGGACGCCAGCCACCTGTCTCTCCCATTGTTCCTTGGGTACCAAGTCTCTGAAGTACGCGCATGCCTGCTCCCAACTGTCGCCGTAGCGCTTGGCGTCGACGACTTCGAGCCAGGAGTTGCTTGCCGCGATGCCTTCGTCGGCGGCTGCTCCACCCGGCTTCTCTTTCGTAGTGCAACCCATGGCCACGATTCCAAGCAAACCGATTGTGATGAAGATGCTTCGCATCGTGCCCTCCCGCGTCCATCATGGGGGCGACCGCGAATCCGAACGAGTTCTTGGGGATCGCCGCTTCACAGAAGTCGACACAAGTAGGTAGTTCTGCGAGATTCGGGTGCGAAGGGGTACCTTCGCGGGCGACGACCATGAAGATAGGCATCGTGGGCATGGGCTGGGTCGGGGCAAGCGTGGCGACGTCCATCCTTCATAGCGGCGTGGCCACAGAGCTGCTGCTCGATGACGCCAAGCCGGGGCTTGCGGAAGGCGAGGCGATGGACCTCGCGCACGGCGCATCCTTCTATCCGACTGCGTCTGTCCGGGCCGCTTCGATCGACGAGATGGTCGACGCAAACGCGGTCATCATCGCAGCAGGCAAGGGGGGAGGCCCAAAGGACAGTCGACTCGAGTTGCTTCGGGTCAACGCCACGATCGTGCACGACATCGCGCGGCGATTGTCCGAAATGCGTGGGATGTTGGTCATCGTCACGAACCCGGTTGACGTGATGACTCAAGTGGCCGCCGAGGCTTCTGGTCTCCCCCCCGCCCGGGTCATCGGCACGGGAACGATGCTCGACACCGCACGGTTGCGAGAGGCTCTTGGACGAACGCTCGATCTGGAGCCGCGCTCGATTCACGCCCAAGTGGTGGGCGAGCACGGGGACTCGGAAGTGGTGCTCTGGTCGAGTGCCCGACTCGGCGGGGTTCCGCTGCGGAAGTGGCCGGGGTGGACTCGCCAAAGGGAGCTCCAGACTGCACACGAGGTACGCAATGCCGCCTACGAGATCATTGCGAGAAAAGGCGCGACAAATCATGCCATCGGCCTCGTGACCGCTGCGCTGCTGCGTTGGACACTCCGTGGGGGACGACGAATTGTGACCATCTCGCGCGTACAGGAAGGCGCCGCGGGAATTCGCGATGTCGCGATCTCACTGCCGACGATCGTGGGCGACAATGGGGCCGTCGAAGTCATCGAGCCCGAAATGGATGCGGAAGAACGAGAGGCTTTGGGACGCTCGGTCGAGGTGCTGCGGCGAGCGTATCAAGAGGCGCTAAGCAAGCCTTGAAGCGTGCCGCGTTCCTTGATCAGCCCGCCGACGGGTCTAGGACGCGGCCGATGAACAACGGCCTAGAGACCTGTGCCGTCGTTCCGTGTTGATGCCATCCACCACAATCTCGCGGCGACAACGAAGATCCAGATCAATACGACCACAAAGCCCAAGCGCTGGATCACAAACGAAAATCGGCGCTAGCCCGGTCCCCATCCCGGCCAACAAAGACGAGACAATGTGCAATCGCCCGACGAAATCCGGCTGGGTCAGGATGTTTCTCCAGCCTTCATTGCAGTGGAAATACGCCGCGCCATTCAACCCCAGGCCGCCAATCGCAAGCAATGCGAAACCGACCTTTGCGGTCATTTTCGGCGGAAGCTGCCGCCGCAGTCCAATCCCAAAAGCAATCACCAACACGCCGGTCGTGGCCACGCCGAGATTGAAAGCCATCCCACGCACACCAGGTACGCCGCCAAGCATGCTCATCGGTGTGGAGAGGTGGCTGAACCCTGGCTCCAACGCGCCAAGCGCGAAGATGAGCGTGAGGTAGAAAGGCGCAGCAAACAGTCCCGCCGCCGCCGGCCAGCGATTGACAGTGTCATTCATCCAAGAACCTCAATCCAGCTTCACGACGTGAATACCCAGCACAATGGCGGCAGTCGGCTGCCGTAGCGGTGCTCTTTGTGCTGGCCGCCCGAAGCGGTGGAAAAAACCTGAACGGATCTAGTGAGTTGATCAGCATTTGCCTGTGCATCATGTGCTCCGGCTGCGAGTGTAGGTTGAACTCGTGGACTAGGTCTTGCCTGCCAACCACCGTAGGCTCTCAAGTGAATGGCATTCGTTTGAAGTTGCTTCCCATGGACGACGGCTACCACCTATAGTCGTTGAACCTGCTTGGGAGGATGTTCTGATGCACAGCCGCAATCTGGGTGACCTATCGGTGTCGGCGGTCGGGTTCGGGGCCATGGTCCTGTCGCCCGGCGTATACGGGAAGATCAACGACGAGCGAGCCGCAGCCGCCCTGAGCCACGCACTGGATGCTGGCGTCACCATGGTGGACACGGCCGACGGCTACGGCGGAGGCCACAACGAAACACTGGTCGGCCGGGTCATCGCCGACCGGCGAGACCAGGTTGTTGTGGCCACCAAGTTCGGGTTCCTGCTCCCAACCGACGCTGAGCCGCACCCGTTCCCGGTCGGGTTCACGTTCACGTTCGGGGAGCTGGCGGTCAACGGCGAGCCCCGTTTTGTGCGCCGCTACGCCGAGGCGAGCCTGCAACGGCTCGGCACCGACCGCATCGACTTGTACTACCCGCATTTCCCCGACCCCCAGGTCCCGATCGAGGACACCGTTGGGGCCGTTGCGGAGTTGGTCGAAGACGGGCTGGTGCGGCACATCGGGCTCTCCAACGTAACCGTCGACCATCTCCGCCGCGCCCTCGGCATTCATCCGATCGCGGCGGTGCAAATCGAATGGTCGATGTGGAAGCCCATCGAACCTGACCTGCTGGCGCTGTGCCGCGAGCACGGTGTCGGGATCGTGGCGTGGAGTCCGCTTGGTGCCGGATTCCTCGCCGGCACCGTCACCGACGTTGCCGCCGACGACTTCCGCCAGAACCTGCCGCGATTTGCCCCTGACAACCTCGGAACGAACGTGGACCGGTTCGAACCCATTCGCAGGATTGCCGCTGAGCTCACCATCACGCCGGCCCAGCTCGC
>JAFDAJ010000236.1 GCA_019313915.1 Deltaproteobacteria bacterium
GCTGGCTTGCTTCATCGGAAACTCGCCTCGCCGCAAGTGCGGCTCAATCAGGTCTCAAGTTGACACACAAAGGAAGATGCTAAGCAAGCTCGGGCTGCGCTGAACGTTTCTATCGCTTTTCGAGAGTGTCCGTGATTTCGATTTCTCCCGGACAACTCGTGCTCATTCCTTCTGCTTCGATGGACACAGCATCCCAGGTACCGAAGAGCTCCGCTGCTAGCGTCGCGCCGTCATCGCCACAGGCCGCGATGCCGATCAGGGGAATGCTCGCCAAAGCGAGCACCCACGCGAGCGTCAAAGACCAATGTTTCATCTTAGTACTCCACTCATTGCCCCGCGCATCCAAAACACGTGCGTGGTTCAACTTGGATGGAGCAACATGCATGCCACCCTCCGGCGCTTGCTTTTCCCGTACTTCCGAGGGCCGCATCGCGAACGTGCTGCGTTTGAGCGCCCGACGCGCAATCCCTGCGCGGCTTAGGGGTGTTGCACTGCCAGCATTGTACTGTGGCGTCACTAATTCTGGATGAGTGTGAACTCATCGATCGTGTCGCGGGCGGGATTGAACTCTAGCACGGCGCGGAGGCGCGCGGGTGACGCAAACAACCCAAACAACTACGTATAAACGGTTATTGGTGTTGGCGAGAGCCTCGTGGGTCTGGGAGCGTTGCGACGTACCCAGCCGCGCCGCTCCCTCTTTCAGAATCTACGAAAGAAAGAGGTCATGAAAACACTACTCTCTATTGCGTTCGCCGCGCTTGTCGCGGTGGCTATTTCGGCATCAGGTGCTCACGCGGACAACGACAACGGCACTTGCAACTCGATCGTGGCTAGGGCCATGGGTGCCGCACAAGCGTGTTGGAACTTTGGATGCGTCCCCACGGATTTGGAGTGTCCGGAGGTGGGAGCGGCCTTGTTGGGCTTCTTCAGCGTACCGGCTTGCGGTGCGGGCTTTGCGAGCGGCGATCTCGAGGGGCTGACCAACAGCGCATCGGTGCAGCTTGAGGGCGCCCCGAACGCTGGCGACTTGAAGCACATCCAAGAGGTAATTTGCAACGCCATCGTCGAGTGCGAATTCTGCGACGCGGCAGCCGCCGCCGGGGTCTGCGGACCGCAATGCTAGTAAGCAGTCCATGAACCCGTCTAAGCGGGCACAATGAATCGTGCTGGAGGCGCTCCGGTTCCTACCGGAGTGTCTCCAGCAATCCCCCGCAAGGCCGTCAGGCGGCTCACTGGGCGGCTAGGTCTTCGCGGAATGTTAGCGGGGGAGTGCCGAAGTGGTCTCGGAATGTGCGGGAGAAGTGGCTGCGGCTGGAGAAGCCTACTTTGCCTGCTATCTCGTCTACGGATAGATCGCCTCGGGATAGAAGCTGGGCGGCGCGGCGGAGGCGGACGTCGCGCAGGTAGTCCATTGGGGGTCGGTTGAAGCACTCCGCGAACCGGCGCGCGAAAGCCGACCGGCTCATGTGAGCGATCGATGCGAGTGACTCGACCGTGTGGTTCTGCTCGGGGTGTTCGAGCATCGCATCGATGACGCTCGCTAGCTGCGGGTCCTCTAGAGCCGACAACCAGGGCAGCGAGCCTTGGGCCTCGTCGCTCACGCGTCTCAGCACCATGATCAAGCACTGGTTCATGAGCGCCGTCATCATGGCGTGGCTAGCGGGGCCCGTTTCGTGATACTCGCTCACGAGCGCCTCGAACGTGGCACGCATTTGTGGCGAGTCGTTGAAATCGAGGACGAGGGCTTTCTCCATGCGGTCGAAAAGGCCGAGGCCTTCGCCGTAGGTCACCTGAATGCGGCCGCAGGCAATTGTTAGGCTCACTTCATCGAGATTGCCGGCGACGAACTCACACAGGGGCGCGTCGGTTACCTGACCCTCCACTCCCGTTTCGTGATGCACCTCGGAACCGCACTCGATGGCATGGGTGAAGTTCGGGGGCATGATCGCGAGCGAGTTGGTTTGGAGCGGAAGGGTCTCACCTGTCGAGAGGCGCAGCCCGCCGCCGCCGTGCTGCGTGTAGTGGAACGTCACCCAATCACGGCACGGAAGTTTGAGCCTCCACCCGTCGGACAACTGACAGGTCGCGAAGGGATCCACCGTTAGCACCAAGTTCTCAAATAGGCGTTCGAGGATCATCGCCATATCGTCTCGCGCCCGTGGTTTTTCCTCAATCAGGGCCTGATCGCGAGATTTTGGGGACGATCCAGCACGCTATCGGGACCCTTTCGCACCCCGCCTTGGCCAGTCTGAACACGGTGTTTGAGCTCATTTCACAGGAGGTGCGTTGGCGGGCGGAAGCGGTGATCATCATGGTCAAAGTCATCGTGCTTTTTGGGAACCCGATCGACCCGCCAGGGTTTGATCAGCACTTCGAGCAGGTGCACCAACCTTTGCTAGGCAAACTTCCAGGGCTGCAGGCGCTCGACATCAATCGGGTGTCTGGCGCCGCAAAGGGTGACTCGCCTTTCTATCTCATTGCAGAGTTGTGCTTTGCATCCGAGGAAGCGATGCAGAGTGGGCTGAACTCGGAGCTCGGGCAGCAGATGGCGCGGGGTTTCGGGAGCTTTGCATCGGGTGGCGTGACGGTTTTGTTTTGTGAGTCTTACGCTGCAGAGGTTGGTTGACGAACGGAACCGCCCTGCATCACGGGCGCCTGTCACCCGGAGGTGCGAAGCCCCTTGTGCGTTGGGTCACAACCGCGGACTCCTACCTTGATTATCTCGGAGGAGCTGCCGTAAAACGGTCGGATGACTCGCTCGGCATGTCTCATCTTTCTCGCCTTCGCCTTGCCCGTCGGCGCCTGCTCGAGCACGGCAAATCAGGTCGATCCCGACGGGGGTATGCCAGACCCGGACGGGGGCATCCCAGTCACCGGCGAGTGCAGGCTCGAGGGATATCCGTGCTCACCGGCGGATGTCACTCCGGAAGCGCGGGCGCTTTCTCATCAATACGTCGGCGAGGTGCAGGAGCGCTTGGCAGCAGGTGAATCCTTCGATGACGTCGCGGCTTGGCTGAAGACGCAAGAAGACGTCGCTCATGTGGTCGGGGATTCGAACGCGATTCGCTTTCGGGTCACCGGGGGTTCGGCCCAGTGGTTCTATGATCCCGGTCCGGGAATCGCGCGGGAAAACCCTGCGGAACTCACCGCAAAGTCGGGAGCGAGCGGGCCCGTCCCGAAACGCGTCCTTCGCGAGGACGACTCCGAAACGAAGATAAAGAAAAAGGCGCTCATCATCGAACCGTTCGAGGAGTTCATCGTGACGCCAGTCGCCACATGGCAGAACGAGCTCTCCAAGCTGCACGACTACGAGACGGTCGACCACCTCACGAACCGGGATGTCCTGGACGAGCATTTCGGAAACTGGAACGACTACCGCTTCATCTGGGTGACCACCCACGGCAAGCATTTACCTACCGACAATCCTACGTATTCGGCCTTGTTCTCAGGGAGAATGTGCGAGGAGTCGGGTTGGCTGCGAAACGAAATTGTCGAGCTCGGGAACGGGGATGAGCTCACCGGCGGGGACACGACCACACTCAGGGCGCTTTTCGGCCGCCCGCGTCCATTCGTCGTCGCAAGCATCACCCCAGCGCAAAAGGAGAGGCTCGACGCGTACGAAAACGCCGAGGTCGCGGATCTGGACAGCGACGGAGTGTTCTGCGGCAACCTGAAGATGGCGTGGATTCCAGTCCCCGGATTCATGCC
>JAFDAJ010000237.1 GCA_019313915.1 Deltaproteobacteria bacterium
TCAGACTTTTTTTGAGCACACGGTTCTTGAGCGTCATCTCCGCAACGACTTCTTTGAGCTCGCTATTCTCCGCCCGCAGATCCTTGACCTCGGTGCTGGTCGCTTCGCGCACCGCGTCGCCGCTCAGCTGTTTCTTGCCCGCCTCGAGAAAATCCTTGCTCCACCGATAGTACAGATTCGCTGCGATACCTTCGCGTCGGCACAACTCGGCCACGCTGAGCTCGCCGCGCATCCCGTCGAGCACGATCCGAATCTTCTCCTCCGCGGAGAACCTCCGGCGCGTCTTGCGACGGATGTCTCGCACTGCGGCCTCACTCGATTGTTTCTTTCTTCTTGGCATGGGACACTCCTCAGCAGGGCTCTCGCCCTCGGCAAAGTGTCTCTTAACTCAGAGCCCTTTTGTATCCGAGTTCAGCTGACGGGATACACTCGAAGTACTCGTAGTCGGTGGGGAACGTCAGGTTCGCGGTCACGCCGCTGGCGTTGATCCACTCGGTCTTGGGCGGAGACGCGGCGGCGGAGAGGGGGTACAGCCGCGCCCTCTTGATGTTGTCCACCGCTCCCTGCACGTCCCCGTTCTTAGGCACGCCGCGCAGGAGGTAGAAGTTCTGCAGCGTGTCGGAGCGGACGACGAAGTAGCCCTCCGGGACGTCGCCCTTGTATCCGGGCGGGAGCACGAGGAATTTGCCGCCCTTTCCCTTGTCGGGTCCGAACGGCCCGATGTCCATCAGCGGGTGCTGCCAGTGGCTGTCGATCCCCCCCAGCGTTCCCGGAGGGGCTTCCAAGACGAGGGGACCGTGCTTCTTCAGGTCGAGCTGCCCGAACGCGTAGAGCGTCGTGTTGTTGCCGGTGAAGACACGCAGATCCGGCGTGACGGACTGCTCGAACACCACCTGCCGGGTGAGCGTCGTGCCGTAGTCCCGCTCGAGCCCCTCGTAAAGCGAGGACAGCGAAACGAACCGCGTTGCCCAGATGTACGCTTGGACAGCGCGCTGGAAGTCAAGCTCGTCATAAAGTTCGTCGAGCGTCTCGACGTCCGGCTGGCCGTGCTCGACCGCGACCCGGGACGCCAGATACTCCGATGCGGTCAGCGAAGACGCCGGGGCGGGCGCCCCCGAGGAGGCGCAGCCGGCCAGGAGCAGCGCACACGCGAGAAGAGGGAGATGTTTCATGCTGTTTACCTTGATGGGTGGCGGTCAGCCCAAGACGGTACGGGGCGGATGGGTTTGGAACAAGGGGTGGCAGGCGAGTCAGACCACTTCGCGAGGCGAGTTAAGATCCGACCTAAGATCCGACCGAGGTTGAGCAGAAAATCGAGATGTCACGAAACCCACGGTGACAGCGACCGATAAGCGCAACCTCACTCAGGTTGGCCTCCGTAGGGACCCCTTCGGGCACCGAGTTACGCGGTACTAAATGTCGTGTCGCGTGGGGCATAGCCAATTCAAAGGCCCCGTCTGCGCCGCGAGCAACTCGACATAACAAGCTAGTACCCTGCAATTAGGGTGCCGGAGGAGGTCCGCTGCGAATAAGCCGAAGGCGTTGAGCGCGGCATGCGGGGATTGAGGACATCTTCGATGTCATACAATTCCACATCTTGCCCCGAACAAGCAGGGTTCTTTATTGCAAGCGCTTGTAAGTCGCTGAAGCAGGCCGCGACTCACTGTGACTTCCTGCAACAAGAAGTTTCTCAGCGTGATTGACTGCGACTGATCGCACTCCGGCACAATTCGGTCTCGCGGAGTTTCAACCGGTATTGCTGGCTCTCACGCAATTCCAGCGAGTCTCAAGAACATGCAGCGAGTTGCAGCAGGTTCCAGCGCAGAGCCGAGGGACCGACGAAAAAAGATGCCTTGTTTGAGAATACTTTTGGTCTCCAAAACCGATAACCCCCTAAATGATCCACAAGAACGACCGCGATCTTCCTCCGGCGGCTCCTCCTGAGGACGAGCCCTACTCCTCCTTTCTCCAACGCAAAGACGAGATCTCCGCATGGCTCCGATCTGGCTATTCCGTAAAGGGAGTCTGGGCTGCGTGCCGATGCGGGAAGCCTCCATTCCGAGGCTCGTACCCGACGTTTTGGCGGTATTGCCGAATGCACGGTCTCAGCGTGCCCCGAGGGACGCGCCCTGCAGCGCCGCCGCAGTCGCCCTCGGGAGCCGGACGCGCGCCTGCGAAACCGACCGCACCGGGGGCCACTCCCAAGATCTGGCCGCGGCAATCCGGAAAGCCGCGGGAGTTCATTCCTAGGACAGAGGACTAGAGCAGATGAAAACGCTGACCCTAGATTCCCCCCTGCTGACAAGAGAAGAGGCGGCAAGGTATTGTCGCGTGGGGCTGCGGACATTTGATCGGCGCGTGGCACCGTACGTGCAGACGGTTCCCATTGGGGCTCGCCGCTTTTTCCAGAGAAAGGACATCGATACGTGGCTCGAAACTCAGAAGGATGGTCGCTCACTCGTGACAGGCGTACGGGTGTCTACACGGTCCGCTTCACGCACGCGGGCCGACGACAGCACCGATCCACGCGCGCAAGAGATCTTGCGGGAGCTAAGGTCGAAGCGGCGCGAATCTACGCCGAGACTATTTCCGGTCGACGACTGGAAACCCGAACCAGAAACCTGAAGGAGCTAGACGTCTTGTTCGCCGAGTGGCTCACGCAGATCGAGTCGGAGGTCGCCCCGGAAACCTGGAAGACACTCCGGGGCTACTGCACGAAGCACCTACTCCCGTACTTTGAGTCGACAGACCGGATTACCACGAGCTCGGCTGAGGACTACAGCCGCATGCGGCTACGTGAAGTCACGCGCAGCACGGTCGCGAAAGAGCTCTCCGCGTTGAGAAACTTCGTGGGCTGGGCCGAGCGCCGAGACGAAATCGACGAAGCCCCTGTGATCCGCAATCCGCCCAAGCGATCCACCGGGACTGCCTTCGAGGGCGGGAAACGCGACAAAGTGCGAGTGCTGCCGACCAGTGACCAGGCCGAGGCGATCATTGCGCTTCTCCCGGAGCGGACTCCGGTCGCCGACTATCCCATCCGGGCGCTGTTCACCGTCATTTGGGACACGAGCCTCCGCATCGGAACCATGTGGCGCCTAGAGGTGCCCAAGCACTACAAACGCGGAGACGACGTCCTCCGCATCTCGCAAGACATCGACAAGTCGAGATACGCCCGTTCCGTCCCGCTGACCCCTCGGACGCGTCGCGTGCTCGACGCGATCTGCCCCGAAGAGGGCCTCATCTTCCGGCGCTTCGAGTACCGCCGTGTTCTGGTTCAGGCCGCGCGAAAGGTGCTGGGCACCGAGCACGAAGCCCGCCACCTCAGCGCCCACGACTTCCGCCACGCCGCCCTCACGCACATGGCCGCGGTCGGCAGTGACCTCACCGCGATCGGGCATATTGCCGGCCACAAGAACGCAACCACCACCGCTCTCTACGTGCACAACTCAGAAGCTGCTGCACGCCGCGCGGTCGCTCGCCGAGCCGGAATTCTGGACACCGAAGTGGACACCGAGGCCGGCCAAGTGGCCGAAAAGCGTCCAGCGGTACGACCTAACTCTTCGGAATCATTGGGTGGGCCATCCTGGACTCGAACCAGGAGCCAATGGATTAAGAATCCACTGCTCTACCACTTGAGCTAATGGCCCGTTTTGCCGCATTGCCGCGGCACACCCGGAAGGATTCGAACCTTCGACCTAC
>JAFDAJ010000238.1 GCA_019313915.1 Deltaproteobacteria bacterium
TGTTCGTCTTTACTCCGTGAACTCGATCAGGACAGCGAGGATGATGCGCTCGAGGAGAGTCGCCACCTGTTGACGCGAGAATTCGCCATCGATCCAGCGCTGCAAGATCTCGCCTGCACCGCTTATCATCACGTCGGCCAGCGCCGACGCTTCGGCTTCGCTTACGCCTGTGAGCACGCGAAGTGGGGCCAACCACGGCTGCACGAGTTGCTTGCGGAATTCCTTGCTGATCGTGGAGATTTCTTGGTCGGGGCCAACCGAACGCAAGAGCTGCCAACCGCCCGAGCCTCTGTCCTCGATCGTGTCGCAGGCGGCGTCGATGAACGCACGGGCGGTCGTGCTGATGTCGAGATCTTGGTCCGGCGCCTCGACGTCGGGCACTCGGCGCGAGTAGTCCTCGCGGAAGTCTTCGAGGACCCCCTTGATGAGCTCATGCCGATTCGGGAAGAACTTGTAGACGACCGGCCGAGTGACCCCGGCTGCGGCCGCCACGTAAGGAATGCGCACGTTGTCGACGCCATCGGTCGCAATGATGTCCGATGTGACGCGCAACAACTGTTGCCGACGCTCCTCGGGACTGAGCCTGGTGCGCGTCGAGTCGCTTGGTCTGGTAGATGGGGGCATGGCTTCACGAAAAAGGGTGACTCCCACGACTAGAAGCCACCCCGATCGAGTTTGAACTCCGGACGGCTCAGTCTTGAGCTAGGTTCATCACCTGCTGGAGGCTCATGGCGAGGGTCATGTCGCCGTCGATCTTGATTTTGCCGGACATGAAGGCCTGCATGGGGTTCAGCGAGCCGTTGAGCATGCCGAGCCAGTCTTCGGAGGACACGGTGATCGTCGCGCCCGGGCTGTCATGGGTGCCCTTGCTGACGAAATCGCTGGTCTTGCCCTTCGTGCAGTCCAAGCTCCACTCGCCGCCGCCGTCGCCGGTGATGTTGAACTGGTAGATTGCGTTGGGCTGGGTGGCCGCGTCGGTGTTTTCGGCGGCTCTCTTTTCAAATTTTTCGAAGAACTCAGCTGCGGATTCCATTGATCTTGCCTCTCTTGTTTATGTCGGTCGCCGTTCCCACCTGCTAGTCGGTGTGGCTCACCGGAGGGGAGTTGTAACCGAAATCACCGCTGCATGCACCCCCGTATGGCCTGGAAAAACGCTGTGCTTGAAACAAACCCGAAACGTTCGACACATCCAGCGGAAACAGCGCGGATCTAGGCTCTCCCTACTTCAAAGGAGGAACCCGGGATGGATGCTCTCAATCAAGCGGATACCGCATGGCTCATGGTGTCGTGTGCACTCGTGATGCTCATGACACCGGGCTTGGCGCTCTTTTACGGCGGCATGGTGGGCTCGAAGAACGTGCTCTCGTCGTTCATGCACAGCTTCATCGCGCTGGGCATCATCACGCTGCAGTGGGTGGTGATCGGCTACTCGTTGGCGTTTGGCTCGGACATGGGCGGCGGCTTCAT
Organism: Deltaproteobacteria bacterium; assembly: GCA_019313915.1. Lineage (GTDB taxonomy): Bacteria > Myxococcota_A > Polyangia > Polyangiales > Houyiibacteriaceae > SG8-38. The sequence goes on from JAFDAJ010000238.1 coordinate 1,468, forward strand.
TGGAGGCTTCGAGTACGCCTTCTTGAACGGGGTGGGTCTCGAGCCACAAGAGGGCTCCACGATTCCGCATATCCTCTTCATGGCGTTTCAGATGATGTTCGCCATCATCACCCCGGCCCTGATCTCCGGCGCCATCGCGGAGCGGATGAAGTTCTCCGCGTACTTCCTGTTCATCATCCTGTGGGCGACGCTAGTCTACGATCCGATTTGCCATTGGGTGTGGGGTCCGGACGGCTGGCTCGGCGCGCGCGGCGCGCTCGACTTCGCCGGCGGCACTGTCGTTCACCTTTCATCGGGTACGGCGGCGCTGGTTTGCGCCGTGGTCATCGGCCGGCGTACTCGGCCCGGCCCACCCCACAACCTGACGCTGACCTTGCTCGGCGCGGGCATGTTGTGGTTCGGTTGGTTCGGATTCAATGCCGGCAGCGCATTGGCGTCCAATGAGAACGCCGCGCTCGCGTTGGTCAATACGCACCTGGCGGCAGCCGCTGCAGCCTTTGCGTGGGCCATTGTCGAATGGATCAAGCTGGGTAAGCCCACCGCCCTCGGTGTGGCCTCTGGTTTGGTCGCGGGGTTGGTGTGCATTACGCCCGCAGCGGGCTTTGTCGGCCCGACCTCGGCGGTCATCATGGGCCTGGCCGCCGGTCCGGTTTGCTACGGCGCGGTGATGCTCAAGGGCAAGCTCGGCTACGATGACGCGCTCGATGCGTTTGGAATCCATGGCGTGGGCGGCGCGCTCGGCGCGATCCTGACCGGCGTATTCGCGGCCGAGGTGTGGGGCGGCACGAACGGCCTCATCGACGGTAACAGCAACCTCTTCATCGAGAACATCATCGGTGTTCTCGCCGCCGCGGCGTACTCGATGGTGGTGACCTTCGTTCTCTTGAAGGTGCTAGACGCGACCATCGGCCTCCGCGTCAACAAGGACGAGGAGAACGAGGGCCTAGACGCCAACCTGCACGGCGAAGAGGGCTACCACATGGGTAGCGCCGGCGTGTTCAGCGAGTAGCCCTCGTTCGGTAGACGCGACCAATTGTCCGGGGCCTGCATTCATCGTAGGTCTCGGGCATGGGTCTGGGTCGCTTCGTCACTAGGCTGTTTGGGCAGAAAGAGGAGCCACGCGCCCCGCTTCCCCAGGCCGAGGAACGGGACTACTCCCTCTCGGAGCTTGCCGGCTATGACGGTTCCGATCCCACCAAGCCTCTTCTGATCGGCATCCGCGGCTCCGTGTACGACGTGACGCGCGGTCGCACCTTCTACGGTCCGGGTGGGCCCTACGGGATGTTCGCCGGCAAGGATTGCACGCGGGCGCTCGCAAAAGTGTCGTTCGACGAAGAGCTCTTCACCGGGGACGTCGAGGGGCTCGAACGAGATGAGCTCGACAAGCTCGAAGAGTGGATCGAGATGTTCGAGGGCAAGTACCGAAACGTCGGACGCCTGCTCGAGCCGTAGCGTCAGGGCGACAGCACCGGGGTCACCCGGAGCACTTCGCCGCCAGATCCGCCACCGTCGGTTGTGATGTACAGGAGCTCATCCGGTCCTTGTCTCGGTGAGCGAAGACGTCCCTTGTCTTCGATCACACGCAAGTCGTCCGTCACATCACCGTCGGAGTTCACGAAGAAGATGTGCAAGTGTTTGGCCGCCAAGGTCGCTACGGCAAGCACGCCGTCCCAGTCGCCCCATGCGTCGCCCTCCACGAAAGCCGCGCCCGAGAGCGCGAGCGTCGGTGAGCCGGTTGACCAAATTGCCTCGACCGCATCCGGAAACTTGGTGAGGTCGGTCATCGGCCCCGATTCGTCGTAGCCGGGGCCCGGCCCCGGGTCCCACCCGAAGTTGCCGGCGACCAGCAGATTGAGCTCGTCGTCGACGAGTGGGCCGTGCTCAGCGGACACCCCGAGGCCGTCCCGAGCGCGAAATGCGATGCCCTGAACGTTGCGATGCCCCTTGGAAAACCAGCGACGGCCGTCAGGATTGCCGGGCACGGCATCGCCATTTCGATCGATGCGCAGCACTTTGCCACCGAGCGAGTCGTCGTCCTGGGGCGCGGTTCCGAAAGCGGCATCGCCCGTGCCCACCCACAGGTCACCGTTGGGACCGAAGCGAGGCCGGCATCCGCTGTGCCTTCCGCGGCTGCCGTCGTTGTGCGGCATGCCGGTCACGATGTCGGTTCGGTTCACCATCGCGCCGCCGTTGGGCGTTTCGAGCTCGTACCGCACCAAACG
>JAFDAJ010000239.1 GCA_019313915.1 Deltaproteobacteria bacterium
CCACACCCTGGCCGGCCATCCAGGCATCCGCTGTTTCAATGAGGGCCTGACCTTCTTCACCGCCAAGTAATGTGCCCAGCCGGTGTTTCGCAGCGGCGGCGTAGAGCCGTGTTTCACTCTCTTCAAGTTTCGCAACGGCCTTTTTCATCAGTAACACGGTACGTTCCCGTTGCCCTTCCAGATGGGCCGCGCCGCAATCGAGCAGCAACGCAAACGGTTCGGCGAAAGGCAGAGTTTCTTTTTTCAGGTATTGGGACATTTTTCGAGTGATCTTGATTTGCGCCTTGCGCTCGTTCGCCTCGACCGACAGGGCACCCCGAGCCAGCGCAACCCGCCCCAGGATGTGGCGATATTCACAGCGCAAACGCCCGATATGGGTCAACAACGATTTTTCAAATCGCGGCCGGTTTTCTTCGAGGTCAGCTTCTGCTTCATCGACATCGCCAGCATAGAGCGCAACCTCAATGCGGCCCCAGAACGCATACCAGTGCTGGACCTGGAAGGCGACATCGACCGGCAGCCAGGCATCCAGTGCTTCTGCGATGTCTTTACGGGCGGCGTCAGGGTCGTCTTCGAGCAGATACCGGATTCTGAAACCGGTGCGCAGGCTGACGTCCAGCAACTTATTGCCTGAGCGGGCTGCGGACTGGACGTGTTCGGAAACTTCTTTACTCAATTGTTTGAGCTGCCCCAGATACAAACGCCCGAAACAACGGTATAAAAGACAGGCGTCCCGTTGCCAGAATCGGCCCCGCCCGGCGGCCCAGAACAGATCAAGCACCTCGTCACCCACTTCGGTAGTTTTTCGCCACCGGTTTTCAACGAAAAAAGTAAAAAACTCATAAGCGGCCTTGGCCATGCCTTTGGAATGAAGGCCGCCGTCCACGCGTGCAGCCTCTTCTGCCACCGCCAGCAAGGCCAGGGCGCGTTTTTTCTGGTTAAGCGCAGAGGCCATGCCGGAAGCCGATACGGCGGCCCAAACCACCACAGTGGGTTCGCCCAGATCCAGCGCCAGGCGCAAGCCAAGCCCGAGCAGCGCGTTGGCGCGCAGGGTGTCAACGTTACCCAGTGTGGTGCCAACGGTGAGCGCGATCTGGGCCTGGGCCATTGCATCTGCCGAGATGTCCGCTTCTGCGCGGGGTGTCCACTCTAGCCCCCGGATCCGGATGCGAACCTGGTTGTAGACTACGCGCCACAGTGTTGAGGCTGTGGATTTGGGTAGCGACAGGCCAACGGTGGCCAACAGGCCCCTGGCTGCCTCCAGGCCGGCCGCGACATGGCCGCCGCCGAGCAACTGTTCCATTGAGCGGCGTCTGAGTTCCAGCGCACCGGCGCGATCGGCGTCTTCGGCTGCCCGTTCGAAGGCCTGGGCCGCCTCCATCGGCTGCCCCGCAAAACCCAGCGCTTCACCCAGCTGTGTCCAAAGATGATGGGCCTCTTCGACCGTGTGCTCGCCCTGCTCGACCGCGTTTCGATACCAGGCGGATGCGGCTTCGAAGTCGGTACTGGCCATCGCTTTGTCGCCGGCGAGCTGGGCATGCCTGGATGCCCGAGCGGCTTCGCCTGCCCCGGACCAGTGGCGGGCCAGCGCCTCGTCCGAGGCCGTGCCGGTTGCGCCCAGCGCCACGGCGATGTCGTGGTGATATTCGGCTCGCCGGCTGTCGGAAAGCATCGAAACCACGATTTCCCGGATGCGGGCATGATAGGGTTCGAAATGGTCTTCCTTGTCGCCTCCGGCGCTGCGCAGCAGGCGCTTGGCGCCGAGCAGACGGATACATTCGCTGAGTTTCTCGGACTTCAGCTTGAGAGAATTCTGGGCGACAGAATAGGGGATCGGGTCACCAGCCACGCAGGCGCACTCCAGCAACAGCCGCGCGTTCGGCTCCAAGGTAGCCAGCCGCCGGCTGAACACGTCCTCCAAACGCAGTGACTGAGCCGCGGCGCCTTCCTCGCTGCGCACGTAACGCGCCAACTCCCCCAGCAGGAAGGGGTTGCCTTCGCATTCTGCCGCCAGCCGGGAAACCTGATGATCTTCTTCCGAACCGGACAGAAGGCGGGCCAGGTTCTCGCACTCGGCCTTGGACAGCGGGCGGATATCGAGCACTTCGAGTATGGGTTCCAGTGCCTCTGTCAATTCACCCAGGATCGGAATGTGCTCATCGGGATAGTCCCGGCTGCTCAGCACCAGCAGCAATTGGGGTGGGTCGGGTGGCCGAAGTATGTCGATCAGCAGGTTGACCGAGTCCTTGTCAACCCATTGCATATCATCCAGGGAGACCACGAAACGGCGGCTGTCGCCGAGCCTCTGAAAGGTTTCGCGTACGGCGGCATAGCCGCGAGTGCGGCGGATTTCGGGGTCTTCGTGGACCATCGGCTCGGGCTGGCCGGCGATGGCGGGTACTCGCCCCAGTACGGGAAACAGCTGGCTCAGGCGGCCGGCTTCGCGCGGCAGCAGGGCGCCGGCCTGCAACTCGGGCAGCTGGCGCCAATAATGGCTCAGCTCGTCGATGACGCCGTCCATCGCTCGGTAGCGCACATTCTCGCGTTCGTAGCAGCGTCCCGCCAGCAGCACCAGTTCCGTGTTATCGTTTGCGATGCGATGGAAGCACTCCTGAATCAGCGTGGTCTTGCCGATGCCCGAAGAGCCGCGGATCAGCACCGCGCCCGCGCCTTGTTCGCGAACGGAATCATAGGCCTCACGCAGCGCGGCCAGCTCTTCCTCGCGGCCAGTAAACGGAACGGCGGCCACCCTGGCGGCCTTCGCTTTTTTCGACTCATCCGGCAGAAACTCCACGCGTTTGACGACTTCAGTGCCGCTCGGGCGCTTTTCCGGCGTCCGGTCCATCAGCTGGACGCACAGCGAGTTGAGGTCTTCGGGCGTTTCGGGCGCCAATTCCCTCGGAGCCGGCGCATCGACCTGCTGTTTTTCCACGATGACCCTCATGTTCGGCCCAGTGAAGGGCAACCGTCCTGTCAGCATTTCGAACAGCATCACGCCCACGCTGTACCAATCAGTTGCTGACGTCAGAGCCACTTCGCCAAAGCCCTGCTCCGGTGACATGTAAGTTGCAGTCCCAACCGTGTGGCCAAACTGGCTCTCGTCCTGAATCGTCTGCACCCCCACCGCCAGGCCAAAGTCCAGGATCTTGACCTGACCGTCGCGGTTGACCTTCAGATTGGATGGCTTGATGTCACGGTGCAGCAGGCCGCGCTGGTGCAGGGCGCGGATGCCCTCGGCCAGCTGCGGCAGGATCCGCCGCAGACGATCCAGATCGCAGGCAAGCTCCAGGTTTTCGGTCGTGATGGTCTCTGCGGTGGTGTCGACAGGATCGTTGGATGGTTTCGCGGCGCAGTATTCCCTCACATCGACACCGTCGACGAACTCCATCGTGAAGAACGGCTCATCGACTTCGACGAACAGGTCGTACAGCGTTGCCAGGTGGGGATGGTGCGCGTCGGCGAGCGACCGGAACTCGCGTTTCAGCGAAAACAGGGCCTGCGAGTTGTGCCGGCGCAGTGTCTTCAGCGCCACAATCTCGTTTTTCTCGAGATCTTCCGCCTCGAATACAACGCCCCCGGCGCCTTCTCCAACACAACGGATGATGCGGTAGCGTGGGTGGCCCGAGGAACCGGTTAAAAATCCGTTTGATGTCACAGGCTCATT
>JAFDAJ010000086.1 GCA_019313915.1 Deltaproteobacteria bacterium
CTCCTCGGCGGAGGCTAGCATGGTGGCGCGCCGATCAGCGAACGGCGCCCATCATTTCGAGGAACTCGTCGCTTTCTACCAAGCCCGTGACGCGCCCGGCTTCGGAGCCGTCGCTGTGGTGCAGGACCACCAGAGGCAGCCCCGGTTGGTTGTAGGCCTTGAGCAGTGCCCATTCGTCGTCGGTGGCCTTGTCCGTGCTCAGGTCGATCCGCACGGTCACGAAACGTTGCGCCTCGGCGACGACTCGTGGGTCGCTCAGGACGTCGCGTTCGAGCTCCTGGCACGCGCCGCACCAGTCAGCGCCGAAGTCCACCAGCATGGGACGCTCTTCGGCAAGCGCTTGGGTCTTGCCATCCTCGAAGCTCTCGACCCAACCGATATGCGCTCCCGGCGGCAGCGCTTCTGCCCAGCCCACGATTCCGAGGACACCTGCGACGCACGCGGTCACCCCGATCGCCTTTCGGATACGCGCTGACCAGGCATCGCTCTTGAATGATAGATGAATGGCGCCAACGATGATCCCGCCTGCCAGTAGCCCGAACGCCGCCGCGAGCCAAACCTCGTCGCGCACGGCCGGACGCGGGTAGGGCAGCATCCCGCGCAGGTAGTAGAACGCCAGCGCGAGCATCGCGATCCCGAACGCGCTTTTGGTCCACTCGACCCATCGTCCCGATCTTGGCAGCGTCACGGCGAACGTCCCGACGAACCAAAACAGCACACCGATCCCGATGGCGTAGATGAACAAGGCGAGCGCACCGAATGCGACGTTGCCGGTCGTCGCTACCCAAGTCAGTAAGACCGCGAGGACCGGGCCCGTGCATGGAGCAGCGATGAGACCGTTGACGAAGCCGAGCACGAAGGCGCCTCGTACGCCGAACCCGCCCGCCTGTGCGAGCCGATTCTGCAAGCCTGAAGGCAAGGCGAGATCAAACAGGCCGAACATGCTCAATGACATCACCGCGAACAACGCCGACAGCGTCCCGACGACCCAGGGGCTCGCCAACGCACTGCCAAACGCGCTTCCGGTCATTGCGGAAACGACACCAAGCGGAGTGAAAAGCGCCGCGATCCCCAAGACGAACGAGGTCGACAGAAGCGCAGCGCGGCTTCGGCTTTCGGCTTGCCGCGCGCCGAACACACTGACCGTGATTGCGATCATGGGATACACGCAGGGCGTCAGTGAGGTGGCAAGGCCTGCTACGAAGATCAGCCCCAGCGCGCCCAGGTAGCTTCCGTCTTGAAGCGCACTTGCGAAGGGTCCGGTGAGCTCAGTCAGCGTGTCGGCGGACGCATGCACCTCGGGCACCAAAGCCGCGACAAAGCCCATCAATCCGACCCAGGCACGCCTGCGCATGGACCAACTATGGTGCTCGTTTGGTTGACCGTCCACGAACTGGGGACGTAGCCTCTCCTTGGGGAACACTTTGCCGCTACTTTTCCTGCTGCTCATCACCATCGCTACCGGGGCCCTCTCGGCCCATGCCGGCCGGGACGAGGTCCGGCATAGCGCAGACCCAATGTGGCGCATGGAGGCGTTCTTGGGCTACGCGCTCTTCGTTGGTTTGGTCCTTTTGCCAACAGCTATCTACTTCTACGTATTTCACGGCGATTGGTTTCTCTTTTATTGGATCGACGCCGGCCGCGCTCCTTGGGCCTGGGGCATACTTGCGGCCTTGCTCCTGCTGGGCGCGGCATCCCTGGGCTTCGGGCTCGGGGCGGCCCTGTGCCGAGCTTCGCGCGATGTGGCCTCTCGCCGGATCGCCCTCGGTGCGCTCTTCATCGCGCTGGCGGTGTGGCCGCTCGGATGGGAGCGGCTTTCGGTCGTCGGGTCCTACCGGCAGTTCACGCGCGACTACGGCCTTACCGCATTCTTCGTGAGCCCCGCATTCTATTCGGGGCTCGCGATGCTCATCATCATCGGAATTGCGTTTGGCTTGCTCGTCTACCGGATTGACCGGCAGACGCAACAAAGCACCTGACACGCCGGCATCCGCACACTAGCGGGGGGAGAGCATCCCCATGTGCTCCCGCAGGTGCATCGCCGCAGGGGAGGCCCAGAACTTGAGCGCGTCGAGGTAGGTCGGATGGGTGTCGAAGGTCTCGCCATCAGCTTCTCGCTCGGGTGCGATTCGGCTTCGCACGTCTTGCACGAGCGGGTCGAGGTCGTCGCAAACGAGAAGCCCCGCCCTGAGCGCCGTTCGATGGGCGGCGTTGACCCATCGGTCGAACTTCACTCGTTTGGCTTGCGAATAGGCGAGGGCGGCGTCGCGCACGAGCTTGCGGTCGCGCCTCGGAATCGCGCGTTGCAGCCGGCGCGTTTGCTCATTCAGAAACTCTTCGCTGGTCAGCCCGGAACCAAAATCAGGTTTCACCGTTCGCGCCGCCGACGCCAACAGGACATCGAGCTCTCGCGGCGTGAGCTTTTCGACCGCGTGATAGCCTCGCGCGATTTGCGTCATGGGCTGTGTCAGTAAGAAGGCTTGCGTACATGGGTCCTTCTCCATGATGGTCGCTGGCACGAGCACGGCCGGGTGGGTGCCGAACTCGATCGTGATGCCCCGGTTTCGGACGCGGTGCAGGAACAGATCGAAATTGCGAACGTCGAGCGCTGCAGCAATTCGGTTCGCGATGTCGCGTAGTGGATGATTTGCTTCGGTCGCGAGGCGGTCTCGCGTAGCGAGCCCATAGCTTTCGAGCTCTGGAGGATAGAGCTTGGCGAGGGCTGGGCTCAACGCGGCCAAGAGTGCGCCGGCCGCCGCGTCTTCCGCTCGCGGCGTTCCAAGTTGCTCGAGCACTGAGCCTCGAAGTGACTTCGGCCGGACCTGAGCAGGCCAGGCCTCGACCGACGCGACCCGATCACGATCTTCCGCATCATCCACACCCAGCGCGAGTAGCGGCAATGTCGCGAGTCGCGCTTCTCGCATCCGGCTGCCCACCTGATAGGTGACCGCGAGCTCACGCCAGACCTCCTGTCGAAGTGGCTCCTGCGAAAGCACGGCTTGGAGCTGCTCGACCGCCGCCGCATTTTCGCCTCGCGCACGCAACCGCACCGCAAGCTCTCGTCGAAGGTCGGCGTTGGCGGCACCTTCCTCGAGGCCGCTTCGAAGTGCCATGATGGCGGCGTGCTCGTCCCGGCAATGGTCCGATAGGACACGCGCGACCTCGAGGGCGGTCGTCACCCGGCCCGCGTCGTCCTTGGCACGATGGTTGCTCAGCGCGTCGGCATAGGTCCGCCAGTCGTCTGAGGTTTCACAAAGATCTTCGAGCGTGCGAGCCGCGTCGCTTCCCGGTCCTTCGAGTACGACCGCGCGGCGCAGCGCATTCTTGGCGCTCTCGCGGTCTCCGGCGGCGTGTTCGAGCTGCCCGAGACGAACGAGTGCGTCGCCGCGCTCCTGGCCATCGCTAGCGTCGAGCAGATGGCGAGCAACTTGCAGCGCCTCGGGCAACTGCCCAAGCGCTTCATGCACCAGCGAAAGTTCTTGCAGGGCCGCCGGATGAGCCGGCTCGGATGCGAGCGCCGATTCGATGTGTCGCAGGGCACGATCCGGCATGTTCAAACGTTCGCGATAGACGCGCGCGAGATCGAGCAGAACCCGCCTCAACCGGCTGTTTTCAGGCGCCGCGGCCAGGAGCTGTTCCATGGTCGCGGCCGCCTCGTGCCACGATTGGTTCGCCTCGAAGTGTCGCGCCAGCCGTTCTAGCGCGTCGAGGTGGCGTGGTTCCACCTTGAGCACGCGCTGCAGCGTTCGGATCGCCGCCGGCAATTCGCCGAGCTCGTCGCTCTGAACGCGCGCCACGGCCAGCCAAAGCGCGCTCGCCCTGTCGACGGACCGCGCCCCCGACGCGGCCTGCGAGAGCCGATCGACGTCCAACCGGACCACCGCGCTCTGGACGAAGAGCTCGGAAGCGGCTCTTGCGTCCCGTTCGCTTTCCGCCTCGCGCCGCAGCGCATCGACCAGCGCAGCGGGATCGTCGGTCTCCTGCGCGACTCGGGTGAGCCCCCGCGCGGCGCCAATGTGGTAGGGGTCCGCGACGGCAGCGGCGCGGAACTGCTCGATCGCTTCGGTATCGTCCTCTCCCTCCACGAGCTCCGCGAGGCGCGCATGATGTGCGGCCGCCACGGCGGGGTCGTGCGCGGACTGTGCGACCAAGGTGTCGACTTCACGCAGGAGGCCGCCATCGCGTTGACTTGCCGCCAATCGCTCCAGCTCGAGCAGGGCGCCCAAGTCCGCGGGAGACACTTCGAGGATCCGCCGGTACGCCCCAACGATGTCGTCGTATTCTCCAAGCCCCTGATGTTCCAACAAGCGCGCCAGCTCGTACAGCGCCGCAACACGGCCGGCCGGGTCTTCGAGTGCTTCGGACTGTGTCGCGTACACCGCGCACAACGATTCCCACGCGCCGACCTGCCGATGCAGTTGTTCTAGCGCCAGCAGAGCGCCGAGATGCTTCGCGTCGACCCCAAGGACATCTTCCCAAGCCTGAATCGCTTGGCGGTGCTTGTCCTGCCGCTCCAGCACTTGGGCCTTTCTCGCAAGCAAGGCGATGCGCTGCGTCGGTTCCTCGGTGAGCTTCACTTCGCGTTCGATGTCGGCCAGCAGATGGGTCCAGTCGTGCTCCTCGGCGCGAACGCGCGCGAGTGCATCGACGGCAGGCCGATAGCTTGCATCCGCCGACACCGCAGCCTCGTACGACGCGACCGACTTGGTTCGATCGTCCAGGTGCTCTTCGTACACCTGCCCGAGCAGGAACGCGGCCCGCGCGCGAAGCCGAGCGGCGCCCGAGTTGCGAAGCTGAAGCTCCAGCACGTCGACCAGCTCTTCCCAGTCGCCTCGTTCCCGCAACTGCCGCGCCAGCTCTTGAAGTGAGGGCGCGTGCGCCGCATCGACTTTGATGGCCTCCCGGTGATAGCGAAGTGCGTCTTCGTCGCTCCCGAGCCGATCGCGCGAGATTTCGGCCATCTTCTGCAGCAGCGCCACACGCCGGGCCTTGGCAGAGGTGAGCTTCAGTTCTTGACCGTAGATGTCGAGCAAGTCGTTCCAACGCCCCGCGGCGTAGTACAGGCGTCCGAGGCTCGAGAGTGTTGGGACGTGACGCGGGTCCTTGTGTAGTGCGCGGCGATAGCGGGCGATCGCCTCATCGCGATCGTCCAACTGCTCGTCGAGCACTTCTCCAGTGCGGTGCAGCAGCGCGACTAGCCGGTCCCTTTCGACGGTGAGCTCGATCTCGTAATCGAGAGCTTCGAGGAGCTCGCGGGGTCGGTGTGCGCGCGCAGCGGAGCGTTGCCAAGCGTGCACTGCCGTGAGATGCCCCGAGTCCTGCTGTAAGACGCGCTTGTAGGTTTGAGCCGCAAGCGCATGCTCCCCCAGCACGTCTTCGTAGAGCTGCGCGATCTTTAGGAGGTACGACACGGCCCGTGTGCCGGTCGCCCTGTCCAACGCATTCTCATAGAGCTGAATGAGCTCTTTTGGCTGATTCACATCCGAGAGCAACCGCGTGAGAGCTTTGAAGGCTGTAGGGTGGTCCGGCATCGCGTTGAGCGAGCGGTGGTAGTGATCCACCGCGGCGTCGATGGCGTCGAGCTTGGTTTCGTAGATCTCGGCGGCGCGAGCCAGGGAATCGGCCCGCCGCTGTGCATCCCCCGTGTAGCGCGCCTCCTGAAGACACATGTCGATGAGCTTCGGCCAAGCGCCGCGGACCCGGTAGAGCAGGCTCAAGGCTTGAAGAGACGAAAGCGACGTAGGATCGAGCTCGACGGCCTTCTCGTGCCACGCAATCGCCTGGTCCACGTCGCGCAGCTCCTCTTCATACAGCCGGGCGATGCGCTGCGTGAACGTGAGCTTCTCGGCCTCGTCGTCGCTCGCTTCGGTCAGAGCTTCGAGCGTCTCGACCAATGCTTGGAGCCGCTGTCCAGCCTCATAGTGCCGCGCTAGCTCACCGAGAATCAGTGGGTCCAGCGGATGTAGGATCCGTGCTTGCTCGAGCACCCGGATGGCCTCGTCGCGATTGCCGAGGTGCTCCGCGTGAATTCGCGCGGCCCGATAGAGCGAAGAAGCCTTCAAAGACGGCTCGGTCGCCAACCGGGCCTCTGCTTCGAGTGTGCGGATGAGGTCACGCCACCGGCGCTGTCCGTAGTACAGGCGCTTCAACGCCTGAACTGCGATGACCGCGCTCGGGTCGAGTTGCAGCGCGGTTTCATAGAGTTCTGCGGCCTGCTCTGGACGTTGTTGTCGGCTCTCGAGCAACTGAGCTCGACGGGCGATCAAAGCGGCGCGGTGCCCATCGTCCGCCGCGGCCGAATTTGCAAGCTCGGCGAGGTTCCGGTCCACTTCGGTCCACGTCCGCTCCGCAAAAGCGCGCTGCTCGGTCGCTCGCAAGATTGCGGCGTGCGAGCGATCGAGGGCCCTCGCGGTGTGGTAGGCCTCGCCGGCCGCTTCACGGTTGCCGAGCACGTCCTCGAGTAGACGGCCCTTCAACAAGAACAGGGTTGCCTTGTCACGCGGTTGCCGCGTCACACGCGCCTCGGCGTCGAACAGCGCGAGCGCTTCAGTAAACATGCGCGCTCCAAGCAGTAGCCGGCGCGCGGCGCGGATCGCGGGGACATAGTCGGGCGACCGCTCTAGGGTCGCTTGGTAGTACTGCAGCGCGCGACGCGTGTCTTCTAGCGGACCTTCGCAGGTGCGCGCCATTTCGAAGTACAACCGCGCGGCGCGTCGGACGTCCGGTTGGTCGCGCAGCTCACGTTCGCACTCTGCGAGCCAATCGCGCGCACGCCGCGCCCGGTCAACTCTGGTGGACGCGGGTTTGTGCGGCGCCTCCGCCGTTCGGCCCGAGGGTACGGCAGGCGGTCTTGCGGAGCCGGTCTCGTCCACGAGATCGTCTTGCCCCAACTCCTGCGTGGCATCGCGGCGCAGCAGCGTGATGTACCCTTCCTCGAACGCCATGTGGCCTCCATGCTACCCCGGCTCTGCAAAGAGCGCACCGGCCCACTAGAAAGTAAAATCCGGGTAAGGGGGCACCCTACATTTGAACAGGTAGGCTAGGCCGCAGGGGCCAGGTCTTTCAGCTCTACGGCGAGCTTCTTCTTCGCCCTGGCCTCCAGTTGGCGGGCGCGCTCGCGGCTGACGCCAAGCTCGCGGCCGAGGGATGCCAACGATGCGGAATCGTCGCTCAAAATTCGCTTCTCGACGATGAGGCGCTCGCGATCATCGAGGACCGACAGCGCACCTTCGAGCCGCAACTCGATGCCGCTCTGGCGCCGCCGTCGGGCGACGACCACATCCTGTGGCTCTGCGTTGCCCGGAAGCATTTCGACCAGCGTCGCATCCGAGTCGTTGTAGGCCGGGGCATCGAGAGAAATTTCACGCTGGTCGAGCCGGCGCAGCAGCTCGCTCATCTTTTCGGGGGTCGTGTCGAAGTCAGCTGCGAGCGTGGCAACCAGTTCCTCGGGGTCGGCGATGAGATTCGACAGCCGCGCGCGCTCCCTGCGGAGGCGGAAGAACAACTTCGATCGGAATGGGCCGGAGCCGGCTCCAATCATCGTGCTCGAGCGAACGACTGCCTCAAGCACGAACGCGCGGATCCAATACCCCGCATACGTCACGAATCGCGTACCACGGTGTGGATCGAACTTACGAACCGCAGTGACCAGACCCACGCTACCTTCGGCGATCAGGTCGCCGAGCGTCACGCCATAGCGCCGGTACTGAAGCCCAATGGCAACGACGTACCGCATGTTCGCTTCGACGAGCCGGTCTGCGGCGTCCTGGTCCCCTTCGCGCGCGCGAAGGGCGAGCTTATGCTCTTCCTCGCGGGAGAGTTTCGGGATGGCCCGGACTTGCTGGATGTATCGATCGAGGGAGGCGGATGACTGCATGATAAGGTCCTGTACGTGGACCATAGGGTTACGTTACGTTACCCGGGGCTGTCAAGTGCACATATCCGAACGTCGTCGGAGAGCACTCTAAGCCTAATCACTGAAATGATTGAGGAATTAGGCGGAGAAGCTCGAGCCACATCCGCAGGTTTGTTTGGCCTGCGGATTTGCGAACTTGAACCCGGCACCCTGCAGGCCCTCGACGTAGTCGATCTCGGTCCCTTCGACATACTGCGCGCTCATCATGTCCACGTAGATGGGAATACCGTGCGACGTAAACGTCTGGTCCAGATCGGAGGTCTCGTCCTCGAAGAACAAATCATAGGAAAAACCCGCACAACCGCCGCCAATGACCCGCACTCGGAGGCCCTGCTCGGCGAGGCCCTCGGCGTCTCGGATTTCTTTGACCTTCTCTGCGGCTCGCGTGGTGAGGTTCAGCATGATGTTCCTTTGACGCCAACTATAAGGTCGGACCCGGGTTCGCGCCAGTGGGACGTGTTCCGTACCGTCACGTGCGTGGAGGACACACCCCAGGGCCAGCTTCCACCGTGCCGATCGCACGAGCAGGCGCGCCGTCGATGGTGAAGCCCTCGGACCCCTCCACCTCGCATCCCCGCTTGAGAAAGCCCAGCGCTGACGCACCGTCGCGCTCCGCCACGGCGGAGGTGACTTCGCCGACAACGGTGCCCGCCAACGAAATCGGGGCCTTGGCGCTCGGAGGCTCCGTGGTCTCGACCGTCCAACGCCACAGGACTTTTGGCGCCTTTCCTCGGTTTTCGAGCATGACCACCGTCTCCTGACCAATGTAGCAACCCTTATTGAAGGAGACGGCTAGAGGGTTCAGTCCAGTCTCCTGAGGGTAGGTCCAATCGCCGAAGTCGACCCCGAAGAGTGGCCGTCCTCGAACGACATGGGCGTGCTCCCACGCCTCGTTGCTCACCCAGCCGCCATCGAGCTCGCGACCGCGTTGCGTCAAACGTTCCAGCTCTGACTCGAGCTCCGCATGGGTGACGACCCATTGCCGGCCGCCAACTCCGAGCCGATCGGCGGGCCAGCCTCCTTCGGCCACCTCGCTTGCAACCGGGCCCTGCGCGGTGATCACGCGAAGGTCGTCCCGATGAGCGAGATCGACGTCCTCCATGATGATGTAATGGTCAAAGCGTTCGAGCAGTGCGTCCACCGTGTTTGCCGGCACATCGAGCCACATATCGTCCTCGCGAACGAGCGCATAGACATCAGCCAGGATCCGCCCTTTGAGGGTGAGGACGAACGCGTACAATGAGTCCCCAGGCTCGACGCCTTCAACTTGATTGGTGAGCTGTCCCTGCAACCACTCGCGAGCGTCGTCGCCGCCGACCGAGATGATCGCGCGATCGCTCAACGAGAGCACGCCTACGGTGTGTTGTAGCCAGTGGAGCTCGCGTGCGTGCGCCATGGGGCAGTTCTGGTGCGCAACCCGCGGGTAGGCAAGTGCAGCGCTCAGTGATCGACTGACTCGATATGGGCCGCGTGAAGCGAGACCACGCCACTATGCGTTCTTATTCGCGCTGCTCCGTCCGGGTCAATGCCATCGAAGACTCCGTCGCCGTCTTCCCAACGAACGCGCTCTCCAACCAGGGCCAGGCTAGGCCGCAGGGCATCCACCACGACGGACGCGCCGTCTTTGACGAAGCGGTTGACCCATCGCTCCATATTGGAGAGGAGGGTGGCCAGCACTTCGACGCGGTCGAACGGCTCTTGTTCGCTGCGCTCCGCTCGCAGTGAGGTCGCGGCGCCCCTCAGCTCGGGTGGCCATTGCACGCGGTTCACGTTCAGGCCGACCCCGATGATCACCGAGTCGATGCGCATGCCCACCGTTCGGCTCTCGACGAGAACGCCGGCGCACTTGTGGCGCTCAATCCAGATGTCGTTGGGCCACTTCACGAGGACAGAGCGGCCAGGCAAGAGGGCTGCAACCGCATCCCGAACCCCGAGCCCGGTGGCCAGAGTGATGAGAGCGGTCGAAGCCGGCTCGACCGCAGGGCGGGTGATGACGGAGAAGTAGAGGTCGGAGCCCGGGGGCGAGAGCCATTGCCGCCCATGTGCTCCCCGCCCTCGAGTCTGCTGGTCCGCCAACACGACATGACCGTCGTTCGCACCGTCAGCAGCCGCAGCGGAGGCATCGTCCATCGTCGAAGCGGTGCTTTGGTGCACCGTCAACGAGCGCCCCCAGTTTCCCGTCACCCGTCGGCGCACCTTCTCGGGCTGCAAGTCGTCGATCACGCCCTAGCTCCAGTCGAGGCCAAGGTCGCATGAGGGCGAGGAGTGCGTGAGCGCCCCGACGCTAATCACGTCGACCCCCAATGTGCCGAGCGCAGCGACACGTTCGAGCGTGACCCCGCCTGACACTTCGACGATTGCCTGGCCGTCGATCAGCGCGAGTGCATCGCGCACCTCGTCATCGTTGAAGTTGTCGAGCATGACGATGTCGACTCCGGCTGCGAGCGCTTCTTCGAGCTGGGCGCGCGTATCGACTTCGCATTCGATGCGGCAGGTGTGCGGTGCATACGCTCGGGCCCGTTCGATCGCTTGGGTGCACCCACCCGCTGCGGCGATGTGGTTGTCCTTGATCAAGACGCCGGCGCCCAAGTCCTCACGGTGGTTGTGGCCGCCCCCGCACCGGACCGCGTAGCGCTCGAACGCGCGCAATCCCGGTGTCGTCTTGCGGGTGTCTGTGATCCTCGTCGCCGAGCCATTTGGCAACGCGTCGACAAAGCTCCTCGTCATGGTCGCAACTCCGGTGAGCCGCTGCAGGAAATTGAGCGCGACACGTTCGCCGAGGAGAATCGACGTTGCCGGCCCGCTGAGCGTGGCGATTGACGTGCCCGCCTCGACGAGATCGCCGTCCTGCACGTGCGCGTCGACATCGACCAGAAGGTCGAGCTGCGCGAAGACTTCTTCGAGGATCGGAAGTCCGCAGACGACGACTCGCTCGCGGGCGTTCAGCGTCGCCGTGCCGAGCGCGGTGGGTTCGACGCACGCTTCGGTGGTGATGTCCCCCCGATCGATGTCTTCAGATAGGGCGCGGCGAACGGTTTCCGCGACAATCGTGGGAGCGGGCGGAGTGGCCTGCATGAGTGCGTTATAGCCAACTCCGCGCCAGAATCTCGGAATAAAGATTGCTCATCGCATGGAGCACGAGCGCGGCGCCAATCCCGCCACGCCATGCTCGAGCCCACCCGAAGAGAAGGGCCGGGAAAAAGACGGCAAGACGGGCCGGATGCGGCTCGACCATGAAGTGGATCGCGGCAAACAGGGCCGCTTGGAGCAACCAGGCGCCTAGCGCCAGCTCCACGCCGAGCACGTGCAGCCGCCGGTGTGTGAGGTCGCTCAGTCCAGTTTGCAGGTAGCCTCGAAAGAACGCTTCCTCTGGCAGCGCAATTACGATGAGCTGCGCGACCACGAAGCTGACGACGCTGGGGGGGAGGGACAACGAGAAGTCGGTCGCCGGCTGGTTCCACCAGTAGAAGCCGACCGTGTAGAGGGGAAACACCACGACCCCGATGCCGACCGCCACGCCCAGCTCGATTGCGGCGGACGGCAGTGCCTTGCGGATCGCGCGGCCGAGGTCGAAGAGTCCGAGCGGTCCTGCCATCCGATCGTCGGTGGCGGGCTCCAACAGCCCACCGAGCGCGACGCCGTAGTGCGCGGGATCGCGCCGCGTGAGCCGGACCGATGTCAGCAGAAAGATCGCCGCGACGACGAGGTGGGCGTATCGCCCTACGACGGCGAGCGGTTCGAGTCGGGTCACCGCGAAGACAGCCACACAGACCAGCGCGTACACCCACAGAATCTGCCGTAGCGATGCGCGCGCGTGAGCCATCGCGCAACAACTACAGTGGCAGCAGGCGCTTGCCAAGAAGCAGGCGAAGTCTACACTGCCCTCGGCGGTGATTTCCGAAGACAAGATTGCTGAGATCCGCGACCGCGCTCCCATCGCAGAGGTCATCGGAAACTACGTCGCACTCAAGAAGTCCGGCAGCAGCCTCAGGGGCCTTTGCCCGTTCCACAACGAGAAGACTCCGTCCTTCTACGTGCACCCGAGCCGCGGCTTCTACCACTGCTTTGGCTGCAAAGCGTCAGGCGACGTGTTCTCGTTCTTGATGCACGTCGAGGGCAAAACCTTTCCTGAAATCGCGCGCGACCTCGCCGAGCAGACGGGCGTGCAGTTGCCGGTGTACGACGCCCAGCGCGAGGCTGAGTTCCAACGCAACAAGAAGCAGTCCGACCGCTTGACGTCGTTGGTGGAGAAGGCAACGGACTTCTACTGCGCGCAGCTTCACGAACACCCCGACGGCGGCCTTGCGCGCGAGGAGTTTCTTGGCCGCGGAATCTCCGAAGAGTCGGCGCACAAGTTCCGCCTCGGCTACGCTCCTCATGGATGGGACGCGCTTGCGCGTTTCCTCGATAGCACGGGCGCGTCGCCCGAAGACGCCGAAGCGGTGGGGCTCATCGTGCCGCGCCGTTCGGGTCGTGGCCACTATGATCGATTCCGGCATCGACTGATGTTCCCGATCGCCGACGTGCATGGAAAAGTCGTTGCGTTCAGCGGCCGCGCGCTGTCGCCTGCGCCGTCGATGGAAGAGCAGAAGGAGCCACCGGCGAAGTACCTCAACAGCCCGGAGAACCCCCTCTATCACAAGGGCGATGTGCTTTACGGTTTGCACGAGGGTCGCGTCGAGATTCGGCGTGAAGACGCCACGGTGCTGTGCGAAGGCAACTTCGACCTCGTCGCGCTTCACCAGGCGGGGTTTCAAAACGCGGTGGCTCCCATGGGGACTGCGTTTACCGAGGCGCACGCCAGGTTGATCAAGCGCTTTGCGCAGAAGGTCGTGTTGCTCTTCGACGGCGACAAGGCGGGCCGCAAGGCGGTGCGCGAAGCGTACACGGTGGTCAGCAAGATCGGGCTGGACGCGCACGTGGTGACACTGCCTCAAGGCGCCGATCCGGATAGCTTCCTGAGAGAGCAAGGAGCGGAGTCCTTGCGCGTCCGAATCGTAAGCGCGCCCACCATTATCGAATATTTAATTGATGATTCTGCGGCAACCGTGGAGCCCAACCCGCATGCAAAGGCCGATGCGATCGCCAAACTTGGTCCGATTCTTGCCAAGGTCGAAAGCCCGATCGAACGCGGACTCTATCTAGAACGCGTTGCCCGCAAATTCGGGATCACAGACGTGGGTTTAGTGCGTCGCGAGCTACGCCGCGGGTTGGGTCGAGGTAGCGATCGCGCCGCGCCGCGTCGTGACGCAGTGCAGCAGCCGATTGCAACCCCAGTGTCGGAGTTACAGTCGAAGTTGATTTCACTTCTGATCGATCAGCCGACGTTAATCCATGACGAGGGCGCACAGAGGCTCCCGAAGCTTTTGACGAGCCCCGATCTTCGCGCCATCTTTGATTCTATCTTGCGGATGGTGGACAAGCAGGGATCGCTCGATGTCACGGCCTTACTGGACGAGTTGAACGACAATCAACTCAGGCCTTGGTTGGAAGCTAAGTTGGCTGTGCAAGAGCACAGCCTCGAAGAGGCTCGTCAGATTCTCGACGAAGGCCTTCCTCTGCTTGAACGAAAAAACATCGAACATGAGCTGCCCCGCTTGCAGCAACGCATCGTCGAAGCACGCCGAGTTGGCGACGACGCGTTGGCAGCGGGGCTCACTCGAGAGTTTGTGGAACTGACGCGCAGTGCACACAAGCTCAAGTCGAACACGAAGCAGAGGTGAAGATGGCGGGCAAGAGCTCAGTGCGTAACGAGGTATCGACGGGATCCAAGTTCAAGAGGGAACCCGTGTCGCGCGTCGTGCCGAAGATCAAGGGTCGCGAACGCAAAGAGGTGCAACTCCTCCTCGAGCGTGGCCGCATGCAAGGTCATCTGACGTATGACGAGCTCAACGAAGCGTTGCCGCCGGACATGGTGACGTCCGATCAAATCGACGACTTGATGGTGTGGCTCAAGACTGAAGACATCGACGTGGTCGATGGCGCGCCCGAAGGTCAAAGCCGGACGAGTGAGGTTCCCGTTGCGGCGACGCGAAGCTCGGTCCGCCGTGCCGCTACGATTCCGCCGCCGGCTGACGACAGCTACGCGCAGAAGTCGAACGATCCGGTTCGTATGTACTTGCGAAAGATGGGGTCCGTTTCGCTCCTCACTCGTGAGGGCGAGGTCGAAATCGCCAAGCGAATCGAAGAGGGCGAAGACCGGATTTTCAACGTGATTTTGAACTCTCGGGTCGGCGTTTCTGAGATTCTGGAAATCGGTGAAGGCCTTCGGAAGGGCAAGATCCGCGTCAAAGACATAGTTCGTGACCTCGATAAGGAAGAAGAGGTCGACTTCGAGGCGGCCAAGATTCGCGCTCTCAAGCTTTTCGACAAGGTCAAGCGCGTCGAGTCAGCGATGGCAAAGGTGCACAGCGAGCTCGAGGGCAAGCGAAAAGTCTCGGACCGGAGCAAGAAGCAATACGCCACGCAGCTCGATAAGCACCTCTTCGAGCGGATCGCGCTCTTGCGGGAGCTCAACCTCACGAAGAAGCAGATCGACCGCGTGGTCTCTGGCATCAAGGGCTACACCCGCCGCATAGAGCGCGCGGAGCGTGACATGAGCGAAGCTGAGGCGCGTGTCGGTGGCCTCAAGTTCAGCGACATGAAGCGCGTGCTTCACAACATGCAGGAAAGCAAGGCCGTCGAGAAGAGGATTCAGAGGAAGTACGGCTCCGAAGAGCAGATCCTTCTTTCAGAGGAACACATCCGCGACGCGCAGAAGGCGATCGACGATGTCGAAGGAGACATGGGGCAGCCGGTCGAGCAGTTGCGAGACACCTACCGCGCCCTTGCAGGGGGTGAGCGGCGGTCCGAGCGTGCCAAGGCTGAGCTCGTCGAAGCCAATCTTCGTCTAGTCGTCTCGATCGCCAAGAAGTACACGAATCGCGGCTTGCAGTTCCTCGATTTGATTCAGGAGGGCAACATCGGTCTGATGAAGGCCGTCGACAAGTTCGAGTACCGTCGCGGCTACAAGTTCTCGACGTACGCTACCTGGTGGATCCGCCAGGCCATCACTCGAGCGATTGCTGACCAGGCCCGCACCATCCGTATCCCGGTCCACATGATCGAAACGATCAACAAACTGATTCGCACCTCACGCTACTTGGTGCAGGAGCTCGGCCGCGAGCCCGATCCCGAAGAAATCGCCGAGCGGATGGAGATGCCCCTCGAAAAGGTCCGCAAGGTCCTGAAGATCGCCAAAGAGCCGATCAGTCTCGAGACCCCGATTGGCGAAGAAGAAGACAGCCATCTCGGTGACTTCATCGAGGACAAGAACGCGGTCTCCCCGGTCGAAGCCGTGATCGACGGCAACCTCGAAGACCAAACCCGCCGCGTCCTCAAGACCCTGACCCCCCGAGAAGAAAAGGTCCTCCGCATGCGCTTCGGCATAGGCGAAAAGAGCGACCACACCCTCGAAGAAGTAGGCCAAGACTTCGAAGTCACCCGCGAACGCATCCGCCAAATCGAAGCCAAAGCGTTGCGAAAGCTGAGGCACCCGAGCCGTTCGAAGCAGCTGCGCTCCTTCATGGACAACTAGACCGGGGCGCGGCGGAACGCGACGCGGGGGTCCGACGGACGTAGACATCTACGAAAAAGGGGACAGTCCCCTCTTTGAAAGGGTTAGTTCCCAGTGCCAGTGCCAGTGCCAGTGCCAGTGCCAGTGCCAGTGCCAGTGCCAGTGCCAGTGCCAGTGCCAGTGCCAGTGCC
>JAFDAJ010000087.1 GCA_019313915.1 Deltaproteobacteria bacterium
GCGCACGCACCGGCGAACGCGAGCAATCCAAGAATCGTAAGGAGACGACCGTACTTCATGCGGGCTCTTTGGCACGCCATTCGTCCGGAAACAACCGCCGACAATCGACGCTGCCGGCTGGTCGGGGTCGGCCAAGGCGCTGGGCTTGTCAGCGCACTACAGCTCTCGTACACAACGTCCACGAATGGGGTGAAGTAGGATGTCGAACGAAACGACCCCGAGCCAAGCTGCGTGGAACCGGTTTGCCGAGCAGCTCAAGGAAGTCGGTGAGAAGATTGTGGGCCCGATCGGTGCGCGAAGTCCGCGCGAGCGAGTGGACGGATTTCGCTACCTGGCGTCACTGATCGCGGGGGGACACGAGCTCGAGATGGAGGCGGACCGCGCGCATCCGGTGCTCGCACGCGCGTTCACTCCACTTCGGAGCTTCGTCGGCGATGGGCCCGACACCCTGTACCATGATGCCAAGCTCGACGAGTCGCTCTGCTACGAGTTCACGATCCGGCGGAGCGACGACATCTTCTTCTCCATCGTCGTCTACGCGAGCGACGACGACGGCATGCGCTCGATGGTGAGCTTCTTGATCGACAAGGACATCGCATTCGAGGAAGACGCCGGGGATCAGATCGCGACCATTCAAATCAGCGCAGAACGTCCGGAAGGCGCGACGAACTGGTTGAAGCTCGAGGGCAACCAGCCTTTCATCATGACCCGCCAGTATTTTCCGGAGTGCGTAATCGAGGTCGACAAGGGCAAGTACCGGCCCGCCATCATGAACATCGAGTGCGCAACCGATGTGCCGCCTCCGGAGCAATACGCGATTGACGACCTTTCAGCGGGACTCGACCGCCTCATCGCGTTCATGCACGATACGGTTGATGCGGGTTTGGGCGTGTCAGCCATCGTGGGCATGAGCACGATCGAGTACGAAAGCGACGAGCACTCGACACCGACGCGCATCGGGGCCGACGGCCAGCTTGCTGTCGAAGAGGGAGAGCACGAAGAGTACACGCCCGACGAGGTCTTCGAGATGATCGATCCCAAGGTGGTCGCCAACAATCTCCCTGGTCCCGGCATCGGGTACGCGGGCGTTTCGTTCAAGCTCGCCGATGACGAGGCGATCCTCATCGAAGGCAAAGACGTGCCGTGTCGGTACTGGTCTTGCCAGGTTTTCGACCATTACCTTCGAGCGGGCGACTACCGTCACTATCCGGTGGCGATCAACAATCGTCAGACCGTGTACGACGAGGATGGGTCGTTTCGAATCTATGCGTGCGGCGAAAACCCTGGCGTGAAGAACTGGGTCAGCACCGAAGGCCGCCATCGTGGCCAGGTCGTGCTGCGGACGCTACTCGCCGAAACCGATCTTCTTCCGGAAATGTCGGTGATCAAGATCGCGGATATTCCAGAGATCGACCGTGGCGGACCAATGCCTGGTCAGGGCTAGTCTTGCTCTGCGAACACAAGATCGATCTTGAGGAAGTCTGTCTCGTCAAAGCTAACACCTTCAAAGTTGGCCCGCACCACACGACCCTCCGCTTGCAGAGCGTCTTCGTCTAGCTGCAGCGTGCTCACACCGCGATCTATCGTAGCGCCGACGATTTCGGGTGCGCTGCTCGCTATGTCGGTGAACACATAGCCGTTGAATTTGGCGGCTGTGAACACGCCCGCTGCCGTGACAGAAGAGAAATCGTAGATGATGCTTCGACCCTCGATGTCGATGCTCACTTCGGCTTCGACGCCGACTGAGCAAGAAGCCTTCAGCGTCGCAACGCGCTCGCCGGGAAACTCCATGTGAGTGCTGACCGGAACGATCAGTCCTTCGCTGTCCTGCGCGACACAGGGCACGGTCACACGCACCAATTGCACCAGCGTGCCGTTCCAATCCACGAGAGGTTCAGTGTCGCCCCACCCGCTCGAGCGAATCTTGAAGCTATCTACGTCACCACAGGCAGCGACGAGACCAAGCGCGGCCACAGCAGCGAGTAATGACCGTTGGAATGACGGTGTACCAAGTAGTTTCATGATGAAATCTCCTTCGATCGCCTTGCTCTTCAAGGGATGAACAGCATCTTGGTACCTCGAAACAATATCGCGTATCTATACGTAATTGTTTGGTTTCCATACGTAATTGTTGCGGGTCCATACGTATATGTTTTGGGTTCATACGCAATTGTTCCGCACCGTATCGGGCGGCGAGTCAACAGGGGCCGTCAGGGCTAGTTGCCAACCTAGGTCCGTTCGCACAGCCTCGGGAAATCTGCGAATCGTATGGCGTCTCATGAGAACAGTATCGTGATCAACGCTCCGGACGGCCCCACGGAGTGGCCTCACGACGCAGGGCGCGATCGTCTCATCGGTGACTGGCACATCTACCAGCGCACGGGGGGACATCGAACCAGTACCGACGATCTGATCACCGCTTGGTACGCCGTCCATAGAAATCCAAATCCGCCGGCGCGATACCTCGACCTCGGATGCGGCGTGGGCTCGGTGCTGCTCATGGTGAGTCACAAACTCCGCCCGAAGACTGCCCTCGGCGTCGAGGCGCAGGCTCAGTCGGCAGCCATGGCAACACGCGCGGTGGCCGAGCTTCCGGAGCACGGAGTCCACATCGACGTGCACCACGCAGACTTTCGCGAGCTCGATTTTGGAAACGAGCGCTACGACCTCATCACCGGGTCACCGCCCTATTTTCCGTTGGGCGCCGGGGTGCTGCCCGATGACCCACAAAGACGCGCTTGCAGGTTTGAGGAACGTGGCGGCGTAGAGGTCTACGTAGCAACGGCAGCCCGCGCCATGGGCGAACAATCTCGGCTCTACATCGTATTTCAAACACGCTGGAGCGAAAGAGTCACCAACTCGGCTGCCTGCCACCATCTGCATCTCAGCGGTCGAGCGGACTTCTCGACGCGCGCCGACAACCCAGAGCCGTTCCTTACCGTTTTCGAGTTTTCACGACAGCCAGCGGAAACTCTTCATCGCTTCCGGTGCGCGGTGCGGGGCGCCGATGGAGTCGTAAGCCCAGAGTATCAACGAGTTCGCTTGGAGCTTGGTGTCGCCGAAGCCCCTGGCTGAAGCGCGATTGTCAGCCCTCGGCGACCTTCACGAGCAGCTTGCCAATGTTCTCACCGCTGAACAGCATGTTGACCGTGCGCCAAGCCTCATCCAGGCCATCCACGATGGTTTCGTAGTTCTTCATCGTGCCCTCGGCCATCCAGCGCTGGAGCTCGGCGGAGATCTCGGGGCGCTTGCCCCAGTAGTCCATTCCGTTGAAGCCTTCCATCCGGCCGCGGACCGTGATGAGATTGAGGTAGTTGGAAGGACCGGGAGGTTTCTTCTCGGCGTTGTACACGGAGATCGCTCCGCACAGAACGATACGCGCGCCCATGTTCAACCGCCCGAGCACCTCGTTGAGGATCCAGCCACCGACGTTGTCGAAATAGACGTCGACCCGTTTTGGGCAGGTTTCCCTGAGCGCTTCGCGAAACCCGTCGTTCTTGTAGTTGATGCAAGCATCAAAGCCGAGGTTCTCGACGACGTGCCTGCACTTGTCGTCACTGCCTGCGATCCCTACCGCGCGGCAGCCTTTGATTTTGGCAATCTGACCCACCATGGAGCCAGTGGCCCCCGCGGCTGCCGAAACGACCACCGTCTCGCCTTCCTTGGGCCGCCCCACATAGATGAGCCCCGCATACGCGGCAACTGCGGTCGACCCGAGAATCCCCATGGCGTGCCGCGGATTGATCGAGCCGGGGAACACGGTGGCAAATGAATCGTCGGTGAGGAGGGAGTATTCCTGCCAACCCACGAGTTGCGTCACCAGGTCGCCAACCTTGAACCGATCGCACTTCGACTCGACCACGCGGCCCACCCCTGCCGAACGCACGACCTCGCCTATCTCGACTGGTGGCAGATAGCTCTTCGCCGTCGAGAGCCAGGTGCGGATCGTAGGATCGATGCCGATGTAGAGCGTCTTGAGAAGAGCCTCGCCCGCCTTGATCTCCGGGATCGGTTGCTCGTCAGCACTGAAGTCATCCTGAGCCGCGAGCCCCACGGGGCGTTTCGCTAGAAGAATGCGTCGGTTCATGGTCATCGTCTGAGTAGGAGCGGGCTCGGATCGTTTCAGGGCGAATCGGTTAGGTGAACATCGTGACGCCGTGATCTTCGTCACTCGTCAAGATTTCAAAAGCCGTGCGGTGTTGGGTCGTGAGTGTTGTTCGCTCGCCCGTGGCCTTGTCGGTCAGATGCAAGGTGCACTTCGCGATTTTGCAGTTTAGGCAGCGCTTGTTGCCACCCGGTGGGTTGTAGTAGGTCAGACCCACGAAGTCTTCGCGCGCGGCGGAAATCTCGCCCTCGATCCTTACATCGCGATCCTCGCTGGCGAATGTCCATGTGAAATAGTCGTAGCTCTCACGCGCGCGGATCGATCGAATGATCGAGTTGAGTGCGATCTCGCGGCCCTCATGCCGCAGTGTCATGAGGGTCATGCGAGGTGTCCGGATGGGTCCGATCTTCAACCGTGCGGTCGCGACTTCAAAGAAAGTCTCCGGATGGGAATCAAACCCGGCAACTTGGCCCCAGGCGTACTCATCCGTGTGCTTGGAGCCCCAGTTGTGGTTCTGACTGCCCACCCAGTCATCGATCGTGATGACCTCCCCATCCACGTCGAGCGTGCCGCGGTAGATCGCCAACGGATGGCCTACCAGACTCTTCGCTTTTGGCAGAGCTTTCGTATAGAGGCCCTGCGGCAAGAAGAACAGAGGCGCACCACCTGCCGAAAAGGAGAGATCCCAACCAAGGCGATGACCGTCGAGCTTCGCGTCGCCGCTCAATCGCCCGTCTTCCAGTTCCGCACCGCCGACCCGCACGCTGAGTGTGTCCCTGTTGAAGGCGCAGTCTTCGATGGGGTGCTCGCTCTTCGCTACCACGTGCCGCCCGGTCTCCCCGTCGAAATAGATCGCCCACAACTCACCTATGGCCTGTTCTGGGTGTTCGTGCGGACTGAAAATCGTGTATCGAATCCAGAAGGCACGCGGGAGATCGGGGTGATTAGCCCGTTGAAAGAAGCTTTCATAGTGCCCCTGGCTCTGGCCGGGCTGGTACCGCGTGGCATTGAAATGCACGCCGCCCGGAAACGCTGCGTTGTCCATACGCAAGAGCCTACCAGCATCTCGACGATGCGGGGATGATCAGCGATGATCGTCTTTGGGCGATGGTTTGGATAGCACCCTGAAGATCGCCGGGACGATGAATCGCTCCCGATGGAAGCTCCGCCGCGTCGCCTTCATTGCTGCGCTGCTCATGTCGGCGCTCAGCTCGTCGTGGGCGGGCGCGCAGTCAGTAGAAGAACCGACACTTCGCGTGTTTCCACGCGATTCCCTCTTTGCGCCCCTTGCTGCGGACCCTCGGTGGCCTCGATTCGCGGTTGGTTACGCGCGCTACTTCGATGATTCACAGTTTACCCACGTGGGTACGGCCGACGCCGGAGCCTCCATCGCAATCGTTCAGCAGAACCGACCCGGGCGAGGCCGTTGGGAGATCGGCATTCAGGGCGGCGTGTTCTCGATCTTCGACTTCGGCGCGCCCTCGAACGACTTGGTGAACGCCGACTATCTCGGCGGCATCACGTTTACCTACGCGTTCGATTCATTCTCCATCTTGACTCGGATCATGCATCAAAGCTCACACCTCGGCGATGAGTTCCTTTTGAACAACGAAGTCGAGCGCATCAACCTTTCGTTCGAGGAGCTCAGTGTGTTGCTCTCGTATGATCCGTTCGAATGGCTGCGGGCGTACGGCGGAACAGGGGTCATCGTGCGGAGCGAGCCTTCGAACCTGGAGCGCTGGTCCCTCGAAGGTGGCATTGAGCTCCGTCCTTTTACCACTTCCACGAAGCACCGGCTTCAGGTCCTATTCGGCCTCGACATGCGGTTCTGGCAGCAAAGCAATTGGCAGCCCGATGCTTCCTTCGTTGCTGGTGTGACGCTCGATCCGGTCGGAGAATCGAGTTACCGGGTCGATTTTCTCGTCCGGTATTACAACGGCCACTCCCCGAATGGACAGTTCTTCACGGAGCGGATCCAGACCCTCGGCCCAAGCGTCCAGCTCTACTTCTGACCGGCGCTTCTATAAAAGGGGGACTGTCCCCTTTGTTGAAGGGTTACTTGGGGGTGGGGCTTGTTGGAGTAGCTTGCGGAATCTTTTCCACCAGTCTGCGCTTAGGGTGTAGATGTGAACCCAGCGAGCCATGGAAATCCTTTCGAGCCGCTTCCTGTTGCATCCCGCAGACTACGCTCGGAGCGTTGCGTTCTACCGAGATATCATTGGTCTTCATCCGATGCGCGAGTTCGGCTCGGGGGATGCGAGTGGCATCGTTTTCTTCTTGGGCGGCGGCTATCTCGAGATCACCGACAGCGCGGTAGAACCTCCGACGCAAGCCACCGAGCTTTGGCTCCAGGTGCGCGATGTCGAACAGGCACACGAACGTTTGCGGCAGGCCCAAGTGCCGATCGTCGAGGCGCCTTGCAAGAAGCCGTGGGGTTTGATCGAGATGAGGGTCGAGGACCCGGACGGCCTGATGCTGATCTTCGTCGAGGTCCCTGCCGACCATCCATTGCGCCAGGACAAGCGGACCTTACGCTAGCGTGCTTAGCTCGTGTCCTATAGACTCGCCGCCATCTCAGTAGGAAAGACAGGGAACTCCAAATGAACTCGACTCTACGACTCATGCTTACGCTTGCCATGCTTGCACTCATGAGTGGCTGCGGAACTCCGTCTTACACGTCATCCTTGCGCACAAACTTCGATGCGGAGACTCCGCTCGAACTAAAATGCATCCGATACCTCGACCGACGAGCCGGAGATTTTCGTGAGAAGGCCGAAGAGTTGTACCGGGAAGGTTGGCGTATCGCCTACATCAGCGAATACACGAGCAGCAAGAAGGCGAAGTTCGCCCTCCTTGGTTGCTTCGAACGGCCGCGCGCCCGTTAGACAGGCGCTGGCATTCACGGAAAATGAGATGATCCAATACGAGAAGCGGGACCGCATCGCGACCATCCGCCTCAATCGTCCCGAGAAATACAACACGCTCCGGTTCGAGATGTTGGATCAGATGGATGCTGCGCTCAGGGACGCGAATCGGGATGACGAGATCAGAGTCATCGTGTTGGAAGGGGCTGGCGACAGCTTCTGTGGTGGGTTCGACTTCTCGGGTGGGCTGGAGCACTTCCCAGGCATCACCGAAGAAGGCTACGACCCAGGGGTGGATCATCACCTCATGACGAATCATTACACGAGCTACATCCCGGCGTTCATGGGCTTGTGGCGCGGATTGAAACCGGTGATCGCCAAGGTCCACGGCTACTGCGTGGGTGGCGGGTCGGAAATGGCGCTCTGCGCAGACATCGTCATCGCTTCCGACGACGCTCGCATCGGCACCCCCTACTCGCGAGTCTGGGGTTGCCACTTGACCGGGATGTGGATCTACCGGCTCGGCCTGGCGAAAGCCAAGTACTACGCTCTGACTGGAGAGTGGATCAGTGGCAAAGAAGCCGCGGAGATCGAGCTGATCAACTTCTCCTATCCCTTAGAAGAGTTGGACCGGCGGGTCGACGAGCTGGCGGCAAAGTTGGCGAAGATTCCGTTGACCCAGTTGGTTTCGATGAAGCTGATCGTCAACCAGGCCTACGACAACATGGGATTGCAAAGCACGCAGACTCTCGGCCCGATTCTCGACGGCGCGATGCGGAATACGCGCGAAGGTCGAGAGTTCGTTGACCTTGCCATGGCAGAGGGTGTGAAGGCGGCGGTGACCAAGCGCGATGCGCCATTCGGCGACTACAGCCAGGGCCCGCCCGAGGATCAGCCTAGAAAAAAGAGCGAGCTGGATTAGGGTTTGCGGAGCCCTGCCTGGCGGATATCCTCAGCGCCGATGACGAACGCCAACCTGGGTCCGGTTGTTGCATCCATGCCACCGATCGTCTCGGTGGTTGCGCGATCCAATACGGGAAAGACCACGGTCCTCGAAGGTTTGCTTCCGGCCTTGAAGAGGGCGGGCTTGCGGGTGGCCGTGGTGAAGCATCATCATCACACCAGCTCCTTCGACACGCCCGGCAAGGACACGTTCCGGTTCGCCGAAGCCGGAGCGGATCTCGTCGTGGGCGTAAGCCCCGTCCAGGTAGCCACGTTCAGCAGGGAGGCGGGGTCGGATGACCTCGACTCGGTGATCGCCCGACACTGTGCCGGCTACGACCTCGTGATCACCGAGGGTTACAAGCGCGGCGACTACGCCAAGATCGAGGTGCACCGGGCGGAACGAAGTACCGATCTCCTGTGCGACTTTGGCGAGATGTTGGCGCTCGTCACGGATACTGACTGGGACACTGATGTCCCGCAGTTCTCACTCGACGACACCGAGGGCCTCGCCGCGTTCCTCGCAGCTTGGTTGGAAAGCGACTAGCGCCGCGAATCATGCGGGTCCCTACCCACTATCTCAATAGCTTCATCACCTTCGCCGAGGCCCATGGCGCTAGCCGCCAGGAGCTGTTGAAGGAGGCAGGCGTCTCGCAGGAAACCCTCGAGGATCCGGAAGCACTGATCGAGTACGAGCAGTTCAAGCTGTTGATTCAGGGGGCAGTCGCACGGAGCGGGGATCCGGCGCTGGGGACGCGCCTGGCGGGCCAGCTCCCTATCACCACACATGGCCTGCTCGGATATGCCGCCATGAGCAGCGAGACTCTGGAAGAAGCGCTCTCCTTCGTCACCCGCTTCGTGCCGACCCGCATTCCCGTGCTGGTCGCGGAGCTCTCGGTGGACAAGGGCATCGCGACGCTACGCATCGAGGAAGCGGCCGTTTTGGGCGAAGTGCGCGCCACAATCTTGGAAACTACCGTCGGTGCCCTCCACGCAACCGCGCGTTTCCTCACTCACGACGAGTTCGAGTTCGAGGAGCTGCGTTTCCCGTATGAGAAGCCGGACTATGTCGAGGAGTACCGGAAGGCCTTCGATTGCCGGTTGGTTTTCGGTGCGGAAGCGATGGAGATGCGCTTCGCGGCGCGGCTGCTGAAGACGCGGCTTCCGCTTGCAGACGAGGCCGCAAAGAAGCTGGCGGCGAAGCGCTGTGAAGAGGAGCTGGCCGCGATCGAGAGCAGCGATGACCTGGAACAACGGATACGCGTCCAGCTATTGAAGATGGACCGCTTGCAACCCAGCTTGGACGACTTGGCGAAGACCC
Source organism: Deltaproteobacteria bacterium (assembly GCA_019313915.1). Taxonomy (GTDB): domain Bacteria; phylum Myxococcota_A; class Polyangia; order Polyangiales; family Houyiibacteriaceae; genus SG8-38. The sequence goes on from JAFDAJ010000087.1 coordinate 9,233, forward strand.
TCGGGCTCTCATCGCGAACCATGCGTCGGCGACTGCGAAACGCCGGCACTTCGTACAAAGCGATCCTGAACAGCGTGAGGAAAGAGCTGGCGGTCCAATACCTTCGGACGACCCACTGGACCATCTATCAGATCGCGGATCGCCTGGGTTACAGCGATCAGTCCAACTTCGGAAGAGCGTTCAGAAGCTGGACCGGACAGTCACCCCAAGAGCTCCGGGACGCTGAGTGATGGCGCTTCCCCGCTAGGCGGCGGGTCGCGCGTCGCTTTTGTATGAAGCCTCTGAGGCTCGTCGAGCCGCCTCGGTTGGCGTGCGTCCCCGATTCAGGCCGAAGACCTCGGCCTCGGTCTGCAGCTCCTCCTTACCGCGCGTCGTCTCGGCCTGGAGATAGTCCTTCTTCGTGTGGTCGGCGCGTGTGTAGCTCGCGACGGCATTGAACGCCACGTTCAGCACCGATGTCAGTACCGACGTAGGGATGGGAAACGAGAAGCCGACTCGATCCGACAGGTGGAAGACCTTGCGGGCCGTGGCCCCGGCGAAGTCGAAGGCGTCGATTCCGAGCTCGGCGAGATCCTCTTCGCCCAGGGCTACCGCCGGAACGAGCGGCAGTATCAGGCTCAACCGATGAACTCGGGCGAAGAGATTCCGCCGCTGCCATTTGGTCAGTGGGAACTCCTTGAGATAGTTCGTCGGCAGCGCTGTGTGTCGCGATTCGTCCCGGTGGAACAGGCGCAGGATCTCGAGGCCAGGCAGCGTGCTCATCATTCCGAACAGGCCCAGGGCGAATCCCTCGACGACCACGTTCATGGCGAAGAACTTTTCGACTCCCTTCGACTTGAAGCCACGTTCGAGTAACAGGTACTCATAAATGGACATCCGCGGGATCTCGCACTCGAAGGCCTCGAGCAACTCCCGGAGAACGACGAAGTGCTTCGCTTCCTCGAGGACCTGCATCGTGAGCGCGCTACGCGCCCCTGTGCTCTTGACCTCGTTCAGCAGCTCCGTGGAGACCAGCCAGGCGTAGGCCTCACCGTGGCCGATGAGGGAAAGCACGTTGACGATCGCCTGCCGCTCGCGCTCCGTGTACTCGGTCATGATCGTGTCGCGGAACTCTTCGCTGCGAACCCGCTTAAGCTCCCGCAGCTCCTCTCGGTTCATAGACTTCTCTGCCATGCTCAGAAGCGTGAGCTCCTCCGCCGTGCAGTCGCGGAAGCCGAGCCAGGGAGCTTGGTCCTCTGCTTTCCACAGCAGGCGCATGCTCTTGTCGTAGTGCTTCTTGCGGAGCTGATCCTTGGCGCCACCGTTGAACTCGTAGTGGATGTCGTCGTAGTCGCCCTTGCGACCCCCGAGATGGAGACGCCCCATCACCTCGTCGTAGCCTCGAACGAGAGTGTTCACGACCTCCTCGACGCGGCGCTGGATCACTGCGGTCTGGGGCTTGATCTCGATCTTCTCGAATTCCATGGGCGTTCTCCGTACTACTCGGCACCGAGGTCGTCTCGGGCCTCTCCTACTCCTCGCAGCTTGCTCGCCAGTGAGGCGGGGGCACAGGTTGGAGCCGGACAATGATTGGTCATTTCAGGCCACATCCCGGCCGGGCCCGCCCGGGCGGTGTCTCCTTACACCCGCCGATTGTTGGTAAAGTGCAGCGCGCACCCGCCTGTTGACGCGGGGGTTGGGAGTTTCCGATGCGTTGGTTGTTAGGTCTCTTCGTCATGCTGACTGCGGCGCCCGCTCTTGCCTTCGAGGGTGAGGTCGACGCGAAGTCGATTGGAAACACGGCGGCCGGGGTCGTCGAATTTCAAATCTATGTTTCCAAGAACGGCGACGTGCGGATGGACACCTCGTCCAAAGGCCCCGACGGGAAGACGCATCTTGGGTCGTACATCAAGCCTGCGAAGGGCAAGTACGACTACGCGCTCGACCACGCTCGGAAGCAGGGCACCAAGATCCCAAAGGACACGCTCACGAAGATGACAAAGGGCGAGCCGGGACACAAGAAGAGCAAGAAGGCCAACGTGGAAATCAAGAAGCTCGGCGCGGACAAGGTTGCTGGACTGACCACCCGTCACGTGCGGGTCATCGACAAAGACGACGGAGACACCGCCGACCTTTGGCTGAGCGACCGTTACTCCGCAAAGCTCTGGCAAACCGTCTTCGCGTTTGGGGGCAACACGGGCGAGAGCCCGACGAGTGGGTGGATGCGAATCGTCGAGAGGGAGCACGGATTCAAGCCGGGTTTCATCATGAAAATGGTGTCCAAGGGTAAGGACGGACAACAGGGCGGCCTCGAAGTCACTCGGATCCAAGAAAAGAAAGTCGCGGCAAGCAAGTTTGCGCTCCCGCCGGGTTACGAAGTGGTCGAAATGCCCGATATGTCAGGCGGACCTCCAGGCATGAAGATGCCGACCACCCAAGAAGAAGCCGAGCAGATGCGCGACGAATGGATGAAGAAAATGCAGGAGCAGCAACGCTAGGGGCCGCCGCCTGTTGCACCTCTGGCGCATCGGGCGATTCGCCCTAAGGTCGCGCTGTGAAACACTTCGGCTTGATTCCTCTCGCCCTCGTTTTGGCTGCCTGCTCGAAGGGTGAAACCACGGCTGCTGTGGAGGAGAGCTCGGCGG
>JAFDAJ010000240.1 GCA_019313915.1 Deltaproteobacteria bacterium
CACGAATGGCACCAGTAAGAGGCCACGGGCAAGCGTTCTTGGGGGCATGGAGGGCTCCGTCTTCAAGGCTATTCTCACGGTCTTACGAGCGACGCGGCAGCATAGAAAGCCCGCAGCCACTTGCCAAGGCCAAAATTCGACTATGCTGCGCTGCCTATGCGGCTCCTTTGCGTCTCACTATTCGTCGTTCTGATCACCCCGTCGCTTCTCGGCGCCCAAACCGATAAGCCGCAAGTCAAAGTGACCGCGGTTTTCGACGGTCCATCGCCAGTCTTCGACGCCGTCACAGAGGATTTGGCGCGTCAGATTCGGACGCAGCTTTCGGACCGCTTCGACGTCGTGCTGGTGCCGCTGAGCTTCGAAGGCGACTGGACAGCGGAGGGAGTCGAACGCCAGCTGCAGGAAGCCTACGCGGATCCCGAGATCTCCGTCGTGTTCGGCTTTGGTCACCTTGCGGTCCGCGCCGTGGCCGCCCGCAAGAAGCTTCCAAAACCGACGATTCTTCCGTTTGTTATTGAAGCCCAGAGGCAAGGACTGCCTCGGCGGGGCGACGTTAGTGGCAAACGAAACCTCAGTTACATCAGCGAGGACTTCGACATCACGGACGAAGCTGAATGGCTGACCAAGGTCGCCGGCTCAAGGCACATCGTATTTCTGGCCGAGGAGTCCCAGCGGGACATGCTTCCCACCGTCACGGGTGCCAAGGAGCTCAACATTGCGTATGCGGAGCCCACGGTCGAAGCGTTGCTGCAAGCCATTCCGAACGCTGCCGATGGCTTGATCATCTCGGCGATGCGGCAGCTCAGCATCGAGGATCGCGAGCGGTTGCTCGATGGAGTCACCAAACGCCGTCTTCCAAACATCGCGGTCAGTCCTAATTGGCTCGACCAAGGCGCCATGATGTCGATCCGCTCGCCGAACAACCTGGCCCGCCGAGCGCAGCGCGCAGCGCTCAATCTCGACTTGATTCTCGAGGGCCGGCCTGCATCTCAAATCCACGTCGAGTTCGAAGAGCGGCAGGAGCTCCAGCTCAACATGCAAGCGGCGCGGGCGGTTGGCGTACGGCCCAGCTTTGAGGTGCTTCTCGAAGCAGACGTGGTGAACGAGGAAGAGGCCGCCGAGGAGAACCGCATCCACATGAGCTTCGCGATGAAGGACGCGGTCGAGCACAACCTGGATCTGTTGGTCTCCGAGAAGTTCGTCGAGGCCGGTGAAGAAGGCGTAAAGGTCGATCGCGGGCCGTTGCTCCCTCAGGGCCAGCTTCAGACGGGCGTCGTGTACCAGGACCCGGATCGAATCTTCGCTGGAGGGCAAATCGCGGAATGGCAGGCGAGTACGGTCGCGCGCGGGAGCCAAAGCCTTTACTCCGAGCAAGCCTGGACCCGTTTCAAGGGCCGGAAGCTACGGCAAGAGGGGCGTGAGTACGGCTACTTCACCGACGTGCTCGACATCATGCTCGGCTCGGGCGTGTCTTACGTCGGCGTGCTCCGAGCCGAAGCCGAGGCGCGAATCCAGCGCAAGAACATCCAGCTGACTCGCGAGTACCTGGAGCTGGCACGCGTTCGCCTCGAAATCGGCGTCGCCAACGCAAGCGAGCTCTATCGCTGGCAGGTGACGCTCGCGGAGAATCAGCGCGCGGTCGTCGATGCACGAGCGTTCGTGGGTCAGACGAAGATCGAGCTCAACCGGGTGCTCAATCGTCCGTCGGAGCGGCCCATCGCGCCGATCGACCTCCCCGTGGACGACGCGGGCCGCACGACGCCTCCCGAAGATCCGATCGGCAAGTACATGGCCGATCCTTGGTCCTTCGAGCAACTGCGGGGGTTCATGGTTCGCGAGGGGTTACGCAACTCGCCGGAGGCACGACAGGTCGAGGCGCAAAGGGCTGCGCAGCAACGTATCAAGGAAGGTCGCGTACGAGAGATCTGGTTGCCGGAGTTCTCCGTCGAAGGTGGCATCCAGCACGACTTCTGGAGAGCCGGCGAAGGCTCCGAGGCGCCTCAACCTAATCCGGATAACATTCCAGAACCCGACAAGTTCGGATGGGACGTCGGCCTGTTCCTCGCGATTCCGCTGTCCCGTGGTGGCTCTGGGATCGCGGACGCGCGCCGGAGCGCCATTTTGGTCGAACGGCTCACGGCGTCGTTCGCTCGCGTCGAGCAGAACATCGACACGGGCGTGCGCACCGAGCTCTACAGCGCCGCGGCTGCACTGGCCTCGGTGGGGCTCACTCGCAAAGCCGCCAAAGCGGCCGCCAACAACCTGGTGCTCGTAACCGACCTCTACCGCCGCGGCAAAGTCGACATCATTACGCTGGTCGACGCACAGACGCAGAGCCTCGTGGCCGATCTCGCCGCCGCCAACGCCGCCTACGACTACGTCCTCGCATTGCTCTTCGTCAATCGTGAAGCAGGACACTTCCGCAACCTCGACACCGCGGAGGCGAAACAAGACTTCTCGCGCCGCCTCAACGAGTACGTGCTGGCTGCGGAAAGCGCAGAGGTCACAGCGCCTCCGGCCCCGTAGACATCACTTAGGTTCGGCTCTAAGCTCGCTCCTCCGGAACCCCCCGGGCGAGGTAGTAATGAGAAGAATCGGGCTGCGCACGCTGCTAGTCCTCACGGTGACTCTATCGTTCGCTTTCGGCTCTGGCGCGGATGCGCAGAAGCGTTCGCGACCGACGTTCCGGATCATGCTGGTCGCCGATGGTGAATCGCAGCTGCTCGCCGAGCGGCAGCGCTTGCTCAAGACTGAAATCGTGGAGCTCATGAAGGAAGACGCGTCGGTCGTCTTCGTGGAGCCCAAGTTCGAAACCAACTGGACCCTCGAAGGTGTCAATGCCGCGTTGAAAGAGGGGCTCACGGATCGGTCGGTCGACATGATCATCGTGTCCGGATCCATGACAGGTGTCGCGGTTGGACGGCTTCCCAAGCTCAACAAGCCCGTTCTGATTCCGTACGCCGCACCGAAACTACAAGGACTGCCGCAGGACGGCAACCGCAGCGGCCGCCGGAACCTCGCGTACATCACCGGGCTGTTGAACTTCGAACGGGAGATCAAACAGCTCCGCGAGATCGTGCGCTTCGATCGCATGACATTGATCGTCGGCGCTGAAGTGGTCAGGCACCTCGAGGCGGCCGAGCAGCCCGTTCAACTTGCAAGCCAGCGCCTCGGCATCGAGACACATCTCGTCATTGCTGGGGAAAGCGCACAGGCGACTCTCGATGCCATTCCCGAAGACACCGAGGCCATCTACATCGGCCCATTCTTCAAGTGGAGCGACGACGAGATGCAGCTCTTGGTCGATGGCATCAACGCGCAGGACCTTCCTTCGTATGCGGGCGGGGGAGTGAAATGGGTCGAGCGGGGCGCGCTGGCTACGATGGAAACCGAAGAAGACGAGATCCGCCGAATGCGGCGGGCCGCCATCTTCGTCCAGCGCATCTACATGGGGGAGCCAGCGGGGTCGTTCCCGATCTCGTTTGAGCAACGGCCGGTGCTCGTCCTCAACATGGCGACCGCCAAAGCGATCGGGACCTGGCCACGCTTTGCGGTCATGGCCGAAGCGCGAATGATCAACGATC
>JAFDAJ010000241.1 GCA_019313915.1 Deltaproteobacteria bacterium
TCGAACGAGCCATCGCGGCGGCGCAGCCAACTCTCCGCCCCACCATCGACGACGCCCGTCGCGACGAGATCACATTCGGTGGCGGTACCTTCCCTGGGAATGATGAATGGCGTGCCCGCGCGCTCGATGAGAAGGTCGACACGAGCCTGAGAGTCGGGCCCACTTTGGTCGGTCAAGGTAACCTGCTGGCCAACGATCGGAGCGAGGTCGGTTTCGAAGGCCATGACGAAAGCCTCGAGGTTGGTTCGGTCGGTTAGGGACACGTCGTTGAACACGTCCGCGCCGAGGAAGTCTAAGACGGTGGGCATGCTTCCGTCGTGGAGGAAACCCGAGCCCCGTATTTGGTCACCGGTGAACGATGTGTCGGCCCCGGTGAAAAGCGGGTTGGGCGCCATCCCGAACATGCCGACCTTCTGATATGCGTTGCGAAGGTGCGGAACCTTGAACTCCATGGTTTCACCCTCGAACGTGGAGCCCCCGCCAGTTCCAAAGAAACCGAGCGCTCGGTCCAACTGGTGGCAGCCGTTGCAGTTGGCGACGGTGTCGGTGATCCGGCCGTTGTATAGATCGAACCCCGCTTGCTCCTGCGGGCGGAGCGAGTTGTCGAGGTTCCGAATCGGATTCGGCGGGTACGTGATCTGAAGCGCGAAGTTGGTAAAGGCCTGCATATCCCCCTCCGCGAGCGTGCCTTCGTCGCGCCCTACGAGACCCGGGAAGGCCACGTTGAATGCGTTGAAGGCAAGGTTTGCGCATGCCCGGTCCCCAGGATTCGTGCTGCACTCGGGCCCTGTACGATCCCCTCGCCAATGCTGCGGGCCCGCGAATTCGAGACCGCGAAGGCTCTGTGTGGTCATGGGGCCCTTGAGCGGATCGAGGTCCTGCATGTCGCAGACACCAAACACGCCCGGCGGGCATGGGTTGGGGTTGTTAGCTGGGAGTCCGTCGGGGTCGCCGAGGTCCCAGGCGAGGTCGTCCATGTCACCAAAAACATGACAGCTCCCGCACGAGGCCTCGCCGTTGCTGCCCGTGAGCTTGGCGTCATAGAGGAATGGACGCCCCTCGATGACGGACGCCGGCTCGGGGTTCTCCATGGCAATGGTTCGCACCGCGGCGCGCGTCTGGGTGTCGACCACCACGATCGAGTTCTCGAAGCGTGTCATGACGTACAGACGCTCGCGTCCCTCGTCGAGCGCCAAGCCAGTCGGGCCGCCTGTTGGCAGCGAGATCATGTTGGCCTCATCGGGCGTGAAGCTGTCGTCTTCGAGCGCCGCGGTGTCGTAAATCCCAATCGCGCTGGAGCCGAAGCCAGCGATGTAGAGGGTGCTGCCGTCGCTGGTGATCGCCATTTCGAGCGGCGTCGAGAGGCTGCGCTCCTTGGTGCCCGCGGGCTGTGGCCGAGCGGCGTAGTCGATGTGTTTGTTCAAGTGTCTCGAGGCCACCTGCTGCGGGCCGTTGATCAATGTGACCCGTGCTTCATGTAAGTGTCCGCGGACCGAGGGTGGGTCGCCGGACTCCTTGGGGCCCAGATCGGCGACCCAATCGCCCAGACCTTCAAAGCGGACCCGGCTGATCGCTTCGGTGTTGGTGACGTAGAGGAGCCCGCTGACGGGGTTGACGACCATGTTGAAAAGGACGGTGCCGACGCCGGAAGCGGAGCTGATTTGGATTGGCGTGGCCGCATTGGCGTCGATTGCGAATACATCGACATCCGGCAAGGTGAAGCGAACCGCGTTGCTCCAGTCGCGTTCGAGCTCGTCTTCCCAAAGTTCGGTCGATGCGTTCCATCCGACGATGAGCCCAGCTTCGCGGCTCTGCGTCCCATCGAAGTTGGTTTTCGGAGAAGGCAGACCTCCGGGGTATTCGACTCCCGCGATCGTGCACGGATCGTTGGTGTCATTCGTATTGCATACCAGGGGCTCGCCAACGGTCATCGTGCGGTTCCCCGATCGAAACACCGCAGCAAACACGATGGCGCCGTCAGCCGTTGCGGCCAACGCCCGCGGGCGATCACCAAACAGCGTCACGATGGTGAGCGGCTCGCCCCCAAGCGATGTCCCGAGCGAGGTGGCATCGAAAACCCAAACGTCAGCGCGGCCCGTTCCCTCGACGTCGTAATCGCCCTGCGGATACGGGCTGTTCTGCCCTCGATGCGCGGTCGTGATGAAGGCGCGGTTGGCTTCGGGACCGGCGAATACGATGTCGCGTGGCTCATCGCCAACGAGCAACGTTCGCACGACCCGCGGTGGGTCTGCAGCAACATCGACGATCGAGATGCTGTCCGAGAGGTGATTGACCACCCACACCTCGCCGTCGCCGTGAGCCGCCAGAGCCACCGGCTCCAATCCCACCGGAACCGATTGGAGGAAAGACAGCCCGTCAACGTTGGTGTCGTAAATCTCGAGCGTTCCGTTTGGGGTATTGACCGCAAATAGACGCGTCCCATCGGGTGACATCCCCAACGGTCGTACTTGGCCGCTTTCAAAAAGGGTGTAGTCAGGAAGCTCCGCGCCCACTTCTACGGCGAAGCCAATCAATCCGAGGGCCACGCCGAACACCGCGAAAAATGCACGCAATCTCATCACCACACCTCCGAACAAAAACTGTACGCCTCGTCGTGTTATCCGTCGAGACGATCCTGTGGATTCTATGAGCCCAGCGTAACGAGCGTGGATATGAGACGGTACGGGGGCTGAGCGCTTTGGGCGTTCTGAACGGGAGGATCCGATGAGCGCACTCGAATGGCTTGCAGCCACAGCACTAATGACGGCACTACTTTGGGTTCCGTACGTCCTCGAGCGAATGGTCGCCCTGGGCGTGCTCGGGTCGATGAGGCCAGTCGACCCCGAGGACGAGTTGAAGCAGGCTCTCTGGGCACGTCGTGCAAAGCGGGCGCACTACAATGCCGTAGAGAACCTTGCCGTCTTCGCGACGTTGGTCCTGGTGGCCTTCGTAATGGGGAAGGGCGACCAGGACGGCATTCTGCTCGCATCACAGGTCTATTTCTGGGCCCGGCTGATTCACTTCCCAGCGGGAGCCTTCGGCCTGACCGGCATTCGAACGTTGGCGTTCCTTGCGGGCTTCGGCGCGCAGGTTGCCGTTGCGCTGCGCATTTTTTGCTGATCGCGTGCTCGAAACCTACGAGCCAGGTTGCCGTAGCTGAGGGAACACAAAATCGGTAGCATCTTCCTTTCGTGGGGGGGTATCCTGTCCGAGGGGAATGCAAGAGACGGCCGGAAAAGCTGAGACGAGACACCTCGAGATCGACCATCCGTGGTTCTCCAACGATCTCATGCCCATCTATCACTGGACCTTTCCAAAGGAAGCCACCGACGATGAGCTCGGAGCGTGCTTTCAGGCGCGCGAAGATTGGGGGGCCCGCGCTCACTACCCGGTCGCCTGGGTCATCGACCTGTCGAACATCATCAAGGCGACCGCGACTCAGCGTAAGGCGTTCGGAGAGCACCTCAAACGTTTCGAAGAGCACAACGTGCGCTGGAACGCTGGCTCGGCGTTGATCGTACCGAACCCCTGGCTGCGCGGCCTCGTAACCGCGGTGTTTTGGATCTCACCGCCGAAG
>JAFDAJ010000242.1 GCA_019313915.1 Deltaproteobacteria bacterium
CGTCGTATTACAATCGCTTCAACGCCGGACAGCGCTCCGACGAGGAGGTCGGCGGCGACTTCGCACTTCGCGTCGCAAGCTGGTTGGACATGTCGGCGAAGATCTCTTGGGAGCTGGTGAATCCTGGGCTTGCAGAAGTGCTCGGGACCATCTCCGCACAAACCGCAAGCCGCGTCATTCGCGGTGAGCTGTACGTCACCAAACGCTCGCCGACTCGAATGTGGCAGTCCACCTCGTTGTTCACGGTGCTCGGCGATCCGGGGACCCTGGCGGCGGGCGGAAACCTGCGGTGGAGGGCAGCGCCGAGGCTCGACCTCTGGGTCAACGGCGCCCTTCAAGACGCGCAAGACGACTTCGGCTGGAGCGGTTACCTGCGCGGCGTCCTGCGCACGGATGACGACGGTAAAGGGAGCATTCTCGGGGAGCTTCGACGTCAACAGGTCGCGACATCGAGCTGGACAGGGCTTCGTTTCGCATCGGTGATTCCTCTTTACGATGATCACGACACGACGGTGGGCTTGATGCCCGAATTCGAAATCATCTTCCCAGACGATCCCGAACCCTCAAGTCGAGCGATATGACGTGCGAGCGCTCGCACGTGTCTCCTACCAAGGGCAGTGGCCGAAGAAATGATCAAGAGGTGGATCGCAATCGTGGCATTGGTGGCCTTGGCGGGCTCAGCGGGCGCCTGCGCCAAGATCCTCGGGCTCGAGAGCAAGAGCGAGCAACCTCAGGGCCCCTTCGAGCACCGAGCCCACGTGCTCGAGGGCATCAACTGTCTCGAATGTCACACGGGCATCCAGGACGCTGGTGAGACCGGCCCGCTGCACCTTCCGACGACGGAGCGATGCATCGAGTGTCACGAAGACCCTCACGACCCCAACCCTTGCTCGGAGTGCCATGGGCGAGCTCGGACACGGCACGGGGCCGAGATGGCGCGCAAGCACCTGCGCTTCTCCCATGCCGGTCACTTCGAGGGGGGCGCGGGAGATTGTGTTCGCTGCCACGTGGACGTGAAGCACGAAGACGCCTCCCTTCGACCCAGCATGGCGACGTGCTTTAGCTGTCACGATCACGCCGGACAGTGGGACGTACGCGACTGCGATGGCTGTCACGTGGAGCTTCAGGCGGAGGGCATTCCGCCACAAAGCCACGTGGTCCACGACGGCGACTTCCTTCGTGAGCATGGAGTTCAGGCCAACGCGCAGGGCGACCTGTGCACGACTTGTCATACCCAACGTCAATGTGCGGCCTGTCATGGCGTGACAGTCCCAGCTATCCCGTCGCGACTGGCTTTTGATTCGCCGATGCGGCAGTCGATGCACCGGGCGAATTTCTTCTCGGTCCACGACCAACAAGCAGCGGCCGAGCCCGGGATGTGCGTGGTTTGTCATAGCGAGCTCTTCTGCGTCGACTGTCACACGCGCCAGGGTATTTCGGGAGTCAATCCGGTCGGCGGAAATCCGCATCCCCCAGGCTGGTCCGGCCCCCCCGGCTCAGGGAACGCACACGGACGAGCCGCAAGGCTCGATCCCGTCTCCTGCGCAAGCTGCCATGGTGGGGCGGGCGAGATGCTTTGCGTGGGATGCCACCAGGTCGGCGGCCCCGGCGGAAATCCGCACCCGGCAAACTTCACGAGCCGCCTAGACAAGCGCAACGATCTGCCCTGCCGTTTGTGCCATTCAGGTGGGCGATGAAGCGCGCTGGGCTTTGGATCGGGGTGGTGACGCTGAGCGCCTTCGTGGCCGGCATCTTCGCTGCAAGGTTCAGCGGCACTGTCGATCAGATCAAAGAGGCAAGACAAAAGCCGGCGCCTCGCACGGTACCCGCAAACTGGCCCGAGGTCCGCCTTTCCCCGGGGCACTCGCAGCACTTCATCAACGAGAAGGTCGAATGCAACGAATGCCACGACCCGGCCCAAGAAACTTTTGATTCTCCGGATACAGGTGTGTGCACTGCTTGCCACGAAGAGCAGGCTTCGTTGGCGCACGTCGACCTCGATGGCATGCCGATGGATTGCTACACCTGCCATGTCTTCGGTTCAGAGCCCGACGTATTCGGAAGATGGCACTGCACGCGTTGCCATGGACCCTTTCAAAGCGAAGGGATAGAAGGCCTTGCCATGCACGCGTCTGTGCCATGCGAGAGTTGCCACAATCCGCACAAACCGACCGAAGAGACGGTTCGTGAATGCGACGAATGCCACAAGACGATGAATGTCCAGCACGGACGGTCACGCCTGAGCGGATCCTGCGCAGACTGCCACGGGGGACACAAGCTTGCCTCCGACGCTGCGTCCTGCATGGAGTGTCACGAGACACAGGAGCCGACGGTGCCTGCATCCGCAACGTTCGGCGACGGGCATGATTCATGCGCGACCTGCCATCAGGCACACGCGTTTTCGGCGTCGACCGCGCTCCGCTGCACCTCCTGTCACGAGGGAACCCAGGTCTTGGCACAGAACAGAGCCCGTGAGCATCGAGATTGCAGCAGTTGTCACACACCCCATGCGGTGCGCTCAGCCGGTGACGGAACGTGCAGGGGCTGTCACACCGACGTGCTCTCGACACATCCCGTCGAGAGCAAGGGAGACTGTATCGCATGCCACGACCCGCACCCGAGGCGTGCATCCCAGATTGCCCGTCAATGCTCGGAGTGCCACGAAGAAGCTCGCTCGGAGCGAGCCTTTCACTCGAAGCAGATTCCGTGTACGGCTTGCCATCAGCCTCATCGATTCGATTTGAACAGGCTCAGCGAGCGGGCATTGTGCGGCCAATGCCACACGCTTCAGATTCGCCTAACCCGTCGGAACCTGGGACATTCCAGCTGCGACTCCTGTCACGAAGGGTCAACCCACGAGCCCTCTGGCGTGGTCGCCTGTGGCAGCTGTCACGATGCGCAGCTCTCCAAGAGTCCGAAGGGGCATCGGGAGTGCATGACCTGTCACGAGCCTCATGGCGGCACGGTGTCGGCGAAAGCCACGTGCAGCGGCTGTCACGAGGTCGGCCAGCTGCCAGGGCTTCATCGCATTCCGGACCAGCCGCGGGGCGAAGGCCACACCGAATGCACCGCATGCCACGGCATTCACGAAGCCAAGGTACGCGCCAACCGCGCAACTTGCATGACCTGTCACGACAATGTCGCCGACCACGAACCCGACGCAAAGCGATGCACCGGCTGCCACACATTCATCACCGGCCGCTAATCCGCCGGAAAAAGGGGTCTGACCCCTTTTTCGAAAGGTTAATCTAGCGGCGGCAGTGTGCGGATCTTGATGGCGACGCCGAGCGTGAGAAGGAGAAGCAAGAGCGTGCTGATCGCAAGCCCGCGGCGGCGGTCCTCGAACCCTCGGAGGGCCGCGTATCCCACTTCCAAAGCGGCCGCTTGGTTCGCTGAGATTTCCATGACTTTCTCTTCCACCACCGACCGCGAGAACGAGTGAACCAAGGTGCGAGCCTGCATGAGACTCTGCCGGGCTGCCTGTACGTAATCCTCTCCTTCAGTGACATCCATGCCCTTCACGTCGCCTTCCGCGAGCAAGAGTTCGATTTCTTCGAATGACTGCCGAACGGAACCGAATGTATCGGTAAAGTATAAGGCTAGGTCCGACCCCTCCTCTCCCTCTTCGTGGCATTTCCGGCATGTCGCGCCAGGCTTGTCGCCCAGCCATTCGTCGGACACATGGGTGATGAGGTGTTTGCCATGGCAAGCGACGCAGTCGGCGAGCGACTTCTCTTTGAAACCCGCGGCCAGTGGGCTGTCGAGAAAGAGCTCTGCATTGTAGCTGTGACAGCTCCCGCAGATGTTGGTGATTGCGTCTATCGACGGCGGAGCGGCTCCGTGGTTGCCGTGGCAATCGTTGCAAGCCGGCGCCCCGCGCACGTCGTTCTTCTCGAGAAGGGCCTTCCCATGCACGCTCTGCACATAC
>JAFDAJ010000243.1 GCA_019313915.1 Deltaproteobacteria bacterium
GAACTCGGATACAAAAGGGCTCTGAGTTAAGAGACACTTTGCCGAGGGCGAGAGCCCTGCTGAGGAGTGTCCCATGCCAAGAACAAAGAAACAATCGAGTGAGGCCGCCGTGCGGGACATCCGTCGCAAGACGCGCCGGAGGTTCTCTGCGGAGGAGAAGATTCGGATCGTGCTCGACGGCATGCGAGGCGAGCTCAGCGTCTCTTTTGGTCTTCAGAGCGACGGGGGATCCGCGTGTTGACGCTCGCCCCAAGCTCCCCGCGCAAGACCGGCTGCCCTCCGACCGAAGCCTCGACGTCGAATTCCATCACTCCGTTCTGCTCGAGCGTCCACTCGGCACGATAGTCCAGCCGGCAGCCCGGCAGCACGGGTTCGAGGAATCTTACGTCGATGCGACTGGCCAGCCCGACGACGGGAGAGCGCGACACCTCTTCGAGCAGGGCCATGCCTTCTTCCGATGGAGTGGCGCCCGGCCGAAGCGAGTAGACCGCGTCGAGTGCATCGAGGGTCCGGAGCCCGAGCCCCGCATCCTGGCACGCGGCGCCCGCGCTCTGGATCGCATCGAGCGTGGCCAGAAGCTGCGCCGTCTGCCCGAGGCCCTCGACGACGTAGACCCCGGGCCACAAGGACCAATCGGGGAAATGTCCGTCGAACACGGGATGGCTCACCGAGACTTGAAACGCCGCTTCGATGAAGCGGGCCTCTCCCAACCGGTAGCGCTTGATCCGATCGACGAACAGAAAGGGCCTCCTGTGCTGTAGGAGACGCTGGACGATGTTCGCGCCGAGGCCGCGATGCTCCTCGCTCGTTCGTGTCATGCCAACTCCCTGACCACGGCCTGCAGCTCTTGAAGAGAAGAGGTGCCGTGAATTCGCGGTTGGGTGTACTCGTCAAAGTGCTGTCTGACGATGTGCTGCAGTACGCGATGAGGGCCCAAGACCACCAGCTCCGTCGCTCCTTCCCGGAGAAGGTATTCGATGGCGCCGTGAAGATTCATGGGTCGGGTGAGCTGTGAAAGCAGCAGCTCGCCGGCTTGTGTCGCATCGGCAGCGCCGCGCTCAGCCGTCTCGTTACTCACCCAAGCGGTCGTTCCGTGCGCATCCTCGATAACCGACTCGACCACGGGTCGGAGCTCGGCGACGGCGGGCTCCATGAGTGGACAATGCCACGGCCCAGAAACTGGGAGCGGAGAGACTCCGTCCAGCGAAGCGGCGGCTCGCAACGCAGCGCGGTCGCCTGCAACCAAATACGCGTCGCCGCTGATCTGTCCGGCGTCGAAGATAGCGCCGGCCTTCGCACCGTGCTCGATGACCTCTCTCGCCTGCGCTTTGAAGCCACCGACCATTGCCATCCCACCGGGCCTAGCGCGCGCCGCCTCTGCCATCGCCCGTCCGCGCATCGCCGAGAGATAGCCGGCATCCTCGAAGCTCAGATGCCCGGCGAGTGCGAGCGCTCCGACCTCCCCGGCCGAGTGACCTAGCGCGATTGACAGCTCGATCCCCTCGTCGCGGAGGAACAACGCTGCGCTCAACGCAACTGCGGTGAGCGCGGGCTGAAGGTACTCCGTGCGCAACAGGGATCGACCACCGGCCTCCGAAAGCTGAAGCAGATCCTTGCCCGCTGCTTCGCCTGCCCGTGCCCAAAGCGCCGCCGCCGGAGCGTAGGATCGGGCGAGCTCGAGCCCCATCCCCGGATGCTCGGCCCCCTGCCCCGCAACGAGCCACACGATCATGCGGTCATTCCCCCGTCGACGGCAATTGTTTGCCCCGTGATGTAGCTGGCCTCGTCGGAAGCCAGGAAGGCCACGACGCTGGCAAGCTCTTCGGACCGCCCGGCCCGGCCCATCGGCAGCAACTGGAGCCGGGCCTCTCGCACGCGGTGATCCATGCGCTGCGCCATACCCGCATCGAAAATCCCCGGAGCTACGGCGTTCACGCGGATTCCGCGTCCCGAGAGCTCGCGAGCCAGCGTCCGCGTCAACGCGATGATTCCCCCCTTCGAGGCAGAGTAGCTCGCTTGTCCAGGGCTTCCATGGATGGCTGCCACCGAGGCAACGTTGACGACGACCCCCTTTCCGGACCGCATCATGCCGGGAAGCGCGGCGCGGATGCATGCCATGGTGCCGCTTAGATTGATCGCAATGACCTCTGCGTCGTCGGCATCGGATTGAAGGAAAAAGAACTGGTCGCGGACAGTAGCCGCGTTGTTCACCAACACGTCGAGCGCCGGCAAGCCCGAGATCGCTGCCCGGACGGACGCGGCATCTGCGAGGTCGAGCGCGATCGGCGTGGCCTCGACGCCGAACGTGACGCATCGAGCGGCGCAATCCTCGGCCTCTTGGCGCCGGTTCCGATAGCCGATGAAGACCGAAGCCCCCTCACTCGCAAAACGCAGCGCAATGTCGCGCCCCAGGCCGCGCGATGCGCCGGTGACCAAGACTCGCTGTTCTGCGAACCTCCTCATGGAAGTGACCCCAGCCACAAGGGAGGATCGCTCGTCTCGTCGCGCGTGGCGTAGGTGTGCCGGTGCGGGTCGACGAGAAGACTCCGGTTGAAGAGGAGCGGGCTCGAGACCGTGCGAATGGGTCGATCTGCGTGCGATGTGGGCACGAAGAACGCGTCGATTCCGGGGTGGGCGACGGAGAGGTCGAGGAGCGCCATCCCCGCGACACCTCCAATGCCGGGCGAAAAGGCCGCGGCGGTCACCTGGCCCACCGGGCCGCCGGCGTCGCGGACCGGGTCGCCGGCCTTGACCCCTTCTCGCGCAACGAAGTGGGTGATGCGACGGTCCATACCTTTCGCTCCTCGCTCTTCGATCGCCGTGGCGCCCGGAAAGCTCTTGCGCACCGAGACGCGCCATTGCAGCTGTAGTTCGAGCGGGGTGAGTCCCTCGGCCGAGGCGTGCCGGACGGAAAAGAACCCGTTCTCGAGCGCGCACAGATCCAGCGTCTCCAAAGAGACCTCGCCACCACCCAAGGCGCTAACTTGCTCGAGTAACGCCTCCCACGCACGTCCCACGTGATCGCTGCGAATTGCGAGATCGTACCCGTACTCGCCGGTTTTGCCGGCGCGGAAGCAGGTTCCCCGATCGAAGTGATAGAAGCTCAGGTAGGGAAGGCCGATGACGTCGGGCGTCAGCCATTTGCTCAGCACCTCCCAGGCGTAGGGGCCATTCACGGAGAGCAGCTCGTACGCCGGTCGAAGGTCTTCGAGCTCGATCGCGAGCTCGGGATCGGCGTACTGGGCCAGGCATGCTGAAAGCTCTTCGGTCGTGATCCCTTCGAACATCAGAATACAGGCGTCGTCGTCCGGACAGACGTACACATCCGCGACGGGCTGACCCGGCTCGCCGAGGATCAAAGTCTGGAGCATCCGTCCAGCCCGAACCCAAAGGTCGCCAGCGCAAATCGCGTCGACCGCCTCGGTCGCGTCATCGCCGCTCACTCGGACTAGCCCCACATGATCCATACGGCTCAGCGCGGCCCCATGCCGTACCGACCGGTACTCGTCCTCAAGGCTCATGGCCGAGCTCCATGATCGCGTCGACGATGGTGTTGACCGT
>JAFDAJ010000244.1 GCA_019313915.1 Deltaproteobacteria bacterium
GAGGCAGTGCAGACGATCTGATGCTCGCCGACGCCGAGGTCCCGCGTCGATGCGCTGGCGCGGTCCGAAAGGAAGATCCGTGGTCCGGCGCCGTTGGGAAAGGCCGACCAGTCGATGGCGAGGTCGGCGTCTTCGTCCGCAGCCTGGACATCGCAGTCGAGCGGGATGTCGCGACCGATCGAGAACACTTCGCCGTCGATCGGCCGGAGGATCTCCACCGTCAGAGGCGCGCCCACCGTTGGGTCACCGCAGGCCGCGGCGAAGATGAGTAAACCGAGTACGAAGACGCGTGAAACGAAGAAAGAAAGTTTGCTGCCCATTGTCTGCTCCTGGTTGAGGTGTGCCCTCGCCTTGAGCAGGCGCCGTGCCAAGAGCCTTTTTCCCTGTGAAAACCAAGGGATCACGACAAACTACGACACGGCTCGTCGGGACAATCGCTTCCGGCCGTGCGCCATAGTGTGCCAACTGCCAAGAGCCGGAGGCCTCGATCAAAACGAGCGGCTCAGCCTGGTCTTTCACACGCTGGCCGATCGCTCTCGACGCGAGATCATCGAGCTCTTGCGGGAGGCCGGTGAGCTGAAGGTCGGTGACATCGCCGCAGCGTTCTCCATGAGCCTCAACGGTGTGTCCAAGCATCTCAAGGTGCTCGAAAAGGCCGGCCTCATCGAACGACGTGTCGACGGCCGCGAGCATTGGATTCGAGTGAGCTGGGCGTCGTTGCAGCAGCCGTACGAGTGGCTGCACTTCTACCACCACTTCTGGAGCGGGCGTCTCGATTCGCTCGTCGACTACGTCAAAGACAAAGGAGAAAGAAAATGAGCAGTACGTTTGAGCTCACCGTGAGCCGCATCATCCCCGCATCTCGCAAAGAGGTGTTCGAAGCATGGCTCTCCCCCGTCAGCCTCCATCACGTCGGTTTCCCAAGCGAAGAGTCACGCACTAACCACGAAGGAGGCTGGGGCCGAATCCTGGAGACGCTCGGCAACCACCTGGGTTGAGGGACAAGGGCACGGTTCGATCTCTGGACTCCATCGGTTACACTCCGCCCATGCGCGAGCTCCTTCCTGGGATTCTCACCTGGCCGTGGTTCTCCGAGCCACATGGCTATGACTTCAACGGGACGCTCTTTTTGCACGAGGCGGGAAACCTATGCGTCGATCCCGTCCCGCCGAGCGATGAGGTGCTCGATCGACTCGAGCAGGAAGGTGTCGGGCAGATCCTGATCACCAACCGCAATCACACCCGCGCGACAAACCTCGTGGCCGAGCGAACTGGCGCGCATGTAGCCATCCACCCCGCCGATGCAGCCCACGCGCGCGAGCACGGCACCCACTTCGACGCGGCGCTCGAGGTGGGGCAGCGCATCGGCCCCTTCACCGTCATCGGTGTGCCTGGGAAGTCTCCCGGTGAGATCGCCCTCCACGACGCGGCGCGCGGGGTGCTCGTGGTTGGCGATGTCGTAATTGGGAATCCGCCGGGGGAGCTCTGTTTGTTGCCGGAGCGCGTGATGGATGACCCGGCGCAGTTACGGGACAGTGTGCGAGGGTTGATGGAGCTCGAGTTTGACGTGTTGATTGTCGGGGATGGGGTTTCGATCTTGGAAGGGGCGCGAGAGCGGTTGAGGGAGTTGGTGGCGGGGTTTTCGGCCTAGAAGCGGCGTGATTTTCGTTATTTGGCGACCCGGAGAGTGTCCCTGCTAGGGTCCGCGTCATGTTCGTGGGGCATTACGGGCCGGGTTTTGGGTTGCGTCGCACCGGCGGGGTTCCCCTGTGGGTTTTGTTTCTGGCCGTTCAGTTTGTCGACGTCCTTTTGTCGTTGTTCATCATAGCCGGAGTGGAGGAGGTCCGCCTCACCGAGGGCTTCACCGCGTCGAGCCCGCTCGATCTCTACTACGCGCCCTACACACATAGCCTCGCCGCCTCGATGGGCTGGGCGTTGATCCTCGGCTGGCTCGGGAGCCTCGCCTGGGGACGACGGGGCGGCGTCGTGATCGGCCTTTGCGTGATCTCCCATTGGATCCTCGATCTCCCCGTACACGTTGCGAAGCTTCCGCTTTGGGGGAACGAATACAAAGTCGGCTTCGGGTTGTGGAACCATCCGATGATCGCATTCGTCCTCGAGGCCGGCGTGCTTTTGGTCGGAGTCGCGATCTACGCGCGCCACGCGCGAAGCAAGTTGCCGATATGGATCTTCAGCATCGTGTTGCTCGGGATCCAGTACAGCAACACCCTCTTACCCCTTCCCGACTCGACGAGGCAGTTCGCCGTGATGGCGCTGGCGTCGTACTTTGGGTTTGCAGCGGCGGCGTGGTTTGTCGAGAGGAAGTGGGGGCAGCAGCCCGACAGCGGTGGCCGGTGGGACACTCTCCACCCCGGAGCCCCGTGATTTCATAAGAGTGTAGGCGCTACGCGGGTGGCTCGAATGCACCGAATCGTTCGATCAGTTGAGCCCGCGTTTTGACACCCAATTTCCGCATCGCGCGTTTCAGTGTGCTCGACACCGTCGCTTTGGAAATCCCCAACCGGTAGCCGATGAGCTTCATGCTGTCGCCATGCATGGCGTACGTCGCCACGAGGCTTTCCCGTTCGGAAAGTCCCCGTGGGTCGATCACTTGGGGCGCGTTCGGCAAAGCGAGCACGAAACGTCGGTCGTCGCTGTCGAACCAGTCGACGAGCGACCATCGACCCTCCGTCAAGCTCCTCCACATTTCGAGCGCTCCACCAGGGTCGCTCTTTCGCGTCTTGCCGCGCGCACGATCGATTCGAACCGCGGCCTCGCGCAGCGCATGGGCGGCTTCCTTGTTCTGCGCAAGGCCGGCTGCGTCACTGAGTCGGATCCGTGTTGGGTCGATGACCGCCTCGGCATCGCGCGGCAGTCCGGTAGTGCTCTTCACGCTGACCATGGCGCCGCGCAGGCGGTGCCCAGCGGCCACGTGCGCGCCGACCATCTTCCACAGCTCACGCTCTCGTCCCCTCAGCGTGGTGACTTCCGGGAGACACGCGATCACCAAGATTCCGAGACCATTGGGATCGACCGCAGTCATGCCAAACACGTCACGGCAACCCTCTATGTGCCGCGCGTACGCCTCCAAGCATTCCGGGTGGTCCGCCGCCACCTTGGAAAGTGTCGAAACGAGGCCGGGGCGCAACAGCTCCCGATAAACCTCGCGGGGCAACTCGCCCGCCCCACGGTCGAGCCGCGCTACGAGGTCAGGGGGACCCGACGCGGCGAATTTCTGGTGCACGATGAAGTCCGGAGCGCTGGGGTCCCGCGTGTACGCAATTGCAGCAACGCCGAGCCCGTGGTCGAGGATCGGAAGCCCGACTTGCAAGAGATTCGGTATCCACGCACCGTCTTCCAATTCCAGGTCATAGACGGCTTCTGTGAGCTCAATCAGAGTCGAGCTGGCTTGCTTCATCGCAAACTCGTCTCGCCGCGGTTGCGGCTCAATCCAGTCTTGTGTTGGAACACAAAGGAAGATGCTAAGCAAGCTCGGGCTGCGCTGAACGTTTCTATCGCTTTTCGAGAGTGCCTGTGAC
>JAFDAJ010000088.1 GCA_019313915.1 Deltaproteobacteria bacterium
GCCCCGACGTCACCCACGAAAGGAACGTTGGCGCCTGTCTTCACGCCGGCATGAATGCCGGCCTTGACCGAGACCGTAATCGAGGCGTCGATCGTCGAGCTCTCCGTCTGACCGAAAGAGACAGAGCACGCATCGATGTTCTGGCCGATGCCGTCTCCGCAGGGGGCTGCAGCTAAGAGCGCGATCAAGACAGGCTCGGTGAACACCAGTTGGTATTCGCCATCGGAGTATTTCAGTACGGGGCTGTCCATGTCGACGTTGACCGGGACGAGGAGCGGACCGATCTTGGTCTGCGTATTTGCGCCAGAGTTCGCCTCGATTCGGCTCAGCTCGGCGAAGCCCACTGTCTCGATGTTCGAGAGACCGAAGATACGAACGTCCGTCTGCCACGGCGTGTACACTAGAATGTTCTCCCGCCCGTCACCGGTCACGTCTCCCGTCGCGATGGTGGTGGACGCGGAGGTGATGTACGCGCCCGCATCGGTGTCTCCGTCCACGAAGATGTCTTCCGGCATCTCGTGGATGGGCTCTCCGAACGCACCGGTGTCGACCAAGTCCTCGAACACGAACTGGTTCGCGTGAACCTCATCGAATCCGTCGCCGTCCAAATCCAAGGCGTTGACGTGAATGAACCTCAGACGCCACGGCCCAAACGCGGGACATTTGCTGAAGAACGGCTCGAAGAATTTCGCGCTGAGCGGCTCGAGGCCGTGCTTCGCGTCGTCGAGGGCCGTCAGAATCGCGTTGTAGTCGTCGTCGCAACTGGTGCCAAAGTCGGTCAACCCGGCGAACACCACCTCGTCGAGGCCGTCTCCGTCGATATCGCCCGTGGTCACATCGGCTTGCCTCGCGACGTAGGCTTGCCCGTCGGTGCCGGTGACCGGCCCGGTTTGCAGCAAGTCCAAGGAGGTCTTCTGGTCGTCGTAGACGTAGTAGGTTGCAACGCCGCCAAGAGGATTCGTCACCAGCTCGTTGACGACCACCACGAGCTCGTTGGCGTTATCGTAGTCGAGATTGCCGCTGGCGATCTCCACAGTGTCGATCGCGGATTCCACCGTGTGCTCGAACGTCTTGCTCAGCGCCTCGTCGACGGTGAAGCCGCTGGCACGCTCGCCATTACCACCAGATTGTGGGCTCACGATGAGCAACTCGGAGGTGCCCTCTTTGGTGAGCACGACCGCAACCTGGTCGACGCCGTCGCCGTTGAAGTCGCCCGTCGCGATGGACACATCAAGCACTGCGTCGCCGTCGGCAATCGTCTCCTCGATTTCTGCGTAGCCGTCTTCCATGTCTTCGATGACTTTGATCTTCAGAACGCGATCCGCCGCGGACGTATCTACGAACACGATGACGATCTCCTCGAGACCGTCGTCATCGACGTCGCCCGCCGCGACGTCCCGCAACGCTTGCTGGTTGTCGCTGTCGCCGCCCTGGGTCTCGTCGATCCATTCGTTCCCAGCATCGGGAAGGGTATGGAGTACGGATGTCGTTCCCGGGTTGACGCTGCCGTCGCCGTTGATCTGCACGCCCACCTGTTCGACGACGTTCATCCGGCTGGCGCCCCCACTTACCGCGGCGTTGACGATGAAGATTTCGTCGGTTTTGTTGGCACCGCTTTCGTCGCTGAACTCATCGGGGCTGCCAAACGAAGCAGAGGAGCCGAGCGGGCTGTAGTCATCCGGCAGGTTGTCTTGGTCGGGGTCGACGCGAACCGTCGCGGTCGTGTCGACACCCAAGACGTTGAGGGACTCCTCCAGCGCGCTCACGCCGCCACCGCCACCGGCGCCACCGACCCCGCCACCACCTCCGTCCGATCCGCTACTCCCGCAGCCCGAGGAACCGAAGAGGAACGCGGGGAAAGAGAGCAGGAAAGAAAACGTGAGGAGCCGACGAGCGAAACCAACCTGGAGCATGAAAACCTCTCTTCATCGGGCGCACCAATGCCGGGACAGGCACGGCTAAACCCTGTTTCGTTGCGGGCGATGGTAACGCAACTGTTGACGCTCAGACAATCAATAGGGCGAACCGCAATTGACAGTCTTGTGCGTCACGCTTTGATCGCACATCCAAGGCGAGGTGTTCGAGAAGGAGAATCGCGCGAGGCTCACGTGCAAGCGTATCGTGATCACGCACACGAGCGAAGACGTGCTGTCGCGTGCTTCGGAGGTGGGGCTGCCGATGGCCGAGGATCGAATGACGGTCCTCCTGTAGTAAATCCAGGTTTTTCCGCAGGCAGGGCGTTCACCCACAGGATGGTTTGTGACAGGATGCCGAGATGAGCACACCTTCCCTGCCGGCTCCGCACGGAGCCAGACGACCGAGTGGGAAAGCGAGCGTCTTGTACGGTTTGCTTGATCTGCTCAGCGCTGCCGTAGTCGGAGGCTTGATGCGGTTGTTGTGGAGCGGGGGGTGGTTTTGGCCCGTAGCATTGGGCGTGTGGGCGGGTTTGCTGCTGGCCTCGGCGGTCGGTCTGTTTAGTGGAACCCGGGCCGGCCGATTCGCCGCTCGTTTGGCGGCGTTCTATCAGTTGGGTTTCTTGGCCGTCCTGATCGTCGGTCTCCTTTCGAGCGCAGCCTATCTTTGGGGGCTCTACGGCGAAGTGGGAATCGGTGTCGCCGTGTTGTTGTTGATTATCCTCGCCCTGCTCATCGAACTCGTTGGATTGCTACCGATCTTCAAGCTACGGAGCATCGGTGTATTCGAGCGGGAGCCGGGCGCGCTCCGCAGGATTTGGCCGGTCACGGCCGTGTTGGTCCCAGGGGTCGTCCTTTACTGCATGGTGGTCCACGCGCGCGCGACCCTTACGTCATGGGAGCCGACACCCGCTGCGGATCGGGATGCGATGTCACGCCACCTCATGGCAGTCGTCGAAAACGAAGCTGTTCCTCTGCTGCCAACCGATCAGAACGATAGAGACGATCACTGGGTGGTTCGTGTGTATAGGGCGGGCAAGATCAAAAGACGAATTGAGGTCGGCGGCAATCTGGCAACCGCAGCCCAAGCAGCCGCGTTGGAGCTCGGCCGCGAACGCAGCGTCCCAGTACGCCGGCGAGCTGTCGCCATCGACCGCATCGTCGCGGAGACCAACATAGACGAGAGCAACGCCATTTTGGCGGCGCTGTCCATCGTGCCCGGTCTCGATGGAATCACCGGCGAAATAGACGGCCACCGGTTCACCATCACACCGCACGAGCTGGTGCTTGGCCGGATGTTGAGTGAGCAGACGCCAATTTCGTTCATCCCAGACTTCAAGGCCGGGGTCCGTCTAGACGCAGCCCGACGAGTTCTATGCCTGAACGCCGGACGATCCCCGGACTGCGAGGTCACCAACCTGCGCCGCGCCCGGACCGAATCATGGGTCCACTACAACGGCGAGACTCTCGACATCTACCGCGGTCGCCCGATGGAAGAGCGCGCTCCCACCGCCGTGGATGCTCGAGCAGGTGCGCTGGCCGGGGGTCACTACATAGTGAAGGCTTTGCAAAGAGACGGCCGTTTTCGGTACAAGCTCTATCCCGAAAGCGGTAAGGTCGACATGGAGCCTTACGCCATCCCGCGCCACGCCGGAACATCATGGTTCCTGCTCGAGCTCAGCGAGGCGACGGGCGAGACCCAGTTTCTACATGGCGCTGAACAAGCACTCGATTGGCTGGAGCAGCAGCTCGGCGAGTGCGGTGATGGTCTTCGCTGTGTGGCTGGTGGAGGAGTCGCTACGCTCGGCTCGCAGGCGTTGCCATTGATCGCGTTCGCTACGCACGCGCGCGTCACGGGCTCGGATCGCTACCGAACTACAATCGACCGGCTCGCTGAGGTGGTGATGAGGTTGCAGCAGGATAACGGCGATTTCCAGTTCGTGCTGGACACGGCAACCGGGCGCCCGGTGCCAGGTCCTCGAGTCTTCTACGCGGCAGGTCAGGCGGCATTGGCGCTCGCGATCTCCGGCCAGGTGACCGAAGAGGCGCGCCACCTACAGGGGGCTCGCGACGCCCTCGACTTCATGGCTGGCCCATATTGGGATTTCTTCGTATCGGATCTGTTCTTTATCGAGGAACATTGGACGTGCCTAGCTGCCGATGAGGTTCATCGTCTCTATGGGGACCCGCATCACGCAAAGCTGTGCCGCGACGTGGCCGGCTTCTACCAGCGTCTGCAGCACGCGGAGGGCGAAACCACCTTCCCCGATTACGTCGGGGGTGTCGGCTTCAGTCCGTTTTTTCCACCTCACACAACGCCGACAGCGGCTCGAACAGAGGCGCTGATCGCAGCATATCGTATCTCGGTGCGCCAGGGACGTCCTGACGCTGAGCTTCGAAAGGGCATCGCCGCATCTGTTCGATTTCTCTTGCACAACCAGTATGGGCCGCGTGACACCTATCCGTTTCGTAGTGCGTGGACAGCGATCGGTGGCGTCCCATGGAACTATCTCGATCCGGTCATACGGATCGACACCGTGCAGCACGCGGGTGCCGTAATGCTGCGTGGTGGAGAGCTCCTCTCGGACCTCAGCCCGGATTGAGCGTGCTCTCACGCCCGTTGAGGTGTTTGCTGACACGCCGCCGCAGCCACCCGGCGAGGCGTTCGGTCCGGAAGAACGGGGCGAACGCAATGAAGGTAACTGGGTAGAGAAATAGGATTGCCATGAGAGCGAGCACCCCGATGTGGAAACTCCACATTGCGATCGACCAGAGCTTGGCGGCGCCTCGGTTGAGCATCACTAGCGGTGCGCCCAGCTCGAGCCCCAGGCTGGCGACGGCCAAGAACTGGAATGCTTCAGGATAGGGCAAGAACAACGGCCCCAGGGGCGAATGAGGGCTGCCGAGCTCAATCTTGCGCACGTTATCCATGGCGACGAAGTTGCGCAGGGAACTTCCTTCGACGAAGCCCCATCCACTGTTCTTGAGCTTCGCGAGCCCGGCCAGGAAGTATGCGCATACGACGACCCAACACATCAAACGAATCGCCCATCCGTACTTGAAATGGGGCGAAGCCGGGCTCGGTGCCTTTCGAGCATCGAGGGACAGAGCATCGGCCGCAGGGGCAAGCGCCAGGATCACGACGTGAAGCAGCCAAAGATTGTCGGTATGCAAAATGCCGCCCCAAGAGTTCGCGTAGGTCAGCACGATAAGAAGCAACGCCGCGAACATCGGAGCGACGGCTCGGTACCCAAACCCAAGGAGGAAGAACACGCTTCCCACGAACGTGAGGAAGACCAGGGTTTGATAGACCGCTGGTTCGAGAGGATCGTCCAGCGAAGACAGGACACCGATGGGCTGGAACTGAACGGCGCGATGCCTTGCGAAGCTCAGCCAATACGGAAGGCGAACGCCGAAATAGACCACGCTGTAGGCCCCAACCAAAATGCGGAGCATCGCCAGTCGTTCGGCCGGAACTTGCGGGAACCACCACCTGAACGACCTCGGCGCTGTACCCTCATTCATCGCTTGACCAGACATCGCTGAAGCGTTCGTCGATTGAGGGGCTTGGGCTCTTTTTCGAAATAGGCCACGGTGTCGAAGTGACTGCGAGCGATTTCCACCGCGATCGCTTCCTTCCAACGGGGGGCCGAAGCACGATGGATCCGATCGGCGATGTCGCGACAGAAACTCTTCGCGCGTTCTTCTCCGCCGTAAGTTTCGTCGATGATCATGCGCATGGCTTGAATGACCTCTTCATTGCCAGTGGCCAACTTGGGCGGCAGAGGCTTGCGGTCGCCGTTCGGAAACACAGCCAATGCTTGCGTGAGGACGAGATCGGGGTTGTGCTTTCCATGCGAAAACATGGGATAGGTCGACAGCGGGAAGCTGTCCTCGCCTGGGTCCCCAAAAGCTGGCCACAGAACTAGCGCCGTGATGCCGAGGCTGACCACTGTGCCTATCCACAAATGGCGGTGCGAGTTCATGCCTTCGGTCGTCGCATCAAGCTTCGGTTAGGGCGCCACGACCAGCGCGCAGGATACCTCGACCTCGGTGATGCTCTTGGCCAAGATGGGCGGAGTGGCCCTGAAGCGTACCGAGCAGAACTCCCCGCCCGAGGAGCCTTCCGGTGTAACGGTCAGCGCCTCGGTGAGCTCGACGCCGACGAAGATGAGCTGGTTGTCGCCCCCGGAGATGAGTGTGGTGCTGACTTGGGGATCACCAGCTACATCAAAGGCGAAGGAAAAGTCGGCGTCCTCATCGAGCGTTGCCGACTGATCACCGGCGGGGCCGACCGTGTCGAATTCGAGTGCCGCGATTCCCTTCGCCTCGTCCACAGTCCTGCCCAGCGCCAAGCCGATATCTGCTACCAGCGCGTCCGGAATGACCTCGAGCTCGACATCGGTGAAGCCTTCAGGTGGCACGACGCGACGAACGATCGAGCTCCAGGAACCCGATGCCGAAGCCTGGAAGTACACCTCGCCCTCCGGCGCCTCGAGCGACCAGCTCCCCGCCACGCCCGTCGTCGCGCTGATCGATGTGCCGAGCACCGATACAGTCGCGCCTTCGACCGGCATGAAGCTGCCGTCGTCTCCGTCACCGACCGTACCGCTGACCGTGGCTGTCGGTCCGATTATTCCCCCTGAGCCACCGGTTCCAGCCGCGCCGCCGGTTCCGGCCATGCCTCCGGTTCCGGCCATGCCTCCTGCGCCACCTCCACTTTCGCCGCAGCCAAATGCGCTCATCGCCAAACAAACGCCCCAGAACCAACAGCCGAGTACTCGCATAGCCACCTCCAGACCCCGAAAGAATACCTCGTCAGAGGCTGTGCTTACCAGATCCTCGACACTTCACGGCCCACGGGGCCTGATCGACTTCGATACGCCTTCGTCGGGATCAACAACCCCGCCGAAACCACTGGTCGGGGCGACTGGATTCGAGCTCAGGGGCGAAGGCGTTTGGCGATGGCGTCGACGACGTCGAGGATTCGGTAGGTCCCATCGGCTTCGCCTTTTTCGAAGTCGTCCCCCGCGGCTGCCATCGAGTTGGTGACGTGGGCAACGCACACCACATCGCGCTGGCGGGCCGTGGCGTAGGCGTAAAGGGCCGCAGCTTCCATCTCGACCGCGTGCGCGCCGACGCTTCGTGCGGCCGCGATGGCAGTCTCCGTTTCTCGAAACGGCGCATCAGTGGTCCATGACGCGCCGGGGTGCACCGGCTCATCGAGCTCCTCGAAGGCGCCATCGAGAGCGGCCTCGAGAGATGCTGTAAGGTGGCTCCACTTCGTTGGTGGCAGATAGTGCAGGCTGGTGCCTTCGTCACGAAGCGATCGTTCGATGAGAATGAAGTAAGGGGTGTCACCCAGTGGTGTGATGACGCCGGCAGAGGTGACCGAGATGAGCAGCGAACAGCCGGACGCGGCGAGCTCTTCGGCGACAAGCACCGCGAATGGCGCGCCGACCGCGCAGGCCACGATGCCGATCTGGCGTCCGTCGACAGCGGTGAGCCAGAGGTCTGTGTGGTAGCAGGCCCAGTCGTCGTGTCGGGTTGCCTGGCCCCTCGCCCGCAGCTGGCGGACGATGTCGCCGTCGGGGTCGAGCACGCAAACGTCCGGAACGGGTTGGTCGCCCAAGCCGCGCTGACGGCGGGCTTCGCGCAACAGGTTTTCGGGAATGAACACCGACGTCTCGTCGTAGGCCTTCCCGGCACTGACTTCCGGCTCCGGGTTCGTGGTCATCGACCGTAGCATTCGTTCATTGGGTCATGGAGATGATCCGACCGACGTTGGCCAGAAAGTCGAGACATCACGCAACGTCTTAGCACGTTGGCCGATAAGGGCGTGAGGGACCGGCTGAAGTTTCTAAGTCTTCGATTTTCGTCAGTTCTAGGCAAAGCGGCTGGAGACAAGAGGTCAGCCACGTAAGTTCGTCGCCTGACCGGACGCAAAACTGAGAAACTTCGGTCCGTCCCATCCATCCCCTCGGCAGGATCTTTCTTGCTTATCTCGACTTTGTCAGAGACGAGAATGGGCATTTGAATTTACTATGAGATCACCCGTCGATTGGAAGACCCACGAGCACCAACAAGATCGCACTACGAGTATCCTCGACACAAGGACCAGACCATGAACGACAAGAAGGCAGACAACGGCGTCAATGTTGAAGCGCTGCTCGGCGCACGCGAAGCCCTTCGGGATGCGCCAGAGGGAGCCAAATTCACCTGGCGCGCGAGCTGCAAGTGGATCAGCGGAACCCATAGTCGCTCAACCGTGCACGGCTTTTTTGGGCTCGGCAAGGAGCAGAAGCACCGGACAGAGTTCACCTTCGAAGCGGATCACCCGGAGGTCTTCTCCTCCGACGATAACGGGGCTACGCCCGTTGAGTTGGTGCTCGCCGGGCTGGCCAGTTGCCTCACCGCTGGCATCGCGTCAGTCGCCCAGCACCGGGGAATTCAACTTCGGGCGGTGACCGCGACGCTCGAGGGTGGGATGGATATCCAGGGCATCCTCGGCATCGACGAGGACGTGCGCACCGGCTTCGACGGGATCAAAGTGACGTACGAGATCGACGGTGATGCATCGAAGGATGACATCAAGGCTTTGGTCGCCCAGTCGCAGAAGCGGTCGTCGGTGTTCGACATCATCACCAACCCGACAAATGTCACCGTCGAGGTCGTCTGACCCGCGAGTGCCAGGGTCCGGGCGAGGTCGAGTGACTGTGCGTACGAGTGCCGTCATCTTGGGAGCCGGACATGCCGGCCTAGCCATGAGTCGCTGCCTTGCCGAGCGCTCGATCGACCATGTGGTCCTCGAACGCGGCGAGGTGGCCAACTCGTGGAAGACCGAGCGCTGGGACTCGCTGCGCCTTCTGACGCCCAACTGGCAGAGTCGCTTGCCGGGCTACGCATACGAATGCGATGACCCGGATGACTTCATGACGATGCCCGAAGTGATCGGTTTCATCGAGCGCTATGCCCAGGTGATATCCGCGCCGGTCGAGACTCACACGAAGGTTACATCCGTTCGTTGCAATGACGACGGCTACGAAATCGAGACGACTCGGGGAAGCTGGCAATGTCGGGCTGTGGTCCTCGCGGCCGGGGCCTGCAACATCCCCAACGTGCCGCGTGGGGCTGAAGCGCTTCCTTCGTTTCTCGAGACACTCACACCGATGCGGTACCGGAACCCGGCGCAGCTCCCCGAGGGCGGCGTGCTGGTCGTGGGCGCCTCCTCGACGGGACTCCAGCTCGCGCATGAGGTCCATTCGTCGGGCAGGTCCGTGATCCTTGCAGTTGGCGAGCACGTCAGGATGCCCAGGGTCTACCGCGACAAAGACATCCTGTGGTGGATGGACGCTGCCGGCCTGCTCGACATGACCTGGGACGAAGTGGACGACATCCGCAGAGCACGCAATGTACCGTCTCCCCAGCTGATCGGGTCGGATGAACGAGCGACCTTGGACCTGAACGGTCTTTCAAAGATGGGAGTGAAGCTCGTTGGCCGTTTCGCAGGAGTCCATGGCCGCAAAGCACAGTTCTCAGGGTCTCTGCACAACGTGTGCGCGCTGGCCGACCTCAAGATGAACAGGTTGCTCAATACTGTGGACGAATGGGTGCTGGAGCACGATCTCAGCGCAGTCGGCCCAGTCGAGCGTTTTGAGTCGACACGGGTGCCTGCGTCTCCTCCCCTCGACATCGATCTCGACAGCGGTGAGATTCGCACTGTGATCTGGGCGACTGGATTTCACCCGGACTATTCCTGGCTGGATGTGCCAGTGCTCGATCGCAAAGGTCGAATCCGCCACGAGGCCGGCGTCGTCGACTCACCGGGGATGTATTTGATGGGCCTGAGCTTCCTCCGTCGTCGCAAGTCTTCGTTCATCCACGGCGCCGGAGACGATGCGCGCGACCTCAGCGATCACCTGCTTGGCTATCTGGACGCCACCCGATGATAGGCACTTCAAGAGCCGCTGTTCGTCCCCTTCAGCTCTCGGTGTCTAGCTGGTTCGAATCCAGCCGCCCCGACCAGGGATTTTGTTCCAGGGGCATAGCGAACAGCTATGCCGTCTTGGCCGCGTGTACAAATGGCGAAGGTGAACCGACATCTTCAGCCATCTGTGCAGCGAGCCACTGCTCACTGCCTGCCTCTAACATAGCCGCTCGTTGGGCCTCGAGAACCTCTCGACAATAGGGGATCATTCCCTGAAAGTGCGTGTAGAGCACGGCGAGCGTAGCCAGCGCCTCGATGCCCTTGCTGTTGTTGAAGAGCACCTTTGTGAAGGCCTTCCAGAACGGACCACGCATGGAGGGATTCTTGGTGGCACGCCAACACAACCGCACAAACGTTCGCATATTCCGCGCGAAGATCCTCCATCCGGGAATCAGATTTGGCACGGTGTCGAGTCGACAAGCGACGTCGGCGCACCGCGCAAAGTAATTGGCAGGGTTGTAGGAGTACTCCATGATCTCGAGCAGGTCGGACACCAGCGTGGCTGGGTCCCGCTGCGGAACGAACTGGACGCCTGCTGAGATTTGGTCGCGGGCAATGTCGCCATTGGCGGTCTTCGGCAGGTCCACTCGAGCCGCTGGAAACAGGCGGCCTTCGCGCTCGAGACGTTTGGACATCCCGGTTCCAGGCAGCGGGTAGATGATCGATGACATGACCCACGGAATCGACGTCTCTTCGATGCAGGCGATCATCTGCTCTTTGATGTCGTCGGGCTCACCGTCCATGCCCAGCAAGAAACCAGAGTGCACAGTTGCACCAGCGATCCTGTAGATACGGTCGACCGCCTCCGCGATGGAGAAACCGGTGTTTTGGGGCTTCGATGCCGTGACCAGGGCCTCTTCGGACGGCGTCTCGATGCCCACGAGGAAGTACTTGAAGCGCGCCTCGCGTAGTAGCCTCAGCAGCTCCTCGTCTTTGGCGATGTTGAGCGTCATGCTCGTCGAGAACGTGAACGGATACTTGTGATCCTTCTGCCACTGTGACAGCGCTCGAAGCATCACCTTGGCCTTCTTCATGTTGCCACCAAAATTGTCATCGAAGAAGTCGAGCTGGCCGCGGTATCCAGTGGCATAGACGACGTCGAGCTCTCCCAAGAGCTGCTCGGGCCGCTTGAATCGATACCCATCGAAGATGTCGATCACATTGCAGAACTCACAAGTGTACGGGCACCCGCGCGAGTATTGAAGCGCCAGATAGAGGTAGTCGCTATGCCTGATGAGGTCGAAGCGAGGGGGCGGCGCGTCGCCGATATCGGCCATGCCATCGGCTGCGATGACCAGGCCCTCTGGGCGATCCCCGTTTTCCAGAAGAGCCACGAGCTCGGGCACTGTTCTTTCCGCTTCGCCTACACAGAGAATGTGGGCTCCGCCTTCGGCATAGGGCGTAGCATTGACCGTCACGTCCGCACCCCCGAGCACCACGATGTTGCCCAAACCCCTGGCCCGCGTGATCAGCTCCAGTGCCCGGCTTCGGCTGACGATCTTGCTGCCCATCAAGACCACGTCAGCCCACTCGAGATCCTGGTCGGTGCTCAACTCCACATTCTCGTCGACCAACCTGAGCTCCCACGTCTCGGGGAGCATCGCTGCAACCGTCAGGAGCCCCAACGGCGGCGTCATGTAGCGGGTTCCGGTGATCTCGCAGACGTTCTCGAAATTCCAGAAAGAGAAGCTCTCGAATTTCGGCCAGATGAGCAAGACGTTCATGGGACATCCTTTTGAGCCCTCTGCGCAACGGAGTAACTCGACATAAAACGATACGCAAGCCTTGCGTTCTGCGTGTGGCTTAGCGCATTATTTGCGCGCACGTAGAGCGAGAAGATCCCACCGACGTTGCCCGAACCTAAGCAAGCTGTCGGTGATTCCTTTGTGTTGTCGTGAGCTGGCGCCCGCCGGCGGTTTCTGGCGAAGCGCCACGTCGTGGCGACCCCGTGCGTCGCGATTCGCGACGAAACGCTGCCACCCT
>JAFDAJ010000245.1 GCA_019313915.1 Deltaproteobacteria bacterium
CGACATCGGCGCGGTAGAGGTGGAGCAGCCGTAGCTTCCATAGCAACTGTTAGCGAGAGGCTTCCCCCACGGCTCGATACGGTATCCCCCGCGATCCACCTCACAACTTTTCCCACCCCTCGACGCTCCCCGGTTCACATCTCCCCCCGTTCGCGCTATACGAGCTTTCGACTGCAATGCGTACCCTTGTCTTAGACCAGGGCTATCAGCCCCATCGGATTATCAGCTGGCAACGCGCCGTCTGCATGATTTTCGATGGCAAGGTCGAAGTCGTCGAAGAGTACGACGAGGACATCCGCTCGGTCACGATCTGCATCAAGATGCCCGCCGTCGTGCGGCTGCTTCGAACGATCGTCGGCCGCAAGCGCGCCATCAAGTTCTCGCGAATCAATGTCGCGATGCGTGACGACTTCAGGTGCCAGTACTGCGGCGCGCGCCACGCCCTGCGCGGACTCACCTACGACCACGTGCTTCCCAAGTCGCAAGGCGGCAAAACCAACTGGGAGAACATCGTCATGGCCTGCTACGGCTGCAACGAGAAGAAAGGCAATCGCCCTCCACGGCACGCGGGCCTTCGGTTGCGGCGTTCACCGGTAAAACCCAAGTGGCTTCCCGTCGTGGTATTTCGGGTCGATCCAGCGAGCTCGATCCCCGAAGCCTGGGCCAATTGGGTGTACTGGCACGGCCAACTGCACAGCGACCCCTAGAGCGTCGGCTTCGCGTCGAGGTACGGCCTGCTCCCAAAGCCCGCGACCTTCGCAAGAAGAATGGTCGGGAACCGACGGCGTGTCTTGTTGTACAGGAGCGTCGCGTCGTTGAAACGCTCTTGCGCCAACACGATTTCGTTCTCGGCGGCCTCGAGTCCGGGGTAGGGCCCGGCCGCGGCGACCACGCGAGACAACGCGGACGACAGTCGGGACTGCGCTGCCTCGAACTGCGCGAGTTGCTCCGAATCAGGCGCTGACCCGAAATCGATCCGCTCCACGGCCGCGTGCGCTTCGACCAATTGGGCCCAGGCGTCTCGTTCGGTCTGCTCGGCCCCTCTTGCGGTCCCCATCAGAGTCGAGACGAGGTCAGCCCGCCGCTGGTAGGCGCCGTCGACCTCGTCCCATGCGCTGTCGACCGCCTCGTGCAGCTTCACCAGACGGCTGTAGCTACCGGCCCAGGTCGCGACGAGGGCCACCGCGATTGCCACGATCACCCCACATCCCACCAAGCCCCTGTTCACACCGTCTCTGCGGTCCGCGTCATACATCGAGTCGATCGCCACGGACAGGGGTCACAACGCTCGGGAAGCCACGTTCTTCGAGCAGCGCCTTCAGGGTGTTGCGCGGGTGGTCCTCGCCGTGAACCAACGCGATGTGCCGAAGGGGCCCCGCCTCACGCACAGCCTCCGCGTATGCCAACAGATCGTCCTGGCCCGCGTGCGCGCTGAATCCGTTGAGGACGACGACCTCTGCATGCCGGTCCCGTTCGACGCCGAAGATCCGCACCCTTGTGCGCTGTTCGACGAGTCGGCGCCCGAGTGTGTGCTGGGCTTGATAGCCTACGATGAGCACGGTGTTCTCACGATTCTCGATCGCCGCCACCAAATGGTGCACAACTCGCCCGAATTCGCACATCCCGCTTGCCGAGATCACCACGCATGGTTCGTCCCTGTGATCGATTGCCTTGGAGTCCTCTACGGACGACACATAGCGCAGCCCATCGAAGTCGAACGGAGAGTCCCCCTCGATCAGGATCTTCCGTGTCTCGTCATCGAAGCACTCCGGATGAATCCGAAACACGTCGGTTAGCTTCACGGTCAGTGGCGAGTCGACGTACACCGGAACATCGGGAAGCCGGCCTTGATCCTTGAGTCGCTTGAGGGCGTAGATGACCTCCTGTGCGCGCTCCAGCGCGAAGGACGGCACGATCACTTTGCCGCCACGCCCGATGGTCCGGGTGATCACATCGTGAAGCTCGTTTTCCATCTGTTCGATCGGATCGTGCGTCCGGTCCCCATAGGTGCTTTCCATGATCAGGCACGACGCCCCCGGGGGAACCTCGGGGTTGCGGAGAATCGGCATGTTACGCCGGCCGAGATCGCCCGAAAACACGAGACGCCGTTGTTCACCAACCACGTCGACGTCGAGCGCGACCATCGCGCTTCCGAGCACGTGCCCGGCATCGTAGTACGTCAGCGTCACTCCGTCGGCGATCTGCTGGGTCCGATGATAGGGAACGCTGACCATGAGCCCAAGCGTGCCCACGACGTCGTTCTGGTCGTAGAGCGGTTCGACCGGCTTCATGTCGGAGCCGTCCTTCTCGATCTTGCGATTGATGTACGCGGCGTCTTGAGCCTGGATCTCTGCCGAGTCCTCCAGCATGGCCGCGCAGAGATCCCGAGTTGCCGGCGTGCAGTAGATCGATCCGCGAAAACCCTGGCGGTACAGCCGAGGGAGGGCGCCCGAGTGGTCGATGTGCGCGTGGGAAAGCACCATCACATCGATGTCCTTCGCGCGGAACCCGAGGTTGTGGTTGCGTTCGATCGTCTCCGAACGGCGGCCCTGGAAAAGACCGCAGTCGAGCAGAATGCGCGCGTTCTCGGTGTGGACGATATGCCGCGAGCCGGTGACGTTTCCACCGACCGCCCCCACGAACTCAACTTGCACGCAGGACTTGCCTCATTCGATCGCCAATGAACTCTCGCACGACGGGGTCTTCAGATTCGAGGAACCCTTCGGGAGCGCCGGTAGCCGCCACCGTGCCGTCGTGGATGAGGGCGAGGCGGTCGCTGATCGCAAATGCGGCCTTGAGGTTGTGCGTCACGACGACCGACGTGACATTCAAGGTCTTCTGCAAGCCAAGAAGCATACGGTTCACGCGTGTGACGTTGATTGGGTCGAGGCCCTCGGCAGGCTCGTCGTAAAAGACGACCTCGGGGCGAACCGCCACCGCGCGAGCCAGTGCGACACGCTTGCGCATGCCTCCGGACAGATCTGCCGGTGACATCGTCTCGATCCCCGATAGGCCGACGAGCGAGAGCGTTTCGCTGACTCGAAGTGCGATCTCTTCTTCGGTCATCGTCGTCTGTTCCCGCAGGGCATACCCGACGTTTTCGTACACGTCGAGAGAGTCGAAGAGAGCGGACTCCTGAAACAGCATTCCGATGCGACGGCGCGTCTGCATCCATTGTCGCTCCGTCTGCCCGGTGACTTCGTTTCCATCAAAGCGAATGCTACCACCATCGACTTCGAGAAGACCCATCATCGCTTTGAGCAGAACGCTCTTACCGGAGCCGGACTCCCCGATGATCGTGACGACCTCACCGTCGAAAATATCGAGGTCGAGCCCGTCTAGGACTACGTTTCGCCCGAAGGCCTTCCGCAGGCCGCGCACCTCGAATAACGCCATGACGTCAGAGACTCAGCCCTTCGCTGCCCAAGAGTTGCAATACCCCAGCGGATGAATCGGACCCTTCACCAGCGTGCATCCTCCACATTGGTTCTCCTTGCCGACTTTGTAGAACGCGCAGTTCGAGCAGCTCTGTTGCTGATCCGTCCTGGTATTCGAGCGCGGACCGCAGCTCCAAATCGCCTTCGCTCAGGCCGCTCACATTACCGCAGCGAAACTTCGGCGTTGTGCACGCGCTTAGAGCGATCGGCATCGCTCCGATCACCGCCAAATACACGGTGCCGCCAAGCATCTCCCGTCTCGAAATGGTGCTCTTCCTCATCCCGGTTACTCCTCGGCGGAGGCTAGCATGGTGGCGCGCCGATCAGCGAACGGCGCCCATCATTTCGAGGAACTCGTCGCTTTCTACCAAGCCCGTGACGCGCCCGGCTTCGGAGCCGTCGC
>JAFDAJ010000246.1 GCA_019313915.1 Deltaproteobacteria bacterium
GGTGACAGCAGCACGGCTGGCGACGGTGGCACGGCTGGGACGGGCGGAACCGGGGGCACCGGCCAGTTCACGGCGATGCTCAGCCACACGTACGGTGCTCAGACCGTCGAGGTCGGCGAAGAGATCTCTGGCGTCTGCCAGAGCTGGGTTCTCGGTAACGAGGAGCCGCTCTACGTGACAAAGATTCGGCAGACCAATAATGGTGGCTGGCACCATTCAAACTGGTTCTTCGTTCCGGAGACAGCGTATCCGCCCAACCCTGAGGTCGAAGGACCGGACGCCTCGCTCGAAGGTACGTGGCGTTGCCGCGACCGCAACTTTCGTGAGTTCTTGGCAGCGGCAGCTGGTGGTGTCTTCTTTGCTCAGTCGACCCAGACGTTTCAAGAGATTCAAGCGTTTCCCGACGGAGCCGTGATCGAGATACCCCCGCACAGCGTAATCGTCGGGAGCATCCATCTCTTGAACATCTCGGCCGCGCCGCTCGACAGCGCGATGACGATGGACGTCGAGACCGTTCCGGCCGACGAGGTCGAGATTCGCCTCACGCCGTTCAGCTTCAGCAACACGTCGCTTGCCATTGCACCCGCGGTAGACGGAGTCCCGACCGAGTCGCGATATTCGATGACGTGCGATCTCGAGGACTCGTTTCAGGAGTTTCTCGGGGAAGTCTCGGACTACAATATCTACTACGTGCTCGCGCACTATCACGAGTGGGGGAATTTCTTCAATCTGAGCTTTGCCCACGAGGACGGTCGACGGGAAACGGTTCTCGAGATCAAGAATCGGGTCGGCGAGCCCATTGGCAAGACGATCGACCCCCCGATGAACAGCAATGGCGCGATGGGGCTGCAGGTCGACTGCGGCTACATCAACAATACCGACCGTACGCTCGTCTACGGGCTAGGCGGTAAAGAGATGTGCGTCTTTCTCGCGTACACCGACTCCAATCTGAAGGTCGGCATCGGCGCGGGCGAGAACCACCCGATGGGCGAAAACGAGGACGGCGTGCTCTTGAACGAGACGGACTGCGGCAAGATCGTCGCGTTCAGGGCCTACAACGACTGATCGTCGTTAGACGTTGAAGCGGAAGTGCATGATGTCGCCATCGTGCACGACGTATTCCTTGCCTTCGACGGCGAGCTTTCCGGCGGCCTTCACCGCGTGCTCGGAGCCCAGCTCGAATAGGTCCTCACACTTCATGACTTCGGCGCGAATGAAACCGCGCTCGAAGTCGGAGTGAATCTTTCCGGCGGCCTGGGGCGCTTTGGTGCCCCGGTCGATCGTCCAGGCATGGACCTCGGGCTCGCCCGCCGTGAAGTACGTGATGAGATCCAGCGTCTCGTAGCCCGTGCGAATCACTTTGTGCAGGCCGGGCTCATCGAGGCCGAGCGACTCGATGTACTCGGCGCGCTCGTCCTCGGGGAGCTGCATGATTTCGGCTTCGATCTCCGCGCTGATCGCAACGACCGGGACGCGGCGCTCCTTTGCGAGCTGCAGAACCTGGGTAACCAGTGGGTCGTTGTCGATGTTGGCGAGCTGGTCATCCTTCACGTTGACGACGAAAAAGGACGGCTTGCTGGTGAGCAAGAACATGTCGCGGAGCACCAACGCTTCATCTTCGTCGTTCGGCTCGATCGCTGTCGCCGGCTTCCCTTCGTTGAGGGATTCTTCGAGGCGCTTGCAGAATCCGACCGCCTTCTTCTCGAGGGCGTCCTGCCCTTTGGCGGCGCGCTCCGCCTTATCGAGGCGTTTCTGAACCGTTTCGAGGTCCTTGAGAATCAACTCGGTGTCGATGGTCTCGATGTCCGACAGCGGGTCGATGCGATTGTCGACATGCACGATGTTCTCATCCTCGAAGCAGCGGACGACGTGCGCGACCGCGTCGGCGTCGCGAATATTGCTCAAGAACGCGTTGCCCTTGCCTTCTCCTTTGGAGGCCCCCCGCACGAGACCGGCGATGTCGACGAATTCTACAGTTGCCGGAACGACTTTCTTGGGGCCGTAGAGCGCCACCAACTTGTCGAATCGCGGGTCCGGAACCGGGACGATCCCGACGTTCGGGTCGATGGTGCAAAACGCGTAGTTTGCTGCCTCCGCTTGCTTCTCGGAGAGCGCATTGAAGAGGGTCGACTTCCCAACGTTTGGGAGCCCGACGATGCCGACTGACAGGGCCATGGGCGGTGCTTTAGCGCGTGGCCGTGAGAGCGGCCACTCAGGGCAGCCAGATCCTGCCGACCAGGAAGAGGCCGGCAGCCAGGATCGCGGTGAACGGCACGGTAATGAACCAGCTAGCGATGATTCCGGCCACCACCCTGGTGTTGATGGCCCCGATGCCGCGGGCGAAACCGACGCCGATCACAGCGCCCACCAGTGTGTGGGTGGTGCTCACCGGAAGCCCTAGCTTGCTCGCCATCACGATCGTGGTGGCTGCTCCGAACTCCGCCGCGAAGCCCCGCGAAGGCGTGAGCTCGGTGATCTTGGTTCCGATCGTCGCCATGATCTTGTAGCCGTAGGTCGCAAGACCGACGACGATGCCCACCGCCCCGACCAGAAGAATGCGATGAGGCACGGCTACCTGTGCGCTCAAATCGCCCGACGTCGCACCAAACACGGCCGCCATCGGGCCCACCGCGTTGGCCACGTCGTTGCTTCCGTGCGCAAAGGCGACGAAGCATGCAGTGAGCACCTGCAACACCAGAAACACTCGCTCCGCGCGGTGCGTGTGCTCGTCCTTGTCCTCGGAAGCGCTTCGGGTGACCCTTCGCAGCAATGGAACCGACAGGATGCTGGCCAGCAGGCCCACCGCCACGGCGATGCCGATTGAGGGTCCGAGCCCCAAGTCGAGCTTGAGCGGCTTGAGGCCCTTGAACAGAACGCTGAGCGCGAGGATTGCAAAGATGGGAAAGATCATGATCGGGCCCCAGCCTCGCAGCGCCAACAGCGGCCGGTCGACGTTCAGGATGCGTCGCTTGATGAACACAAAACCGTAGAACCCCAAGAGGCCGCCAAGAAGCGGAGAGACCACCCAGCTGGCGGCGATCTTACCCATCACCAACCAGTTCACAGCGCCGAAACCCCCTGCGATCAAGCCGAAGCCAACCACGGCGCCGACGATGCTGTGCGTGGTCGACACGGGCCAGCCGGCGTACGTTGCAATGTTCAGCCAAAGCGCTGCGGCGAGCAGACAGCAGGTCATTCCGATGGCGATCACCATCGGATCCCCACCCAATGCATCGACGTCGACGATGCCCTTGCGGATGGTATTGGTGACCGATCCACCTGCCAGCATGGCGCCGCCGAACTCGAAGATCGCGGCGACGATGATGGCACCCCTGAGCGTGAGCGCGCCCGACCCCACGGAGGTGCCCATGGCATTCGCCACATCGTTGGCTCCGATGTTCCAGGCCATGTAGAGGCCCGCAATGGCCGCAACGGCCAGGACGATCGTCGTCAGCTCCATGAAAACTGGCCTAGCCGGCTACGAAAAGCCGGAACTGATCCCCTACGTTCTCGGCGTGATTGGCCATGTCGCCAATGCGCGCCCCAAGATTGCGGCTTGCTCGAGCACCTGCTCCGCAGGAGGCCCGGCGAACCCTGACTCCACCAAGTCGTCGATCAAGTCGACTAGCTTTGCGGCTTCGCGTATCGTTTCCAACACGCGCTCCACGAAGAGATTCAGAACGGGCTTCATACCCTCGGGCACGGTCAAAGGGCGAATCGTCAGAAGCACGCCCACGTCCTCGGCACAGTCCGCGATCGCGTCTATCTGACTGATCAGTTTCAGCACGTCTCGTCGGTCCACCGGCATGAACAAGCGGACGGACATCTTTGAGCGGGCCGCGTTCTTCGCATCGTCGGCCTTTCCCTCCATCGCGCTGATCTCTTTGGCCACGCGTTCGACTCCCGCTTGGTCGCCCTTCTCCAGCAGCTCGATCAGCTTCTCAACTCGATCGCTGGTACGGATGACCTCGGTCATCAAGTCGCCCACCTTGGGCAAGGGATTGCGCACAAGCAGGTTGGCAAGTGGTATTCTCATGGCACCTCGGGGCCAACCTTCTCATCCATTTTGGCGTCGCTCAAACGCTAAGTCCGAAGGGCTCATTCCCACGCATTTTGGCCTCGTTCAGCGTTGTGGTCGGGCCCCCGCCGTGTAGACTCGTGGTTGCTCGCTTGGAACGTGTCCGTCACACAGACGTCACAAGGGGTGAGCAGGCTTCAGGCACCAGAAAATGGGTTCACGAATCCTAGTCGTAGAGGACGAGACAGACCTAGCCGAGTTGGTGGCCTTCAACCTTCGCGGCGCGGGTCACGACGTCACGGTTGCCCATGACGGCAACACCGCCTTGGCCGAGATCCAGCGAAGCCAACCGGACTTGCTCGTGCTCGATGTCATGCTGCCCGACATCTCGGGTCTCGAAGTGTGCCGGCGCCTGCGCCGCAAAGCCCAGACGGTTCGTCTGCCGGTGAT
Source organism: Deltaproteobacteria bacterium (assembly GCA_019313915.1). Lineage (GTDB taxonomy): Bacteria > Myxococcota_A > Polyangia > Polyangiales > Houyiibacteriaceae > SG8-38. Next base: position 4,469 of record JAFDAJ010000246.1, read on the forward strand.
CATGCTCACCGCTAGAACCGATGAGGTCGATCGTGTGGTGGGCTTCGAGGTGGGCGCGGACGACTACGTGCCGAAGCCTTTCAGTCCTAGGGAGCTGGTGCTGCGGGTGGAGGCGATTCTACGGCGAACGATTCCCGCCGCAGAGGTCGATGGCCCGCAGGTGATCGCCCTGGGCGATCTCGTCATCGACGTCCCTGCGCATCGAGTTGAGGTTCAGGGCGAAGAGGTCCTCCTCACCGCGCTCGAGTTCAGGCTGCTCCTCGACTTGGCTAGCCGCGCGGGTCGCGTGCAGTCGCGGGATGCGCTTCTAGAACGAGTATGGGGGTATTCGCCCAACGCAGAGACACGGACCGTCGACACGCACGTGAAGAGGCTCCGGGAAAAGCTAGGCGCGGGGGCGGTTCACATCGAAACGGTACGTGGCGTTGGGTATCGGGTCCTCAAGTCCTAGGTTGGTCGCTGGGCGTACCCCGCGTATCCTTTCGCTGTGATTCGACGGTACACGATAGTCGGCGGGGCGATCGCGCTCATGATGCCTACTTTGTACGCGTTTTCGCGCGCGGTGGCCCCTGCGGTTCCGGCTTGGGCCGTTGTGGTCGGAGGGGCCGCGCTCGGATGCTTGGTCGGTTGGCTCG
>JAFDAJ010000247.1 GCA_019313915.1 Deltaproteobacteria bacterium
TCTTCGAGGCTCACTGTCCGCATCAAGGCGCACACCTCGGCCGCGGCGGAAAGCTCGAAGACGACTGCCTGTCGTGCCCGTTTCATCATTTCTACTTCAACACCCACGGCGAGTTCATCGGAACGAAACCAGCTGGCAACCCCAAACCCCTCATGAAGCTCCACCCCGTCGAGCACCGGGTTGCGGACGACCGGATCGAGGTTTTCGTTTAGCTTCCGGACGCCCGATGGCGACGGCCTCTTCCTCGTCGGACGCGAAGGCTGACCACGTCTACTTGCCCAGTTCAGACCAAAGCTCAGTAACTATTCGGCTTCCACCCAACCTTCCACTTTCCACGGGACACCACGGGACGGCACGCAACGCCACGGGACACTAGGTGGTTGATGTTGCTGGATTTCCCGAATGGTGTTCGAGGCTAAGAGAATATTGCCAAGGTTGAAGTCGTGAGTTCGAATCTCATTTCCCGCTCCAGAAGCCGGCCTCTCGGGGTCGGCTTTTTTTCGTTCTCGACAGGCTCGCACCGGGGGTATCAAACTTGCGGAGGCCGTGCGACCTGTTGTTTCGGTCGTGTTTGTAGCCCGAATCGATCCTGGGAAGGTCTCGTCGCCGCGATCGAGGGTGACCTCTTGCCCATCAACCTCGGGGTCACGCACGGCGCCGCGCTCTTGGTCGAACGGTCACCGTGTAGGTGCGGTCGTTTTGTTCGAGCCGCTCCCGTTCAGCAGCCCATCACGCAGCCCGAAGTAGGCCGGTTTGCGTGCGTAGTCGTCATCCAACGGTAAGGGCGCGAAGCCGGCGCCAAAGAAGCTATCGATCCATGTGTAGCGGTCCGTGAAACCCCAGAGCGTCATTCGCTCGCAGGCTTCTACCGCCAGGCACGCGCTGGCCATGTCGAAGTAGTCCTGGCGCTGCCGCTCCAACCGCGTCGCTTCGTCTCCCGTTCCGTGCAGGATGATGTCGACCTCCGTGAGCTCGACGACGACACCCAGAGCCGCGATTCTCTCGAGGTTGGCGCGGAGCTCGTCGTAGATCGGGGGTTTGGTCAGGAAGTGCCCCTGGAAGCCCACACCGTGGACCGGAACACCCTGCTCGAGGAGGTCCTTGGTGAGCTCGAACAATGCATCGAATCTGGCGCCGGCGCTGCTCACCAACACTTCATTGAGAAACAGCGTCGCATTCGGATCCGCCTCGCGCGCCAGCGCGAAGGCCTCTGCGATGTAGCCGGGACCGAGCACCTGATAGAAGTGGTTTTCGTAGATCTCGGACCCCGCTGTCTCGAGCGGCTCATTGACGACGTCCCACGCATCGATCCGCCCGCGGTAGCGGCCCACCACAGTGCGAATGTGGTCGGCCATGAGGGCCCTCAGCTCTTCAGGGTCGGTGATGTCAAGCACGTAGTCCGGGGTGGCGTCCAGCGAGGCTTGCTCCCAGACGAGCGTGTGGCCGCGGACGGACATGCCGTTGGACTCGGCGAGCTCCATCATCCGGTCGGCTCGCTCGAAGTCGAACACGCCACGTTCAGGCTGGGTCGCGGCCCATTTCATCGCGCCCTCATGCGTCACGCTGTTGAAATCGTTGATCAGCGCAGGAATGTACTCCGGATCATCGCGAAACTCGTTGTACGCGGTGCCGACCAGCACGCCGGCTTGTACGGCGGCCTCGGCCAGCGTGCAATCCACACCGTCTGCGCGGCAATCGAGTTCGCCGTCCTGTTTGCACGCGGACGACGATGCGACCGTGCTCGCCAACAGCAAGATTCCGATTCTTCTTACGATGGGTTCATAATGCACAATTGCGGCCTGTAGTCAGTCCCCTCTTAGAACCGTCACGTCTCCGACGAGATAAATCGGACCGTCATCCGCTTCGATCGTCAACTGCACGCCATCGGAGAGGCCCGTCGGCGCCAGATCGTTTCCATCTCGTCCGAGCACGCTTGCACCACCAGGCCCCTTGGTGCGCAGTAACCACGTGGCGTTCTGCTCTGCCCACAGCGCAGTGATCTGCATGCCATCCGGACGCACAAAGTGGAGGGCGTGCTCGCCCTCACCAAGGGGGATCGTCTCCGGCGGACCCGCTTCGCCAAGGAGCTCCGTCAAGGTCGACAGTGCGGCGTAGGACGGCTTCGCTGTGGCGTCGTGGGCCATCAAGCCGAAGTTGTGCTCCAGGTTACCCGGTTCTGGATCCTGCGTATCCGTATCTTTGAAGACGACGCTGCGGTGAACACCCTGGCCGTAGTTCGAGAGGAGCATCCGGGCGACGTAGCTGGCTTGTCGGTTGGGGGTCACCGCCTGCAGGTAGTTGATGCCGGTCGGCGGTGCGTCCGGGTCGTACGTGCTGTATCCGAACTCGCCACTCGAGACGGGGAGGGCGTAGCCGGCTTGCTTCAGGATGTCCCTCGCGTTTGCGATGTCTCCGGTCGCGTCCTCCGGGGGCGCGCTTCGATGCAGATGGATGGTGACTTCGTTGGCGAGCGACAGCACACCTGTCGCCGCGAGCTCTTCGAGAAAGCGCGAGCCACTCAAGCCCATGCCGAGTTCCTCGGTGATCTCAGACAAGGTCCCGAAGACCAATGCTCCGACTGCGATCTCGGCATTCGGATCTGCGGACCTCAGCGCGGGAACTGTGGCGCGAACGAGCTTCGCATAAAGCTCCGGGGTGAAGGCTCCGAGGTTGGGTTCGTTCCAGATCTCCCAGGCGTGCCCGCGGCCCCCGTAGCGTTGTGCGGCCGCGCCGGCGAAGGCTGCGAAAGCGGCCCGTGCTTCCTCGCTGACCACCGAATCTGGATCTCCGTACAGCGAGTTCCCATAGTCGAGGATGAACAGGATCCGTAGACCGAGTGACTCACAGCGATCGACCAGCTCGTCGTAACCGGAGCCCACGAAATCGTATACTCCGGCTTCCGTCTCGACCGAGTCCCAAGTCAAATCGTTCCGAACAAAGCTGATCCCCGCGTTGGCGAGCTGGGCGAGGGCTTCGTGATTCACAGGCCCATACGAGCCGTAGTGCGTATTGACGCCGACCGTTTGGCCGAGCGTCACCGGTTGGTTCCCGGCGTTGTCCGGGCCGCACGCCATTGAGGCGATGAGCGCTAGCGCGAGCATGCATCGAAACAACATAGAGCGTGCCAAATTCAGAGCCTCTGCCGAGTTTGCCACCTTTCGGGGAGTCCGCGAATGCCTACGATCCTTCCACTCAACCTTCCACTTTCCACGGGACACCAGGGGACGGCACGCAACGCCACGGGACACTATGTGGTTGATGTTGCTGAGTTTCCCGAATGGTGTTGGGGGCTAGGCGAATATTGCCAAGGTTGAAGTCGTGAGTTCGAATCTCATTTCCCGCTCCATATAGCGGTTGCGGCTCCGTTTTGCGGGACCGTTTTTCGTCGTGGGGCTGGAGCTCGTTTGGTTGAGCCACGCGTAGGCCACGCTTTTCGCGACACCCAGACTAGTCTCCAACGCTGGCTTGGTGGTACACGCCAAATACACGTAGTTGCTGTAGTTGAGGGAAAAGTAGATGCACCGAATGAAAATACT
>JAFDAJ010000248.1 GCA_019313915.1 Deltaproteobacteria bacterium
AAATGGCCCTGCTCTCGCGCCTCGAAGCTGGAAGTCTTGCCGACGAAGTTCTCGTGCTGATCGACGATCAGTGGGCCACTCATGACGTCGAAGAGTATCGGCTCTCTTACCGTGAGGTGCTCGACACATTCCGTGCGCGGGGGGCGACCATCATCGAGATCCCGCTGCAAGAGGAAACGCTCCGCCACGTCGAGGATGCAGAACAGGGCAAGAACATGTTTGCGGTGGGCGTTCTGTGCGCCCTCTACAACAAGAACGTGAATCTGCTCCAGAATGTGATTCGCGGCATCTTCGAGAAGAAGACCCGCGAGGTGATCGAGACGGCCGTGAAGCTCGCAGCCGCTGGTTATCAATACGGAATCACACACTTGGAAGAACGCTTCGAAATCCAGGCTGTCCCGACAGATGTCCCGAAAGTGGCGATGAACGGGAACACGGCACTCGCGCTCGGCGCCGTCTCGGCCGGATTCGAGATGTGCTCCATGTATCCGATCACGCCGGCGACCTCCGCTTCGCACGAATTGTCGGAGATCTTCGAAGAGTTCGGTGGCTTCGTCCATCAGGCCGAAGACGAGATCGCTGCAATCGGCGTGGCGCTCGGGGCCTCCTACGCCGGAAAGACCGCGCTTACCATCACCTCCGGGCCAGGCATGGCCTTGAAGACGGAGTTCCAGGGCTTGGCCGTGATGACCGAGACACCGCTCGTCATCGTTGATGTTCAGCGGGGTGGCCCGAGCACCGGGTTGCCGACGAAGGTCGAGCAAGCGGATCTGCTTCATGCGCTCTATGGTGCTCCAGGAGACGCACCCAAGGTGGTGATGGCGCCGAGCACGATCGAGGAGTGTTATTACATTCTTTCCGTTGCACGGAAGATCGCGGAGGAATTCCGCATGCTCGTCATCGTCCTTTCCGACGCCAACCTTGCGACCGGTCAACAGCTTTTCGATCGTCCCGATGTTTGCGAAACACCGCGGCGGCCTCCGCTCGACCTCAGCCCGGTGTCACCGGGAGCCCTACCTTACGATTGGAATCCAACGACGGGCCTTTCGCAGCGTCTCATCCCCGGGCAGCCGGGCGGAATGGGGGTGACGACTTCGCTCAACCACGACGTCCATGGAAAGGCCTGCTACGACTCCGAGAGTAACCAGCGCGGCCACACCATGCGCAGCCGGAAACTCGCCGCGTTGCAGAGAAGCCTGCATCCGCCGAGCGTGCATGGAGAGCCCGAAGGCGACCTTCTCCTGGTGGGTTGGGGCAGCACGCGGGGAGCGATCGAGGAAGCCGTCGACATGGCGCGTGACGAAGGCCTCGCGGTTTCCTCCCTCAACATTCAGTTCCTCAGTCCCCTGCCCCCCGGGCTTCACGATATCTTCTCGGGTTTTCGCCAGATCATCACGGTCGAGCTCAACTACAGCGATGATTGGGAGGACCCGTTGATTACAAAGGAAAACCGTCGTTACGGCCAGTTGGCGTGGGTCCTACGGGCCGCCACCCTGTTGGACATCGACTGCTATGCCAAGGTCCCTGGCCGCCCCTACATGCCGGTGGAAATCTTCGACCAAATCAAACGCATCCTCGGCGACCAACCGGGAGTCGAAAGCCTCGGTGAAATCCTTCGCACACTCAAGGGAGTAAGTTAACGATGTCCACCCTCACGGACCTATGCGTCATCGAGAGCAGCACGGTCGAAGCGCACTCCCTCGACGACTACGAATCTGAGAAGCCCCGGTGGTGCAAGGGATGCGGCGACCATGGAGTGCTAGCGTCGCTTCAGCGCATGCTGCGCACCAACAACCTCGATCCGGAGGACGTCGTCTCGGTTTCCGGCATCGGATGCTCGAGCCGCCTCCCCCACTATCTCAAGACTTACGGTTTTCACGGCATCCATGGTCGGGCTTTGCCGATCGCCACGGGCGTGCGCCTCGCACGTCCCGAGCTTCCTGTCATCGTGATCATGGGCGACGGTGACTGTTTCAGTATCGGCGGCAACCATTGGCTGCATGCGATCCGCTACAACATCAACGCCGTCGTACTGGTGCTCGACAACGAGGTGTATGCGCTCACCAAGATGCAGGTCTCGCCGACCACGCCGGACGGATGGAAAACCAACACAACCCCGCACGGCACCTATCTTCAACCCATGAACCCCCTCAGCGTAGTGATGGGGATGACCAACGTTTCCTTCCTCGCCCAAACTGCCACCTGGCTGCCCGCTCATCTCGACGAGACCATCGAGAAGGCCTGGGACCACCATGGACTTTCCTTTGTGCGTGTCCTGCAGCGGTGCCCGGTGTTCATGCCCAAAGCCTTCGGGGAGGGCGGGTTGAACTTCCCGGTCGTGTTCCTGGAGCACGAAGACGGCATCCCCGTTCACCCCTTGCTACTCAAGCGCGGCCAAACTCAAGCGCACAACCATCGCGACATCAACGAAGCTCAACGCGTCGCGGTGAGCGTCGACCCTGCCCCCATGGGTCTCATTTATCGCAATCCCGATGTACCCGCCTATGAGGAGATCCGACGGAGCCGCCAGGATCGGCCGGATCATCAGACCTTCGTTCAGCGACTCGATGCCGCGATGGACCGTTACACCGTCAGCTGAACCGTGTGTTCGTCATGAAAGAGCAGATCCTCCAACCCGTCGAAGATGTCTGGCACCACCATTGCGCCGCTCTCAACGATGCTCTTGCCGAGACCATCTCCGAACTGAAAAACGTCCTTCGTCTCGACGAGTACCATCGCCACGGGCACGACGCCGACCACCTCGAGCGCGCTCTCGGGCCCTTTGCCGCCACCAACCTCGACGTTGGTTCCTTGTCCCGCGTGCTCGGCGAAAGTGGGGTCTCACGGGCGATGGCGCCGGAACGGCTCAAACGCGTGCAGGAGCTCATCCAGACGCTCGGCGAAATGAAAGAGGCCGGTTCGATCACTCCAGCCGATTTTGCCACCGTCGAGATTGCGAAGGAGGAGCACGCAATTCGGGAGCTCGCCGAGGAACACCTCAATCGGATCGCCCAGGTTTTTCGCACCCTTCGCATCGCCCAACTGGAGATCCGCTCCAAGTACGAGTCCGAAACCCATGACGCGGTCTTTGCCGACTTCAACTGGCGCAATCTCGGGCCCGGCGAGCTCCGGTCGTGTCCTCCCTTTGTCGTCATGGCACGTCTGGATGACGACGGTGGCGCGCAATTGCTTAAGATGATGTCGCTGCTCGAGAGCGGCATGCCGATCAAGATCGTGGCTCACCGCTCGAGTTTGCGTGAGGTCTACGCCCCGGCCTCCGACACAAGCGTGCCTTCCACGATGACCATTGAAACGCTGCCGCTGGCGATGCGTGGCGTCTACTTCCTCCAGACCTGTGTGGCCGCCCCTGATTTTCAAGAACGCCTGTTCGAGGGCCTGACCGCCCCGCGGCCCGGCGTGATTTCGGTCCTCTGCCAGCGGAATGACGAGGTGCAGGCTGCCTTTCAAAGTCGCGCCGAACGCGCCGTGCGCGCCAGG
>JAFDAJ010000249.1 GCA_019313915.1 Deltaproteobacteria bacterium
TTCTTAGTTTGTCTAGCCCTGGTAAGGTTCTGCGCGTTGCTTCGAATTAAACCACATGCTCCACTGCTTGTGCGGGCCCCCGTCAATTCCTTTGAGTTTTAGCCTTGCGGCCGTACTCCCCAGGCGGAGAACTTAACGCGTTAGCTACGGCACAGCAGAGGTCAATATCCGCTGCACCTAGTTCTCATCGTTTACGGCGTGGACTACCAGGGTATCTAATCCTGTTTGCTCCCCACGCTTTCGCGTCTCAGCGTCAGTAAATGTCCAGGTGGCCGCCTTCGCCACTGATGTTCCTCCCGATATCTACGAATTTCACCTCTACACCGGGAATTCCGCCACCCTCTCCATTACTCAAGACAAGCAGTTTCGGATGCAGTTCCTAGGTTAAGCCCAGGGATTTCACAACCGACTTGCGAGTCCGCCTACACGCGCTTTACGCCCAGTAAATCCGAGCAACGTTCGCACCCTCTGTATTACCGCGGCTGCTGGCACAGAGTTAGCCGGTGCTTGCTAAGGAGGTACCGTCAAGGCGCAAGCATTTCCTCATGCGCTTTTTCGTCTCTCCCCACAGTGCTTTACGACCCGAAGGCCTTCATCACACACGCGGCGTGGCTGGGTCAGGCTTTCGCCCATTGCCCAATATTCCTCACTGCTGCCTCCCGTAGGAGTCTGGCCCGTGTTCCAGTGCCAGTGTGGCTGATCATCCTCTCAGACCAGCTACCCGTCTTCGCCTTGGTAAGCCATTACCTTACCAACAAGCTGATGGGACGCAGGCTCATCCTCTGGTGGTGCTTTGAGGCACCTTTAACCGCTTTCACCGTAGTGAGCGTGGTCTTACGCGGTATTAGCATTCCTTTCGGAATGTTGTCCCCCGCCGGAGGGTAGATTACCTACGCGTTCCTCACCCGTGCGCCACTTTAATAACTCCCGAAGGAGCGTTCTCGTTCGACTTGCATGTGTTAGGCCCGCCGCTAACGTTCGCTCTGAGCCAGGATCAAACTCTCCAGTTGAACTGTTGAGCGGTCCTGAGTGCCACGAGATTGCTCTCGCAACACTAGGATGAGCTCCGAAGAACTCACCCTAGAGCATCACATTTGAATTGCGTGTTGCTCTCGGATTGCGGTCTCCAACCGAAGTTGAGACCACTCTTTTTGAATTGACCCTAGTCGTGCGATTTGATGCACGACTCGGGACCCGAGTACGTAACTATTGATTCCGATTCAGTTTTCAATGATCGATCGGCGGAATGTCCGCAGACCCCCGCAAAGGGACGCCGAAGTTAGCGCGGAACCAATGGGGGTCAAGGACAATATTAGCCTTTCTGATCCCCCCGGAAACGACCGCCAACGGCCGCCATTCTGCCTGGAATAGCCCCACACTAACCACGACCGAACGCTCCGTCAGTAGCTCCGTCGAGCCTTGAAGGGCGGCCGGCGAGGCTGATGCAGACTGCCCGGGATCGCGGCCCGGAATTACTAGGGAATCCGCTCGAGGGGGGTTGATCCGACTCTTGCTCATGGCGGCGCCTGCTTATAAGGAGCAATAGTGGAGGCAAGCGGATGGATCCCAAGGTGGTCCCCTCGACGGGATCGACAAGTCCAGGCGAAAGCAGGTCTGACCTGGAAGCAACGTTGCGTCGTATCGAAGCACGGCTTGAACGGCTCGAGCAGACCCTCGAACCCATCGCACAGGCCGTCGACGCCGCCCCTGCGCTGACTTCGACGGCGGTAGACGTCATCGACGACTGGGCCAACCAGCATGGCGACTTGGATGCCCGTCTGCGCACCCTGTCCGAGCTATTCGAACGGCTCACACGGCCCGAAACGCTCACCCCGTTGATGACGCTCGTCGAGCTGACCGAGCAGGTCAAGCCAGCTGTCGCGACGTTCACCGACATCGTCGACGAGACGATGGCGCGGGCCGCGGCTGACGGGATGGAGATCGAACGTCTGGTTGAGTCGACGAAGAATGCGCTCCTTCGTTTGGCGCAGCTGGCGACGGCGCGCGAGGTTCAGGCCTTGCTCGATTCCGGGATGCTGGACCCTGCGGCGTTGTCGACGCTCGGGCTGGCTGCGCGCGCCGTTGCAGATGCGAGCGAGCATCCGCCGCGGCGCGTCGGAATGCTCGGCGCATTGCGAGCCGCACGGCAACCTTCTGTGCAACGTGCGCTTGGTTTCTTGATCACGGTTGCGGAGAACCTGGGTGAGAGCCTCGGCTCCGATCCTAAGCTCCTGCCGAATGGCGACGATGTCTCCCCTTCAAAGAGAAACTCATGAGTGAACAACACGACGTGCTCATCGTCGGCGGCGGGACCGCCGGCATCACGGTAGCTGCGCAGCTCCTCAATCAGGAAGTCGCGCCGAAAGTCACGATCGTCGAACCATCGACGACGCACGATTATCAACCGATATGGACTCTGGTCGGTGGCGGCGTGTTTCCCCGGGAGGTGTCACGGCGACCCATGGCGGACGTGATGCCGCGTGGGGCGACGTGGATTCGCGATCGGATCGTTTCGTTCGAACCCGAGAAGAACGAAGTGCAGACGGAAAGCGGAAAGACGCTCGCGTACAACGAGCTCGTCGTGGGGGCGGGCATTCAACTCAACTGGGACGCGGTGAAAGGCTTGCCCGAGGCGATCGGCAAGGGTGGCGTCTGCAGCAACTACGGCTACGACAAGGTGCCATATACCTGGGAGAGCATCCAAGCATTTCAGGGCGGCAACGCGGTCTTCACGTACCCTGCCACCCCGATCAAGTGCGCGGGTGCGCCGCAGAAGATCATGTACCTGGCCGAGGAAACTTTTCGCCGTCGCGGGATTCGTGAGCAGGCCAATGTGATCTACGCGTCGGCCACCGCAGGGATCTTCGGCGTCCCCAAGTATGCCGAGGCCCTCAACAAGGTCGTCGCGGATCGCAACATCCAAACCCAGTTCGCGAAGAACTTGGTGGAGATACGGCCACAGAGCCGCGAAGCCGTGTTCAAGGACGTCAACAACGGCGAAGAGCTCGTGCTCAAGTACGACATGATGCACGTGACACCACCGCAGGGTGCGCCCAACTTCATCAAGCAGAGCGCGCTCGCCGACGAAGCCGGTTGGGTGGGCGTCGATAAGCACACGCTTCAACACACGAAGTTCCCGAACGTGTTCGCACTTGGCGATTGCAGCAGCCTGCCGTGCTCCAAGACAGGCGCCGCCGTGCGAAAGCAGGCGCCTGTTCTGGTGCAAAACGTGATCGCCTTCCGGGCGGAGAAGCCCCTCTCCGCTCGGTATGAGGGCTATGCGTCCTGCCCGTTGGTCACGGGCTACGGCAAGGTGATCCTCGCCGAGTTCGGGTACGACGGGGTCATCATGGAGACATTCCCGTTCGATCAGGCCAAGGAACGGTACAGCATGTACGCGCTCAAGGCGTACGGCCTCCCGAGCATGTACTGGCACGGGATGCTGCAAGGCCGCGGTTGAGCCCGCGCGCAACGGGCGTCTGACCCCTTTTAAAGGGGGTTTCCCTCTTGATCCACCGCCACGAGGAGGTGCTCATCTACGTCATCGGTCGCCGGATCGGCTATCCAGGGGGTGAGGCACGCGCGGTCGAGAACGCACGGGTCGGTGAGCGTCTCTAGGAAGGCCACGAGGTCTTCGATTTGTTCGTCGGTGTAGTCGAACGGAGCTTCGAAGAACTCGATTGCCTCGCCGGAGACCTCGAGGAAGTCGAGCATCTCCTCGATGCGGCGAGTGGGACGCTCGCGGGATCGAAGCGCTCGATTGCCGCCTGTGGATCCAAGTGGTGTCGAACCACATCGGCGAGGTTGTCGTAGGCGCCGGAGTGCAAGTACGGACCCGTCGCCGAGACGTTCGTGAGAGTAGGCGTCCGGAAAGAGAAGCGCTCGTTACGGTCCGCTGTTTCTCGCGCGCGT
>JAFDAJ010000250.1 GCA_019313915.1 Deltaproteobacteria bacterium
TCACCGGTACCGTTGGCACACTCGGGGGGCGCCGTACCGTCGACGGTCGAATCTCCGGCTCCACTGGCGTTCTCGGCAGGCGCGGACACCACGACATCGTTGTCGGGATTGGTGATCAACGCTTCGACGACCGCGTCGATCCCCGGCGCGCCCACGCCGTCATCGTTGGTGACGAGAATGCGAAGGACGCCTCCGTTAGAACCGCCCGAGCCACCAGACCCACCGGACCCCGCAGTGCCTCCGGTGCCTCCGGAGTCACTGTCGCAACCAAGCGGCGCAACTGCTAGCCCAAGAGTAAGAAGGAGCACCGCCTGGAATCGATGAGTTCGAATCATCGCGCGATAGTAGAAACAAGGCCCATAACGCGCAAGGGGCTTGCCCAAGAGGGCCTCAGGCTGGAGGATTAGCGCATGGCTGAGCCGATCATCGATGCGTGGATCCAGCATCCAACCGGGCCGTTCATTGGCCATGACATGTTTGCGTCCCTGCGACGCTGGATGAGGCTCGAGGTGATTCCCGAGGAAATCCCGATCGAGCTCACCCTGGCCGCGCTGGATGCTGCGGGCGTCACCAAAGCGCTGACGTCCGCCTGGTGGGGTCCCAATGGGCCGCTCCTTTCCAACGACGAAGTGGCCAACACAGTGAAAGCACGGCCTGAGCGGTTCGCTGGCGTCGGCTCCGTGAACTTGCATCGCCCCATGGATGCGGTCCGCGAGCTTCGGCGCTGCGTGAAAGAGCTCGGCTTCGTCGGTGTGCGTCAGCTTCCCTGGCTTTGGGGGCTGCCTCCCAACGATCGTCGCTACTACCCAATCTACGCGGAGTGCGTCGAGCTCGGCGTTCCGTTCTGCCTGCAGGTCGGACACGCGGGCCCGCTTCGACCGAGCGATCCCGGACGCCCCATTCCCTACCTCGACGAAGTCGCCTGTGAGTTTCCCGAGTTGCGCATAGTCGGCGGACACATCGGGTATCCCTGGACGGAAGAAATGATCTCTCTCGCGACGAAGTACGAGAACGTCTACATCGATACTTCCGCCTACACGCCCGAGCGCTATCCAGAGACGCTGGTTCGATTCATGAAAGGCCCCGGCCGGCACAAAGTCTTGTTCGGGAGCAACTTCCCAATGATCCAGCCCGCGAAGTGCATGGCCCAGCTCGACGCGCTCGACCTACCAGACGAGGTGCGAAGGCTGTTCCTCTACGAGAACGCCAAAAAGGTGTTCCGCCTCGAGAGCTAGTCGTACCGCCCTCAACTCGTGTCGTGTCGGCGCCCTAGCACGGGGCGAAGACGCATTGGGGATTGCGAGCCGACCCGGGCACGTCTAGAACCGGGGCATGGGCCTGACCAAGTTCGCTGAGGGAGTGTGGCTTGCAAGTGCGCCGAACAAGTACCTCGGTTGGCAGCTCGGCACTCGAATGACCGTCCTGCGCTTGGGGGACGGGAGCCTGCTGATTCACTCGCCGATCGCCCTCGACGATTCGTTGAAACGCGAGATCGACACCTTCGGTCCGGTCGGCCACATCGTCGCGCCCAACCTCTTTCATCATCTCCATGCTGGAGACGCCGCAAGAGCGTTTCCAGAAGCCAAGCTCCACGGCGCGGCCGGGCTTCGCAAGAAGCGACCGGACCTCAGGTTGGATGCGCTACTTGGGGAGCAGAACGAGCCGGCTTGGCGCGACGACCTGGATACGCTCACGATCGAAGGCACGCTACTCAATGAGACGATCTTCTGGCACAAGCCGAGCGGCACGCTGGTCACTGCAGACCTCATCGAGAACTTCGAAAGCGCGGACGATTGGTGGACCCGCTTGTATCTGAAGGCCGGGGGCATTCACGGAAAAATCGGCTTGAGTCGGATGCTGCGGCTTGCTTTTCGCGACCGGAAGAAGGCTCGCCGTGACATCGATCAGGTTCTCGGCTGGGGCTTCGACCGCATCGTCTTGGCTCACGGAAATCCTATCGGTTCCAATGGTGTAGACGCATTGCGCGAAACCTACGCTTGGCTACGGGGTTAGCCATGAGGTAGGGAGAGTTCATGCTTCGCGTCCTCGTCTGGGTTCTCGGTCTCCTCGTTCTGCTGGCTATGGCGGGCATCGTCGCCGTAGAGCTGCGAACCAGGAGCGGCGGTCGCAAGGCAGAAGAGCAGTTTGCCGCACATGAGCCTCTACCCGTCAGCGACTTCGGCACGACCAAGACTTTGTCGATCTTGCCCTTGGTCGACTGGCACACGTCGAGCCCGGAGCTCCGCGGCGAGATGGGGGTTTCGTACCTGATCGAAACCGACGAGCACCGGATCTTGTTCGACGTGGGTCAGAACACGCTGCAAGAGTCACCCTCCCCGCTCGAGCACAACATGAAAGCTTTGGGCGTCACGATCGACAGCATCGATACTCTGTTCATCTCTCACAACCACTTCGATCATGTCGGTGGAAAACAACGGCAAAAAGATCGCACCTTCTCGATGGGGCTCGAGCAGGTGGCGCTGCCCGACGTGCGCGCGTTCGTCCCCATCCCGATGACCTACCCTGGGTTGAGTCCCGTCCACGCGGCCGAGCCCACGCTGATCGGCAACGGCGTGGCCTCCACAGGCACGATTCCACGACAGCTCGTGTTCGGATGGATCGACGAGCAGGCGCTGGTGGTCCACGTGGCAGAGCGGGGAGCCGTCCTCATCGTGGGGTGCGGCCATCAAACCATTCCCAAGTTGCTCGAGCGCTACGACCAGGTATTCAGCGAGCCTCTGTACGGCATCGTGGGAGGTCTCCATTTCCCGGTGCCGGAAGGGCGGCTGAAGATGCTCGGTCTGAACGCACAGCGTATTCTTGCATCGGGCCAGGGGATATTCGCGCCGATTACAATGGACGACGTGAAGGCCAATCTGGCCAGCCTCGAGGCGCGAAAGCTCGGCCTGATCGGGGTGGGTGGTCACGATAGCAGTGACGAGGTTATCGCTATGTTCAGCGAGGCTTTCGACGACGCGTATCGACACATTAGGGTGGGTGAGCGCGTCGTCATTGGGCCGCCAGAGTGAGTTGCCTGGCCGTCATTGCCCAGGCGGCCGGGTCACGCTAGAACCCCTGGTGAATTCATGACTAAAAAAGCAAAACTCGCATACGACGACAAGACCTACGACATGTCGATCGTCGAAGGCACGTTTGCCGAACGCGCAATCGACATTCGCGGCCTGCGCAAAGACACCGGCCTCATCACCCTCGACTCTGGCTATATGAACACCGGGGCGACCACGAGCCAGATCACCTACATCAGCGGCGAAGAGGGCATCCTTCTCTACCGCGGATACCCGATCGAACAGTTGGCCGAAAAGTCGTCGTTCGTGGAGACGAGCTACTTGCTCATCTACGGAGAGCTTCCCACGGAGACGCAGCTCGACGAGTTTTCGAGGCTGCTCACGTACCACAGCATGTTGCACGAAGACATGCGCCACTTCTTCGATGGGTTCCCTTCGAACGCCCATCCGATGGCCACATCGCGCGCCTGCTTTCGAAGCTCCGGACGATCGCCGCGTTCAGCTATCAGAAGAGGCTGGGTCGGCCACTCGCCTACCCGCGGAACGATCTCGACTACTGCGGGAACTTCCTACACATGATGTTCTCACACCCGGCGGAGCCGACCTATGAGCCCGATCCGGAGCTCGTGGAGGCGCTGAACGTGCTGTTCATTTTGCACGCGGATCACGAGCAGAACTGCTCCACATCCACCGTGAGGCTCGTCGGTTCGAGCCAAGCAAACCTATACGCCGCAATCAGCGCTGGCGTTTCTGCTCTGTGGGGGCCGCTACACGGCGGTGCGAACCAAGCCGTCATCGATATGCTCACGGAGATTCGCGACGAGGGTGGTGACTGCCGCGGGTTCATGGAACACGTGAAGAACCGTGAGCGCAGGCTGATGGGCTTCGGTCACCGCGTCTACAAAAACTTCGACCCGCGTGCGACGATCCTCAAGACGTACGCCGACCGTCTCTTGGGCCATCTCCATATCGAAGACGAGCTCTTCGACATCGCGCGGGAGCTCGAACAGGTCGCGCTTTCCGACGATTTCTTCATCGAGCGCAAGCTCTATCCCAACGTCGACTTCTACAGCGGCATCATCTACCGCGCGATGGGTATTCCGACCGAGATGTTCACGGTGCTCTTTGCTCTGGGCCGCATCCCAGGCTGGATTGCCCACTGGAAAGAGATGATGGAAGACCCGGACGTGCGCATCGGACGTCCCCGCCAGATTTACATGGGGGCCACGCGGAGGGACTACGTCGCCAAGGAGACCCGCCGACCGCCACCCTAAATGACTCGCAAGACACATTGGGAGAGGATTCACACCGCGAAGGAGCCCCAAGACCTCACCTGGTACCAAGAGGCTCCAACTGTAACGTTGGAAATGCTGGAGTCGGCGGGCGCGACACCTCAGTCGCCGCTAATCGATGTGGGGGGTGGCGCGGCCCGCCTCGTCGATCACCTGGTAGCCAACGGTTACGAAAACGTGACCGTCTTGGACATCTCGAGCGTTGCGTTGGATCAGAGCCGCAAGCGGCTTGGGTCTGCTTCGGAGACGGTGCAGTGGATCGTGGCGGATGTGCTTGAAGCCGATCTACCCCAGGCGTACGAGGTTTGGCACGACCGGGCAGTCTTCCACTTCCTCACCGATCCTGACGAGCGCCGGCGCTATGCGAGCAAGCTCTATGGTGCGCTCACGCTGGGAGGCCATGCGATCATCACGACGTTCGCGGAGGATGGTCCCGAAAAATGCAGTGGGCTTCCCTGCGCGCGCTACTCTCCAAAGGCGCTTCACGCGGAGCTCGGTGCCGGCAGGTTTCGGCTGGTCGACTCTGCCCGAGAGACGCACGTGACGCCCAAAGGCCAGGAGCAGCGGTTCCAGTACAGCATGCTCCAGAAAGTCCCCTGCTAGCGCGTCTGCGAACGCAGCCACTCCCCAACACCCGGTTACGGCCGTATACTCAAACCATTGCCAAGGGAGGTGGCTGTGCAGACGCTTCTCTTAGACCTCGACGGTGTGCTGTACCAGGATGACCACGTCATCGATGGCGCGGTTGAAACGCTACGCTGGTGTAAGCGGCGCAACATCCCGCATCTGTTCGTGACCAACACGAGCTCGAGGCCGCGACGCGCTCTCGTCGAGCGCTTGTCGTCCATGGGGTTGTCGGTATCGGACCAGCAGATGGCTCGCGATTATCTCGTCGCAAACGATGCGACGCCGCTGGCGCTGTTCGTCCGCAAGGCGACTCGCGAGGATTTCGAGGGCCTCGAGCTCCTCGACGACGCGGCCGAACAGGGTGCCGGGAGCGTCGTCATCGGCGACATCGGCGAGGCGTGGGACTTCGCTACGCTCAATCGGGCGTTCCGTTTGTTGATGGCGGAGCCGCGGCCGCTTCTGATCGCGCTCGGCATGTCGCGTTATGCACAAGGGAGCGACGGCCTGGTACTGGACGTTGCCCCGCCGCGGCCGCTTCTGATCGCGCTCGGCATGTCGCGTTATGCACAAGGGAGCGACGGCCTGGTACTGGACGTTGCCCCGTTCATCAAGGCTCTCGAGCATGCGTCGGGGTGTGAGGCCGTGGTCATGGGCAAACCGGCAACCGAGTTCTTCGATGCTGCGGTTCGCAAGCTGGGAGCTTCTCCAGCCCAGACCGTGATGATCGGCGATGACATCGTCGGCGACGTGGGGGGTGCACAGGCCACTGGGCTCACCGGGATCTTGGTTCGGACCGGCAAATTCCGGCCCCGAGACCTCGAAGGGGACATCAGGCCCGACGCGGTTCTGGATTCGGTAGCTGACTTGCCTCAATGGTGGGAGAATCGAGATTCGTGATGGAAGCGCCTTTCAAACCGAACCTGAAAGCACACGAGCTGCCGCGCGAGACACTGGTCGACCTGTGGCACCGAACGACGCACGCGCACACTAAGTTGTGCGAAACGTGGTTTGCTGCGGTCGCCGAGAAGTGTGGGGCGGACGTCGCCGATGCGGTTGCGCTCAGCGGGTGGCCTCTCAGGAAAGCCGGCGCCACACCGAAAGAGCTCTTCTTCGATGATTTGAGATTCATCGTCGCCGCCACGGAGCTCCAGCCCGACATGCTGACGGTCGCCGACCGAGATCAGGCCGAAACGCCGGAGGAGCTGTCGGGTGACCGCTCTTGGTTTCACTGGCTCGTATCCGCATCACGGTTGCGCGGCGGCAAAGCAAGATCGCGCACCGGCAAGCCGGCCTGGGTGGGCAGTCCCGGCCGAGCGCGAAGTTTCGTCCGAGGCAAGGGCATCGACCTCGGGTTCGTGGTGTTGCTCAAGGCGTGGCAAGCCTCTCAAGGAACGCACGCTTCGGAGATCGACACCGAAGCCTTCGAGCAGAAGGTGTCGAACCACTACGACGAAAAGACGCTGGCACTGCTGTGGAACTATGCAGCCCTCGCCTACATGCTGACGACCGACCGCTGGTACACAGGCGTCCGAAAACGCTACGGAGACGAGGTGGCGCAGGAGCTCGAGAAGAACGTGTGGATCGACCGCGGGGCCGCCGAACACGATCTGAGCATCGGACAGGAGGCGATGGGGGTCACGGGCGACGACGTCGAGAGCCTACTGCGGAGCTTTCAGTTCGCGCCGGGCGAGGTCGGAATCCTGTCCGTCGAATTCGAGCTCATCGACGAAAATCACGGGATCATGACTCATCACGCGTGCCCCGCGTTGGATCGCTTCGAGCACTTCGATGACGTTCGCCTGAAACACTGCTGCGACATCTGCGTCGCCGGCATGCCGATCTCCGGTGAGATGCTCAACCGAAAAATCGAGTGCAAGCCGCTGAAGCTGCCGCCCCGTGTAGACGCAAACGATATCGCGTGCCGGTGGGAGTACCGGCTCCGTGATCAGTCCTGAGCGGCCAAGCAGGCTGCGACGCCTGTTCAGGAGGCCAGCGCTAGCCGGGGCGGCGGCAGCGATGTGTGGAAAAGCTCACAGCGCGAGCTGCTGACACGATACACTCGCGCGAACTGCCTGGGAGAAGAGGATGGCTCGAGTCGTATCATTGGTTCTTTTCGCATCGCTTCTGGTCGGCTCGACCGGAACGGCTCACGCAGACGAAGAGGAAACAGAAAATGAAAAACCGGTCGCGACGTTCGGGGCGGAGTACCCCGTGCGCTTTGCACGGCGTCCGTTGGTGCTTGGTGAGGGAATGGTTCGCGCGGACGGCCGGCTTACCGTCGGAGGCGTTTCGGGGTCCGGTACATTTTCTTCACTTGATATCGGCGGCGCGATCAGCCCCATCGAGAACCTCGAGCTTGGTCTGAGCACCGAGCTCACCGGCTCCGTTCCGGCGCCGGGCGGCGTCAGCTTGATCGGCATCATTTTCTCGCCGCAGGCCAGCTACGGCGACATCCCGATCTACGCCCGATACCAGTTCGCCGAAAGCGACGTCGCCCTCATCGGAGTCGACTTCGTGCTCGTCTTGCCGTCGAACACCGACTTCTCGCTCACAGCCGGCCTCCCCCTGCGCATCTTGGAGCTCTTCGGCCTGTTCACGATGGATATGAACCTCAACGTTCGTTATCGCAACGGCGACAAATACGCCGCATTCATCACCAACCCGTCGAAGAACACAGCCGACTTCACGTTCTCCGGCGCCAGCATCACCAACATCACCGACAACGGCTACATCGAAATCGGCGGCGGCGTCGGCATCGTCAACGTGGGCGGTGGAGCTGGCGCCAAGAACGTCGTGGAGCTCCCGTTCTTCCTCGGTGGGGGATACACGTACGAAGGCAATGTCCTCGCGGATATCTTCTTACAATTCGGGTTCGATCCGTTGATG
>JAFDAJ010000089.1 GCA_019313915.1 Deltaproteobacteria bacterium
CCGCTCCCACGCCTGCTCTGCGGTTTCGATTCCGCCAACGGAGATCAACACGAGCCGGTCGCCAACCTTCGCGCGTAGACGCTTCAGCACTTCGAGGGAGCGCTCGCGTACCGGGGGACCGCTCAGCCCCCCGGCGCCGCAACGTTCCACTTCGGCAGCGTTGCTTTCGAGTCCGTCGCGTCGAATCGTCGTGTTGGTGGCGATGATACCGTCGAGGTCGAGGGCGAGTGCGAGGTCGGCGACACCGTCTACGTCCTCGTTGGCTAAATCCGGTGCGATTTTCACCAACAACGGCACACGGCGTCCGGGGGACACTTCATTGAGTGCTTCACGAACTGCACTCAACAGCGGGCGGAGCTTTTCCGTCGCTTGCAAGTCGCGCAGCCCTGGAGTGTTGGGGGAGCTCACGTTGACCACGACGTAGTCCGCCAGCGGCCCCACTCGCTTGGCGCTGGCCACGTAGTCGCCAATCGCCTCCTCTTCGGGGACGACCTTGGTCTTTCCGATGTTGACGCCGACGATCGTCCGGTGCGGTCGCTGCAGTCGCGCAACCGCATCCGCCGAGCCGCGATTGTTGAAGCCCATGCGGTTCACCAACGCGCGGTCTTTGGGAAGCCGGAACAGGCGCGGCGTCGGGTTACCCACCCAGCGCACCCAAGGCTTCGTAGCCGATCGCATCTTTGTCGAACCCCGCAGCCAACCCGATTGGATTTGGAAAGTCGAGGCCGAGCGCCTGCACACGCGATGCGTTGTCGCTCTCGTGAAACACGCGCCGCATCAGTGCGAGCATGCCGGGAATGGCAGACAGCAGCCGCAGACAGCAAAACGCGAAACGATGCGCAGCCTCCGCAGGCAGCAGATACAACAGCGGGCGAATCAGCGTTTCGTACACGGTCCCCTCAACGGGCGAGTGCCGACCATCTTGCGTCGTCCCCGAGGCGCTGATCGATGCGCACGTCGAACGCCTCTTCGACCGGGCCAAGGATTCCTGGGTCGGCGGCGTGAACTTCGCGCAGCGCATCTCGGCACTGCGCGACAGCTGTCGGGCTCATGCGTCCCAGCGGTGGCCGCTTCGCGGACGCGAGCATACCGAGACCCGCCATCATGGTCTTCACCGGCACCGGGTTGCGGAACTTGTCGGTGACCTCGACGCTCTGCCCGTTCGGCAGCGTACGCACCACCGTGACCGAGCAGGTCACGACGCGGAGGATTGGCGAGAGCGCTTGGGTGAGCCGCTCGGTTTCTTCGGTGTCTCCAGCAACTTGCGCCCGGACCATCGAACCGATCGCACCTGGCGCAATGTTCGAAATCACGCTGACCACGCCACAGGCTCGAATTTCCTCGTCGCGCATCATGGTAAGCGTGAGGTCGTCGTCACCCGAAAGGATACTCAGCGCCGGCCCTGCGAGTTGCCTATCCAAGCGCATGCGATCGAGGTCGCCCGTAGCCTGCTTCACCGCAGGCACGCGCTTCGGGTCGTTGAGGTGCAGAATCGCCAGGTCCGCCGCCGACAGCGCACAGCCGCTACGCCCGGGAATCACGTAGGGCACGACTGGAATGTCCGGGACGCTCTCGAGAATTCGCTCGTAGTACTCGGTTCGCAGCTCGAGGCTGGACGGACCGTTGTAGTAGCAGTCCACGAGCAGGGCCGCGGTGGCCCCCGCTTCCTTCGCCTGGGTTGTTGCCCGAATCGCCTCTTGGGTATTGTTACTGCCAGCGCCAGCCAGGACGCCAATCCGCCCTTCTACGGCGCGCGCCGTAGCGTCGATGACCGCATCGTGCTCTTGCCAGGAAAGGGTAGGCGACTCGCCCGTCGTGCCGCAGGGAAGGACGCCGTCGACGCCTTCCTGCACTTGGAATTCGATGAGCCGACGCAGCGAGTCGTAGTCGACCTGCTGGTCCGTCGAAAACGGAGTCGCCAGGGCGGTCCACACGCCATGAGGTCGGAAGGTCCCACTCATGCCGGGACCTTAGCGTTTTTCGTCCCAAAGGAAAGCAGGATTGTACTTGACGAAAATCCCTAAAAAGCCCACCAACGCGACGAATGACGGCGTTGGCTGCAGCTCTAGTCTTGGGTGCGTTCGTGATCGCGTATCGATTCTACGCGCGATTTCTCGGCGAGCGTATCTTCCAGGACCAAGAGGACATCGTTACGCCGGCGCACGAGCTGCAGGACGGGGTCGACTTCGTGCCCACGCAGCGCGCAGTGTTGTTCGGACACCACTTCACGTCGATCGCCGGAGCGGCTCCGATCATTGGTCCCTGCGTCGCTGCGTACTGGGGTTGGGGACCCGCACTCGCCTGGGTCGTTCTTGGGACCATCTTCATGGGCGCCGCCCATGACTTTGGCGCGCTGGTCGCGAGCGTGCGCGAAAAGGGACGCTCGATCGCGGACATCACGGCCAAGACCATCAGCGGCCGAGCCCGCATCCTGTTCATGTGCTTCGTGCTGGTGCTGATCTGGCTCGTGCTCGCGGTCTTCGCGATGGCGATTGCGGGACTGTTCGTCAGCCAACCGACCAGCGTCATCCCGATCAACATTCAAATCGTGGTGGCCCTCGTGATCGGGTGGCTCGTCTACAAACGCCGCGTGAAGCTCCTCTGGCCGTCTCTGATCGCGCTCGCTGTGCTCTATTTCTTCGTCTGGGTTGGGACGAAGGCACCAATCGACTTCGTAGCGATGGGGGTCGACGCGCACACTGTAACGACAGGTTGGATCTTCTTTCTTCTGATCTACTCGGCGATTGCCAGTCTCTTGCCGGTCTGGCTACTGCTTCAACCGCGCGACTACATCAACAGCCACCAACTCTTCGTCGGGTTGGGGCTCTTGTTCCTCGGCGTCCTCATCGCGCACCCGGACTTCGACGCGCCGGTCTACCGCACTGCCGAGGCCGGGGCCCCTTCGATCTTTCCGATCTTGTTCGTCACGATCGCATGCGGTGCGATCAGCGGCTTTCATGGCCTCGTGTCTTCCGGAACGACATCGAAGCAGATCGACCGCCTCCGAGACTCCCGATTGATAGGATACGGCGCCATGCTGGGCGAAGGCTCGCTCGCCCTTGCCTCGACGCTTGCCGCTGTCGCCGGCATCGGTTTGGTAGGGGCCTGCGCCCTCCCCGGACAAGGCGTGGTCGATGACTTGAGCTGGGCGGTCTACTACGACAGCTGGGGACACGCGGGCGGCAACAAGGCAGCCGCGTTCGTGCTCGGCGGTGGTGCTTTCCTCGAGGCGGTTGGTTTATCTTCGGAGCTCGCACGCACACTGATGGCGGTGCTGGTGATCGCATTTGCTGCCACGTCACTCGACACAGCCACCCGCATTCAACGCTTCATTCTAAACGAGCTCGGCGCCGCGCTCCGCATCAAGCCTCTGACCAATCCCTACATCGCAACGGTCATCGCGGTGGTGCCGGCCATGTACCTCGCGCTTGCCGAGACCCCGGATCCAACGACCGGCCAAGCCAGGGCGGTCGGCTGGGTGCTTTGGCCGATCTTTGGCGCCAGCAATCAACTGCTGGCTGCTCTTACACTGATGACCCTCGCGCTCTACTTCTTCGCTCGAAAGCGTCCGGTATGGCCGCTGGTCATCCCGATGGTCCTCGTGATGCCAGTGGCGGGCTTGGCGCTGTTCACGAACCTCCAGCAGTTCCTTGCGGAGGGCAACGCGCCGCTGGCCGCATTGGCAGCGCTTCTGCTCGTGCTCCTGCTTTGGATGATCGTCGAGGGGCTCATCGCGGTTCAACGGTTGAGACGTGCCTGAACGCTGGGCACGGCGTCAGTTCTTCTTGACCATCCGGTAGAGCCACAAGACGAGGACCGCTCCTGCGCTTGCGATCGCGAAACTGCGGACGTTGAAGCCGGTAACCTCGCCGAACCCGAGGCGTGTCCCGATGAACCCGCCGACAATCGCGCCCACCACGCCGAGCACGGTCGTCTTGATGAAACCGCCACCGTCGTCGCCCGGCATCATGAACTTGGCGAGGATGCCCGCGAGCAAGCCAAACAAGATCCACGAAACAATTCCCATCAGACTCCCCCTTGCCCCGCAGTGTCGAACAAAGAGGGTCGGAGGTAAAGAAACGCCAACACCAACACGACCACCGACGCTGACACTGACGCTGGCGCTGACGCTGTTAGGGGCGCAGCATGAAATAGATGATCACGCCGGTGACCGAGACGTAGAACCAGATTGGGAGCGTCCATCTTGCTAGTTTCTTGTGGGACGCGAATCGCCCGCGCCCGGCTAGGTAGAACGTCGTCAGGATCATCGGGAGCATCACGATCGACAGGAGGACGTGCGTGATCAGGATCGTGAAGTAGGCGATGCGAATCGTTCCGACGCCTTGGTACTGCGTGTCGCCGTGGGCATAGTGGTACAGGACGTAGCCCACGAGGAATACGGCGGAGGCGGCGAAGGCGGAAACCATCAGTCGCTTGTGGGCTTCCCGGCGGCCGGCTCGAATCGCTACGAACCCGAGGAACAGCAACGTAGCCGATGTGGCGTTGAGTGCCGCGTTGACGCCTGGCATGAAGCTCAGGTCGGCATGGACTCCGCCGCCTTCGCGAAGGAGGAGGAGCCAACCCAAGAACCCGACGGCCGCGGTCGAAACCACGGCGTTGAAGATCCAGAAGCTCCTGTCGCTTTGGTCAGACATCCCGCGAACCTAAACTCAACCTCGAAGGGCAGCCAGCGCTTCATCCATGATTGCCAAGACCTCGGGGACTTCACCGTGCGCGTTTGGCCAATGGGGGGCGAACCGCATCAAACCATCGGGCGTGTTGCACACCACCCCTCGTTCGCGAAGCGCCGCGCCAAGCCTGGACAGGCGGACATCGTCTGGCACTGTGACGCTGAGTAACGTGGAACGAAGCGCGGGCGCCTTGGCGCGGTGACTGCGGAACCCACGGTCGACAAGCCCGGCCTCGAGTTGCTCGAGGTAGGCGTCGACGTGCGCGTGAATGGCCGGAACGCCGAGCTGGCTCAGCAACTCGAGCGACGCCCCCAACGCCGCGAGCCCGATGACATTACTCGTGCCGATCTCCAGGGCCTGCGCGCCGAGCTGCAGAGGGTTGTCGTAGCGTAGCCTTGGCTCATCGCCCATCAAGAACGCGGCCGGATCCTTGTGGCCAAGCCAGCCTGCAAGCCGTGGGACGACGGTCGCGGCGCAGCGTTCGGCGACGTACAGAAAACCCGCGCCCTCGGGACCCATCAAATGCTTGTGGTTACCCGAGCTGAGGTAGTCGATGCCCCAAGACACATCGATAGGCGTCGCCCCGAGCGCCTGGATCGCATCGACGAATATCTCGGCACCATGTTTGTGACACAGCGCCGCCATCTCCGCGATCGGCATCCGGAGCCCCGTTTTGTATTGCACCGCACTCACGGCGACGATCCGTACCCCGCGGTCGAGAACCCGCTCGAGGTCGGCGAGCCCCTCGTCCACCGACCCATGAAACCCGTCGAGCGACAACCAACAAAGCTCGAGGCCGAACTCCTCAGCAGCCTGTTGCCAAGGAGTCACGTTCGCGGGGAACTCACCGTCGAACAACACGACCCGGTCGCCCTTCCTCCACGGCAGCCCGAACGCGATGTCGATGACCCCCTGCGTCGTGTTGGCGATGAACGCAATCTCGCGCGGCTCGGCGGAAATCATCGTGGCCAGGTCTTGCCGGACCTGCTTGAGCCGCGGTGCCCAGCTCACGAAGCCCGTCATCCCGCCGCGACCGTAGTCCTTCGTAACCTCGGCAATCCGCTCGGCCACCGGACGCGACAGCGGCGAGATCGCCGCGTGGGCAAGGTACGCGGCCCCCTCCAAATCAGGAAACAACGCACGGTCACCAAGACAACGCACGGTCACCAAGTTGGGGACAGGATCTACCCATACAACCTATTGAAAACACTTCATTTCTCAGACAAAGATCCCAGCGCCAAGATCACATCTCCCCGAACGACGTCGTCGCCTTCATTTGGAACGATCCTTTCCACCGTGGCTTGCTCGGGCAGGGTATCGCCCTGGTAGACGAGTCGGTTGAAGGTTTTCATCACCTCGAGCAGGCCGACGGTCTGGCCGCGCTGCACGACCTCGCCCGCCGATACGAATGGAGGCTCGTTGGGGGACGGACGGCTATAGAAGCGGCCGCTCATCGGCGCCGTGAATGAAAGCGCGCCTTCGGCATTGGCGCTCGCGGCAGAGCCCAACTCTGCGACATGGGCCATCGCAGCGGTCGAGATGGTGAGCAGGGCATCGCCGTACTCGACGGGCACACGCGCTCGTCCACCGCCGATGCGAGCGGTGACACGGCCCGCGACACCCTCCGGAACCGTGAGCTCGCGCAGGACACCAAGCACATCGATTGTGCCGACCGATTGCCCCATCGAAACCAACTCCCCTTCGCCAACCGTAGGGGCGAACACGCCGACGCCCGGCGCCAGCAGATCACTGGCCTCGGCATCGACCGGACGAGCGCGAAGAACGCAGGCGTCGCCGCTCATGCGCGCCCTCCATTCATCAAGACGTCCAGGTCGTGCATGGTCCAAATACGAGGGTTCTTCACTCGCCGATAACCGCTGCCTTGGTAGCTCATCTCCACCAGGACCTTCAGCCAGTCCCGCAACTCGTCGAGGCGCACAATTTCGTCAGTGTCCATCTGCCGAGCCGCGACATACGGATCCATGTCCGCTTCGATTCGCGCTTCCACCTCAGCCATGCGTTTTTCGATCTTCGCGCGCTCCTCCGGGTCGGTCGTGACAATCTCGAAGTTATCGTCGAGCTTGCTGTTGTATGAAGCGATCGCCAAGGTGCGGCCTTCCATGACGCCAAGCCGAGAAATCGGAGTCGAGAGCTGCACGACCGGGTCGTACGGAAGCCCCGCCATCGCGTAGTACCCCGCGCCCGATGCCTTTCGCAGCAGCACCGTGAACATTGGCGTTTCGTTGGTGCTGTTGGTGTAGATGAGGTTCGACCCGTACGCGAGAAGCCCGTGCCGTTCGGCCTCGGCGCCGATGTCGAAGCCGCTGATGTCTTGCAACCAGATGAGCGGAATACCGTCGCTGTTGCACGCTCGGCTGAAGGCGCTGATCTTGGCGATGCCCTGTCGATAGAGAATGCCGGCCGGGCGTTGCTCGTCGCTTGCTTCGGGATCATCGATCAGGCCCTGCCGGTTGAGCACGAATCCGGCGTACAACCCACCGACGCGGGCAACGCCGCAAATCATCTCTCGGCCCACCGAGGGCAAGACCTCCCAAAACAGGCTCTGGTCGCAAAGGCGCGCGAGAACCTCGGTGGAATCGTACGCCTGCCGATGATCGACCGGAACCAAACCCGGAAGCTCGGCTGGCGAGTAGACCGGTTCCATCGATTCCACACCACCGCGATAGAATGCAGCGCCTGAGCTTGGAAGCCGCGACACCTCCCGTCGCAGGCAGTCGATGAGCGTTACGTCATCGGGAACGCGCTCGTCGGCGCACCCCGATTGGTGCACGTGCACCTCTGGGCCACCGATATCGAGCGAGGTGATGTGTTGGCTCTTGGCGCCTTTGATGAGAGCGGCACCTGCGATGACCATGTACGCCTGCTCGGTCATGTATACGCGATCGCTGATGATCGGCATGTAGCCACCGCCGGCGATGCAATCGCCAAACACGCCGGCAATCTGCGGCACTCCTTCGGCCGAGAGCAGGCTGTTCATTTTGAAAATGTGGCCGGCGCCTGTCGCCCCCGCAAAGCTCTGGCGCTGCTCGGGAAGGTAGAGCCCACTGCAGTCGACGAGATAGAGCGCCGGCAACCGCAGCCGGCGAGCGATCTCTTGAGCGCGCTCGATTTTTTCGGGCGTCTTCGGCCACCATGCACCCGAGGCCACGGTGTTGTCATTGGCGATCACGACACACCAACGGCCTTCCACCTGCACGAAGGCGGTCACCACCCCTGCGGCGGGCGAATGAAGGCCGTCGAAGTCGACTCCATAGTTGACGAACGTGCCGACCTCGAACATCTGCGAACCCTGGTCCTTCAGGCGCTCGAGCCGCTCACGCGTGGTGAGCTTGTCTTTCTCGTGAACACGATCGACGTACTTGTCGCCCCAGCCCGCTTGGACCTCAGCGCGCCGCTCTTCGAGACGCGACACCAGTGGGTCGTGGCCGGCAAGCTCGCGCTCGTACGTGGCCTGATCGACAACCGCCTCACGAGGCTTCCCGATCGGAACTACAGGAACGTGTGCCATCAGCTCTCCCACCCCGGCACGGCGCGCGTGTCGTATTGATTGTCGCGGAATTCCTGGGAACTGAGGACGGCGAGATGCATTGGCGTCGTGGTCGAAATGCCGTCGCAGCGAATGCTCTGCAGGGCCTTGGACAATCGGTCGCAGGCGGCATTGCGGTCTTTCCCCCAGGCGATCACCTTGCAGATCAGGCTGTCGTAGTGAGGTGGCACCTCGTAGCCCGATTCGACGTGTGTATCGACACGAACGTTCTCATCCCCCTCCATGGCGACTTTCCATCGTTCGATCACTCCGGGGCTCGGCGCAAATCCGTTGGACGGATCCTCAGCATTGATGCGGCACTCGATCGCATGACCACGGAGCTCGATGTCATCTTGCGAGAACCACAGGGGCTCGCCACCTGCAATCCGAATCTGCGCCTCTACCAGATCGATGCCTGTGCGCATCTCCGAAACCGGGTGCTCCACTTGTAGGCGCGCGTTCATTTCCATGAAACGGAGCTCCCCGTCGCCATCGAGCAGAAACTCCATCGTGCCCGCGCCGACGTACCCAATGGCGCGCGCGGCTCGAACGGCAGCTGCCAACGTTTGTTCGCGCTCTGCATCGTTCAACACGAGAGCTGGTGACTCCTCGATGAGCTTCTGGTGCTTGCGCTGTACGGAGCAGTCCCGCTCTCCGAGATGCACGACGTGTCCGTACTTGTCGGCGAGGAGTTGGATCTCGATGTGGCGACCACCTTCGATGAGCTTCTCCAGGTAGAGCCGGCCATCGGCGAAGCAGGCAACCGACTCGGCCTGTGCCGATTCATACGCGTCTTTCACATCCGCGACGTTGCGGACGATGCGCATTCCCCGACCGCCGCCCCCACTCTCGGCTTTGAGCAAAACCGGGAAACCAGTCGCACCCGCAACCTCTCGGGCCTGATCGACGTTCCGTAATACCCCGTCGCTGCCGGGAATCAGCTTCAATCCGGCAGCGGCCATCGCAACCTTGGCCGGCGTCTTGCGACCGAGTTTCTGCATCACGGCAGCGGGCGGGCCGATGAAAGTCACCCCGTGCGCTTCAGTGAGGGAAGCGAAGAGCGGGTCTTCCGCGAGAAACCCCCAGCCGGGGTGAAGGACGCTGCACTGGGTCTGCACCGCAGCCTGCACGATTCGTTCTCTGGCCAGATAGCTCTCGCTCGACCTCGCGGGGCCGAGCACCACCGACTCACGGCCGCGCACGTAAGGCGCCTCGCGGTCCGCCTCGGACACACCGAAGACCGGCGTGATGCCGAGAGTGTCGCAAGTCCTTGCGATACGGGCAGCAACCTCGCCGCGGTTCGCGATGAAAAGACGCCTAAATCGCTTCACGGGCGCGCACCTTAACACTCGACCCGCCTTCTGAACAGCAGAGGGAGCATCGCGCCACGGTTCGTGTCAAAATGGTCGGGTTATGTGTCGCTTATTCGGCTTCCGCAGCGTGATTCAGAGCCAGGTGCACCGGTCCTTGATGGACGCGGACAATGCGCTCGGCGCTCAGAGCAACGACCACCGCGATGGGTGGGGCGTGGCGTTCTATGTCGATGGCTCGCCCCACATCACGCGCAGCCCCGCAACGGCGCTCGACGACGTGCTCTTTCATCGGGTCAGCGGCATCGTCGCCTCGGAAACCGTGCTGGCCCACGTCAGGCGAGCGACCAACGGCGAGCTCTCGGTCCTGAACTGCCATCCGTTCCAATACGGCAAATGGATCATGGCCCACAACGGCGACATTCAAGACTTCGCCAAACACCGGCCCGAGCTCGTTCAACGGGTCGCGCCGATGCTCCGGCGCTACATCCTCGGAGATACGGACAGCGAGGTCCTGTTTTTCTTGTTCCTCACACATCTGTCGCAGCACGGCCCGCTCTCGGGACGCATCGGCGTAGAAGAAACGTCGATGGCGCTCCATGAGGCGCTCGAGCATGCGCGCTCGATCTGCGATGTCGACCCCGACAAGGAGCCGTCGCTGCTCACCGCCATCGTCACCGACGGAACGACAATGGTCGCAGCGGAGGGCGGCAAAGAACTCTTCTGGTCGACCTACAAGACTCGTTGCGCAGACCGCGACACATGCCCTAGCCTGTCGCCGGAGTGCGAGGCCCCCACGGAAAGCGGCTACGTCAACCACCTCATCTTCTCGAGTGAAACGATTCAAGGCGAGAACATCTGGCTTCCCCTGGAGGCCGGCGAGCTCATTGGTGTCGACTGGCGCATGAAGCTCCTCCGCACCAGCGGCCACCGCCACCTATCCGTAGTCAACTGATCACAAGAAGGGAACAGTCCCCTTTTTGAAAGGGTTAATCGGTCGATGGAGCAGGCGTACAAGAGCGAGCTGAATCGTGACGTGCCGTTGGCGCGCCCCGATGAATTCGCCGCGGTCGATATCGGCCCGTTGTCAGTCTGGCCGCCGGTCGTGCTCGCGCCGATGGCTGGGGTGACCAACTGGCCGTTTCGCGCAATCTGCCGGCGGTTCGGCGCGGGTCTCTACGTGAGCGAGATGGTGACGGCGCGCCCGCTGGCCGAAGGACGGGCCAAGACCTTGATGCTTGCCGAGTTTGGTGAAGATGAATCGCCTCGAAGCCTTCAGCTTTACGGCGTCGACCCGCACTACGTGGGAGAGGCGGTGAAGTGGCTGGTCGGTGAAGGACACGTCGACCACATCGACATGAACTTCGGGTGCCCCGTTCCAAAAGTCACGAGAAAGGGCGGTGGGTCGGCAATCCCCGTAAAGCCGCGGCTGCTCGCAAACATCGTTCGGGCGGCGGTACAGAATGCGGGCGAGATTCCCGTCACCATCAAGTTTCGAATGGGCATCGACGACGGTCTGCTCACGTATCTGGACGCAGGGCGCGTCGCCGAGGAAGAGGGGTGCGCGGCGGTCGCGTTGCACGCACGCACCGCCGCACAGCTTTACGATGGAGAAGCGCATTGGGATGCAATCGCGAACTTGAAGCAGCGCGTCCAAACGATCCCGGTGCTCGGCAATGGTGACATCTGGGAAGCCCACGATGCGCTTCGGATGATGCGAACGACCGGATGCGACGGCGTCGTCATCGGTCGGGGGTGCCTGGGCCGCCCATGGCTATTTCGAGATCTGGCCGCGGTCTTCGAAGGACGCGAGCCACCTAACCCTCCGACCTTCGGCCAGGTCGCCGACATCGCCATCGAGCACGCCACGCTCCTGAGCGAATGGGTGGGGGAGAGCCCGGCGATGCGCATGTTCCGCCGACACAGTAGCTGGTATACCAAAGGCTTCCGAGGTAGCGCCAAGCTCCGCTCCCGCCTCATGCGCGTGACCACCCTAGAAGAGCTCCAAGAGATCCTCCGCTCCGCCAACC
Source organism: Deltaproteobacteria bacterium (assembly GCA_019313915.1). Taxonomy (GTDB): domain Bacteria; phylum Myxococcota_A; class Polyangia; order Polyangiales; family Houyiibacteriaceae; genus SG8-38. The sequence goes on from JAFDAJ010000089.1 coordinate 11,579, forward strand.
CCTCGGAGCCCTTCCCCCCCGAGGCCATGCGAGTCCCCCGAGGCAAAACCGCCGGCCGCCAAAAAGTCACCCTCCCACAAGGCTTCCTCCAAAACCGCCTAACCGACGAAACCCCCCCAACCTACATCGATCCAGCCACCGGCGGCTAAACGGGACAGGATCTACCCCTCCAAGCCCCCGAAACTAGGCAGGTTCTCACCAAAGGATCCCAAGGTCTGAGACCGACGGCTCAGTGCGCGCTAGGGCACCATTGGGATCTTTGAGTCGAAAGCCAAGTGATTCTAGGCTCTTGGAGGGGTAGATCCTGTCCCTATTGCCCGTCGCCGCAGCCTTGGGCGCGGCAGTCGAACTGCGATAGGCATTCGTCGAGCTCGGGCGTCGGAGTCCATCCGCATTGACCCCAGGGCTGGATCTCGCAAATGCCGACCTCGCGGTAACAGGCGAACTCCGGCAACGCGACGCATGGAGACGCCACGTCCTGGTTGGAGCAAATCTCGCCATTGCACCCCGTCGGACGACATTCGTCCGGCGGCAAGCAGGCCCCTGCTTCTGGCGGTAGACAGATCCACTCCGCCTGCCCATCGGACGTCTGGCAGTAGTCGCAGGTCCACCCCGTTTCGCAGCCGTTGGTGCGGCAATCGCCGGCGGGAGGAACGCACCAGCCGACGCACACGTCACATGCGGGGCACGCGGGATCTTGCTGGCACACCTCGCCCGCGTTGCAGTGCTGCTCGTCGCCGCATTGCTCGGGGCCATAGCACTTGGGTACGCACTCATCGCTGAAGTTGCGAATGTGCGTCTCGACCGGACACTCGTCCTTGCACTCACCTTCGTGCGCGACTGCAACGTGCGCGCATCGGGCCTCACACCCGTTGCCGTAGGTGCGACCATCGGCGCCACACACGGGCATATAGATATCGAGGCAACCGCAACGTTCGCACACGCCCTCGTATTGCGGGCTTCCCAAGATGCCGGCCTGGCAAATCCAGCCCACCGGGCAATCCCCGTCGTCGAAGCACTCGCCGGGGTGCGGTTCACCAAAATGCTCCAAGCATTCGACGAACTCGTGCGTCGGCGTGAACCCGCACTGTCCATTCTGCTGTCGCTCGCAGGTGGCCTGCTGGTAGCACTCGTACACGGGACGCCACTCGCATGTGCTTGCGATATCCACACCCTCGTCGACACAGAGGTGATCGCTGCACCCCGCGCGAACACAGCCTTCCCCCGGCGGCTCTTCGCAGTACCCCTCATGCTGAATGCCCACACCTGCACAGGCAGCCTCGCACGCATTGATGTAGTTGCGACCATCACCGCCACAGACGGGTTCGAACACGCCTGGGCAATTGCAACGAGTCGGGCCGGGAATGCACCAGTAGGCGTCCGGGTCTGATGGGAAGCTCGCAGGATCCACGCCGTCGTCTCCGGCGGCCCATGGCGCCGGCATGCACGCATCGCCGACAAAACAGTCATTGGGTGACCCGCAATGCATGGGCTCATCACACCGACCTCGGTGCTCGACATCATGCTCGCCACGGGCGGCATCCTCGACGGAATACGTGTTGCCATCTTTGCCACAAACGAACCCCTCGGTCGGAGCGGCACCATTGCTGCTGGTCTCACCACAACCGACGACCGTCACACCGACGGTGCCCACGACTACACAAGCCAACCAATATCGATTCATTGCATCTCTCCACGCACGAGGGGTCTTCCCTGCTTCCATACGCAACTTTGGTGCCAGCGCGTGCGGCGGAAAACCACCGTGATTTCGGAGGACAGAGGATATGCCGGTGTGCCACCCCGTGCCAGAGCTGTCGGCAGCCGTTGCAAAAAGTTCAGCTTTGGCGGGCCAAGCGGCGCTCCAACCGGGCCACCCTTCGCTCGGCGCCATCGTCCCCTTCGGCGAGCGCCGTACCCGCGGCATGCTCGATCGCGCGCGCGAGATCCTTACGCCGATGTTCGTAAAGCTTGCTCAGCGCCAATTGGACGACCGCCTTGAGCTCCTCATCGTCGGCTGCCCGAAGCGCGTCCAAGAGCGCTCGCTCTTCGTCGTCGACATCGCCGCCGCGTCGAGACATCCGCGCGTTGAGAAGGCACGCCTCGACGGTACACGCGGACTCCCCACCTCCCTGCGCGCCCGCATCTGCAAACGAGCGTGCGCGCGCGCGATCGCCAGTGCGCTCGGCGACCTTTGCGTAGGACAAATGATCGCGCGGGTCGTCACCACCGTGCACCTCTTCGAAATGGCTGACCAGCTCGGCGACGAGCGCGGCGAGGGCGATCAAGTCATTCGCGTTGTGCTCGATCACCTTGGCGATGGGCGACGAGTCCCCGCCGTCCAAGTAGTCGAAGTAGAGTTGAGGGATCAGTGCGCCCGAAACGTCGTTCTCGCGGTACATGCCCAGCACCTTGCGCTCGAGCTCCACGAGCCGCACCGACTTGAGTCGAGACCGCAAGACGCGGCGAGCGCAATGCAGCAAGTCGAGATGCGGCGGCAAGACCGGCGCCCGGACGCGATTCAACACAAAGCGGTTGCGCAGCAGCGGCCAGTCGAAAGTCTTTCCATTGAAGGACACCACACATGAGCTCTGTTGCACGCGATCACGCAGCCAATGCAGCATCGGCGCCTCGCGACCGAGTTCCGGAAGGAACATCTGCTGGATGCGCATGGATTGGTCCTCGAACCACCCGATGCCGATCAGGAATGGCACCGTCCCGGTCCCCCCGGCAAGCCCAGTTGTTTCAGTATCGAGAAACAAAGCGCGCTGGAGATCGACGCCAGCGAGCGAAGGGTCCAAGGCGAGCTGCGCGAGACGCTCGGTCGACACATGCAACGCATTCACGATGGGCGCGCGCCCGTGATGATGGTGAGGCTCGAGGTACTCGTCGATCAGGTGAAGCTCTCCGTACTCGGTCTTGCGCGACTGCCCGGGCAGCGCACCTCGGACACTTGCGACGTCGAGCTGTCGTGGGGTCGTTTGCGCTAGCCGCGCGAGGCTTCGCTTGATCGACATCGGACCTCAGTGGGTTGCGCTCACGCCAACTGCATCGAGCAAACCAAGCACCAGTTGCTTACGCGCAGCTTCGAGATCTTCGTCGCTGGAGGCGTCCGGACCAATGCAGCCGGGGCAACCTTCCGTGCACTCGCAGCTTTCGATCAGATACCGCGCACGACGCAGCAACTCCTCCCGCTCGTCGAACATCCGCGACGCCAAGCCGATCCCGCCCGCGACTGTGTCGTAAAGGAAAATCGTCGGATCGAAGCCCGGACCTTGACCCTTGCTGGGCGGTCCCTCGTCTTCACTACAGCTTCCGAGGGCGCGCCCGAGGTCGCGTGGGTCGATCATGAGCCCAACGGCAGCCACGACGTGCATCGCCTTGGAAAGCCCGCGCAATGCATCGACGACGACCGCCCGCGGCTCGGGTTGGCTCTGCACGAAATCCTCTGGAAACGTGAGCCAAAAAGCAGTCGTATGTTTTTGCATCTCGGGAAGGTGCACCTCTCCGTAGCCAACGTTCTCGTGAGTGTGAAACTTGATCTTCTTGTAGCCAACGACCTTCTCGATGACGCTCACGTCACCGAGGCCCGCATCTAGCAGCACCTCGCCAAGCTCGAGTGTTGCACCCTGATCTTGCTCCAGCACCGTGACCTTGCTGTGTGTCATCGCGGTCGTGTAGTAGTCGGGCTTCACGTGGCGCACGAAAGCCTTGTGATTGTCGAAGTCGAGCCGCTCGACTTGATACTGACCGCCCTCGTGCTGATAGATCGCCTGCTCGTGCAGCATCGTGTGAGTGCTCCGCCAGTCCATCTCGGCGATGGTGCGGTCCCCGTCGAGGTCGATGATGACGAAGTTGTCCCAGCTAGCGCTCCGGAGCGAAACGTTGTTGGCGGGATAGCTATCCGAAGCCCAGTGGTAGATCGAGCCGGCCGGCGTTGTGGTCGGGTGCACGACCCCGTTGTCGGCCAAGTAGTCGAGCGCTTCGCGTAGTGCGTCGTCCGGAACATCGCCATACACATCGTCGGGTTCGAAGGGCAGCTCAAAGGCCGCGCACTTGAGGTGCTGAATCAGGATCTCGATGTTGTCAGGATCGATGCGCGCATGCTCGATCGGCGCGGAAATCAGCTGCCTTGGATGGCGCGCCATGAACTGGTCGACCGGATTGCTCGACGCAACCAAGACAGCGAGCGACAGATCGCGCCGTCGCCCTGCCCGGCCGAACCGCTGCCAAAGCCCGGCCATCGTCCCCGGATATCCAGCGCAGACGACCGCATCGAGCGCACCAATGTCGATTCCGAGCTCGAGGGCATTCGTCGCGACGACACAACGGATCTCTCCTTCTCGAAGCGCCGCTTCGATGCGCCGGCGCGTTTTCGGCAGGTAACCGCCTCGGTATGCATGAATCGCCGACGGGTCGATCTGGTCGCGCGCCAGCCGGTCGCGAAGGTACTTGAGCATCACCTCGACGCCGTTGCGAGAGTTGCCGAAGACCAGAGTCGGAACTCCCGCGCGCACCAAGTCTTGAGTCAGCCGCACCGCCGTCTTGATGTAGCTCTGCCGCATGCCGAGCTCTGCATTGATGACCGGCGGATTGTAGACCACCACTTGTCGGGGACCGGTGGGCGCACCGCTTTCGTCGATGAGCTCCACCGGCTCGCCGCAAATGCGCGATGCGTGCTCCCGCGGATTGCCAATCGTCGCGGACGCAAAAAGGAACGTGGGCGACGAGCCATGAAACCGCGCGATGCGAAGCAAGCGGCGCATGACGTTGGCAAGATGTGACCCGAAGACGCCGCGATACGTGTGCAGCTCGTCGACGACGATGTACTTCAGGTTGGAAAAGAGCCGCGCCCACCCCGTGTGGTGCGGCATGATGCCCGCGTGCAGCATGTCTGGATTGGTGAGCAAGACCCCCGCGCGCTGCCGCGCCGCCCGTCGCGCATCGTTGGGCGTGTCACCATCGTACGTGATCGCCCCAACACTCAAATCGGCGTCGCGCATCACGCCGCGCAACGCTTCTTCTTGATCGCGCGACAGAGCCTTGGTCGGAAACAAGTAAAGGGCCGTGGCGGTCGGGTCCGCTGCGAGGGCCTGGAGGATCGGCAGATTGTAACAAAGGCTCTTGCCTGAGGCGGTCGGGGTCGCGACGACCACGTGCTTGCCCGCCGACGCGAGCTCGAACGCGCGCGCCTGATGGCTATAGAGGTCACGGATGCCGCGCTGATGCAGCGCCCGCTCGACTCCCGGAGCCAAGCCCGGCGGCATCGGCGCGGTGCTCGCCGCGTGCGGATCGACGTTGTGGCTCCAAGTGACGTTCCGCCACGTGCCGTTGGTGCGCCACCTTTCGAGAACCTCCGCGGCACCCTTGGGCCGCGTCCACGGCTCTCCCGCCCGACGAAAAGGCTGTTTCCTGTGTGTTGTAGTGCCCCCCACTGCGCTCATGCACAGCACTGTACGGTTGTTTAGTCAGCCTGGTCAAGAATCTCCGGATGCCTTGGGAACATTCGATTTGGGTCCTACTCTACGGAGCAGATGAATGTGGGCGGGGGCGACTCCGTCGAGGCCCACATCCCACCGGAGGAAGAGAATCGTTATTGATTGCTTTGGCGCTGATCTTCGGCGTCTCGGCCGCGACCACGCTCACGGCAAGCGCGGAGCGCCCCGACGAGGCCAAGGCGGAGGCGAAGAAAGAGGCCAACGAAGCCAAAGACAAGACCGAAGCGGAAGCGCACAAGGCCGAGCAGAAGGCCAAGGCCGAAGCTCGCAAGGCCGAGCAGAAGGCTAAGGCCGAGGCTCGAAAGGCCGAGCAGAAGGCCAGAGCAGAGGCCGCCAAGGCCGCTCGGAAGGAACGCTTGCACAAGCAAGAGAGCCAGCGCCACGCCACCCGGATGAAGGAAATCGACGGAAGACGCGCCCGAGTGACCGCGCAGTACGAAAAGCAGCTCAGGAATATCGACGGCGCAGCAACTAGAGAAAAGGCGCGGCACGACAAGCGCGGCGAACAGATCGACGCACAGTAGATAGAGCGTCCAATCATGGATCGCACAAGGCCCGTCTCCCCTCAGGAGGCGGGCTCTCTAGTCTCGGACGGTCTTAGCTCTGACCCGGAAGCGGCGCGTTCGGGTCGTAGGGCATTTCCTCACCGGCCTCCATGCGTTCCTGCATCTCGTACTTCGAGGGGCAGCGCGGAATCACCTGGTTTGCGAGGAAGACGCCCTCATCATTGAGCTCACCCTGGACAGTCACCTTGAGACCCTTACCGTCACGAAACGTGTCGGGCACGACGCATTGCGGAAAGCGCACGGGCATTTCTTTGCCCTCCTGTTGAAGGACAAAACGCCACTCGCAGGGGTCCTCACGGAACTGTATCGAACCCTGCCGCAGCTCGCCTTCGACCCGCAGGAGGCGGCCTTCGAAGGAGTCGGGCTCGGTCATCACCTCGTGCACGAGCTTCGAGTACACGAAGGGATTGTCGCTGCCCGAAAGCAACCACACGGACGCGCCAACGAGCACGACGAATACGAGCCCCACCTTAACGGCACCTGGAATGCCCCCCTTGTGGGAGGGTTCCGGAAGTGAAGTCGCGTCCTGCTCGTCCGTCATGATCGCAAGTATGGTGCTCGAAGTCGCAACCCGCCAGGGCGCACCCAAACCGGCACGCCCCGACGTGGGCTACAGCTTACGGCTGCACCTGGAATGCGATGACGAGCGCGTAAATCGCGAGCGATTCGATGAGCGCCAAGCCGAGAATCAGCGGGACGAGGATCTTGCCCGAAGCGTTCGGGTTACGAGCAATGCCCTCGAGGGCTGCGGCCGCTGCGCGACCCTGACCCATGCCGCAGCCAAATGCTGCGATGCCGATGGCCAGGCCGGCGGCAAGCGCACGGCCTGCAATCGCGGTGGCCTCAGCGTCTGTCATCGGCGCATCCTGTGCGAAAGCAGTCGCGGTGAGAGCGAGTGGTGCAGCAAAGCTGACCAGTCGAAGAGCCAATTTCTTCATTTTCCGGAGCCTCCTCAAGCCTCTCTTCCGAGAGGGAAACTTAGTGTTCTTCTTCGTGTTGCATCGCAAGGGTGATGTAAATCACCGACAGCAGACAAAAGACCAAAGTCTGGACGGTAATGACCAGACAGCCCATCAGGTAAAAGACGACGGGCACGGGCAAAAGCACCAGTCCCATGCTGGCAAACAGACTGACGAAGATGCCGAGCACGAGGTGGTCGGCCGTCATGTTGGCCATGAGACGAATCGCCAGCGTAATCGGGCGAACGATGTGGCTAATGATCTCGATGAAGAACATCAGCGGGTTGATGAACCAGGCGATCCACCAGGGCACTTTGGGCCCGAAGAAGTGCGAGACGTACTTTACGAAGCCGTGCTCTTTGACGCCGTAGATGTGAGTCACCACGAAGATGATCATCGCCATCGCGAACGTGGTGTTGAGATTGTTGGTCGGCGGCAGGAAGCCCGGGATCAAACCGAGAGCATTCGAAAAGAAAATCACGAGCGCGCAGGCGCCGATGAGCGGCAGAAAGTACTTAGCGGCCTTGGGGCCCATCAAGTCCGACGACATGTTGTAGGTCGCGCCGATGATCATCTCGACGAAGCCGTAGAAGGTGACCTTGCCCTCGGGGAGGATGTTGTCCTCGATGTTCTTGAGGCGGCGGTTGATGTAAAAGGCGACGCCGATCAAGAAGACCATCACGACGATGAAGGCGATGACGTGCTGCGCTCCGAGGTGCGCGTTGTGCTCCATGTAGCTCGGGCCGAAGGCCTCCGACATCGCGCGCTCGAGGGATCCGTAGAACGGCAGGAAGCTGAACCATGATTCGCCGTGCGGCATGCCTTACCCCTCCCCTGCCGCTTGGGGTTCCGCCGCGGCCTGGGCTTCTCGAACAGACAACTCGGCACCGCTGTAAAGCATGCCAAGAACCAACGCGCCGAGACCCACGGAGAAACCGAGCGGGTCGACGCCCCAACGGGCAAGCAACGCCCAACAGACGGCCAAGAGCACAACCAGCTTGGCGCCCAAGAGTCCAGCCGCGAACCCGCGGCCGATGAAGCCCGCGCCGTTCACGATGCGACTCGCCAACCAGGTGATCGCCCAGGCATCCAAAGTCGCAACGATGCCGCCCACGGCCGCGCCGATCCCGATGCTTACACCGCCAAGGACGAAACCGAGGCCGGCTAGCACGAGCGCGGCAACTGCGACGTGGCGGGGGGTCTGCGTTTTGAGTTGGTCGATCACGGGGATTCGTCTTCTTCTTCCATTATCCGCTGTGCGCGACGGACGACCCTGTAGAGGCTTCGTGCGCCCGCGGCAAGCCCAAAGCCGAGGCCAATCCATTTGAGCCAAGGTTCAGTGCCAAGCTTGCCGTCTAACCATTCGCCTCCGAGGTAGCCGAGCGCGACAGAAAGGCCGAGC
>JAFDAJ010000090.1 GCA_019313915.1 Deltaproteobacteria bacterium
CCCGGCGTCCCCGTAGGCGGCAACCAGCGTCCCGTTCCCCAAACGTACGAGCTTTGTCTTGGCCGTAAGCTCACCGTCGGGAACCTGGTTCGTGAGCACGATCGATGGGCCGACATCAAGCGCAGTGTCGGCGCTTGCTCCGTTTGCGAAAGAGAAAGCCAAAACACCTATAGCAACAATGGTTGGCAGCTTTGTCATTTGATGCCACCTAAGTGGCCCCAAAAATGGGTGCAAATTCCAGACCAATGTGGCGAGATCAAGCGACTGTGCGCGAAGTCTCTGATTGCATGGGCGAATCGTGTCAAACGCGAAAACGAACAATCGACTTCCTTCGCTGCACGGGGTGACAAAATTGCGTCGCACTCGATCTGCACGCATTCGTTGCGCCGCGGTCATACGCGCATACGACGCGCTTCTGATCGGATGGCTAGGGAAGAATTACGCATGGACAACGTTCGCTAGCGTGTCACTCGCCGTCAACGCTGGCGCGGGCGGTACGGATGAACTCGAGCGAGTGTCCGACCACCGGAGCACCACCGCAGACTGTCGGCGGCGGCGGGAACTGCTTGTGCCATGGGCTTCGTGTGGGCGTCGTCAACCTGGGCCCCGTCGGTGCAGATAGGAAGAACAAACGCTCCGTCAGCGCGGCGCGCCACGCGACATAGCGATCAGTTCTGCGCCATTCGGTTTCCGACATGCGCCTGGTGGGCTAAGAGAGTCTCGGTGTCAGCGTCTACGCCACACGGCGTTTGACGGTGCGATCGATCTCCCTGCCGGAGCTCCGTCGCGCGAGGCGTAGCTCGTAGTCCGACTGCAGGCCGACCCACATCTCCGGGGACACGCCGAAGTACTTCCCCAATCTCAGCGCGGTGTCGGCCGTGATCGCCCGCTTGCCTCCCACGATTTGGCTGATTCGGCCTGGCGGCACATCGATGTCGCGCGCCAGCGCGCTGAGGCTGATACCCATCGGGTTCAGAAACTCCTCCATGAGAATTTCACCTGGATGAATCGGCTCGAGATGCTTAGGCATGACTTCGTTCCTCAATGGTAGTCGACGATTTCCACCTCGTAGGCGTCGCCGTCACTCCAACGAAAGCAAATCCGCCATTGATCGTTGATGCGGATGCTGTGCTGACCTTTCCGATCTCGACGCAACGCTTCCAAACGGTTGCCGGGTGGGGCGCGCAGGTCAGCGAGCTTCCGCGCGCCGTGTAGGTACAGCAGCTTGCGTCGGGCGACTCTTTCGAACGAGCGAAACTGGCGGACGTCGTGATCATAGAAAAGTTTCTCCGTGCCTTTCGATGCGAAAGAACGGATCATAGAGTCAGCATAGTACGCGTTACGTAACGCGTCAAGAGAGAAGAGTCCACGCTGTCTTATCGGTCGGCCAGCGCCTCCGTTTCTGGCGGCGAGGGCTCCCGCGCCCGTGTCAGCGCAGCGTTGGTGTCGGCGCGCATGTCAGCGTCGGTGTTTGCAACCGCGCCGGTGCGGGTGGCAGCGCCAGGGACAGGATCGTTTCTTGCGACGGCCACGCATTCTGACATCGCGGAGTTCCCAGGTTGAGAACGCGGCGGCTCCGGGCAAAGCGGCGGGAGACGAGAGGTCGGAAGGGGGGACATCTTCCCACGTTGAGATCGAGGGCATCCCAGGTTGAGATCGAGGGCACCGTGTTTGTGACCGCGTCTGTGCGGGTATCAAAGTAGCAACGGCCGCGCGGCCTGTGATTAATCATGTCCTTTCGCTATGAGAACTGACGGTGTCCTCCCGGGTTGAGATCGAGGAAACCCAGAGCCGCTCTGGCCGAGAACAGAGTGCGAGCCACGATGACAAACATCATGATGTTTTATGGAGTGCATCAAGACATCAAACGCACTATCCTTTTCACACATGAGGACGACCCTGACGCTCGAAAAGGACGTGGCGGAGTCGATCAAGCGGCTGCTGAAGCGTCGCGGGACTTCGATGAAGGCACTGATCAATGAGGCGCTCCGTTTGGGGCTCAGCCAGATCGAGCGGCCCGGTCCGAAGAAGGCGTTTTGCACCAAGGTGGTCAGCTTGAAGCCTCGCGCGAGCAATGTCGACGATGTCGCGGAGGTCTTGGCGCTTGCCGAGGGCGACGACTTTCGATGATTCTGGTCGACGCGAACCTTCTCATCTACGCGCACGTCAAGGAGTTCGCTGAGCACTCGGCGGCCCGTGAATGGCTCGACGAGCAGCTCAACGAACAACCGCGTGTCGGGCTGGCCTGGCCGTCGCTGCTCGCGTTCATGCGCATCACTACCAACGCGCGCGTGTTCGAGCGGCCGTTGAGCATTCGAAAGGCGTGGGCGCAGGTCGAAGCGTGGCTAAGCGCGCCAGCGAGTTGGATCCCAACGCCGGGGGCGCAGCACGCTCCGATCTTCGGCTCGCTCGCGCCTCTAGTCTCTCGGCCCAACTTGGTTCCAGATGCGCATCTTGCGGCGCTCGCGATCGAACACGGTCTGACGCTTTGCTCGACCGACGGCGACTTCGCACGATTCCAAGAGCTGCGGTGGGAAAACCCGCTGGCGTCGTAGCAGAGACAGTGCCAGTGCCAGCGTCGGTGCCAGTGTCGGTGTCGGTGCCAGTGTCCGAGCTACTCCCGCGCGTCCACCACCGCGGCTGCCACCGAGTCCGACCACACGTTCACCGTCGTTCGTAACATGTCGAGAATCCGGTCTACCGCCAAGATCAACGCCACCGCGCTGGTTGGCAATCCGACTGCGTTGAGGACGACGACCATCATGACCATGCCGGCGTGGGGGATGCCTGCGGCGCCGATGCTTGCGAGTAGCGCGGTGACGGCGATTAGGCCCTGTTGGGCGATCGTGAGATCGATTCCGTAGACCTGGGCGATGAACAGGACTGCAACCGCCTCATAGAGCGCGGTGCCATCCATGTTGATCGTGGCGCCGAGTGGCAGCACGAACGACGTCACCTCCGGCTTCACGCCTGCCCCTTCCACCTCCTGCATGGTGAGGGGGAGGGTGCCGTTGCTCGACGCCGTACTGAAGGCGGTGACCAACGCGGTGGTGAGCTTGCGTGCGTACGCGATCGGTGAGCGGCCGGTGCCGAGTTTCAGGATCATTGGCAGGGTCACCGTGGCGTGAATCAGGAGCGCGATGAAGACGGTTAGCACGTACCACCCCAGCACTTGGAACGCGGCGGGGCCTTTGCCGGCCGCTGCGTACAACGTGAAGCCGAACACGCCGATCGGAGCGAACTTCACGACGAAGAGGGTCATCTGCATCATCACGTCGAACAGGCCCGAGAAGAAACGGCGCACGACGCTTGCGTCCTTCGAGCCCTCACGATGCTCGGCCAAGCCGATGAACACACCGATCAGAAGCGAGAAAAAGATGACCGGTAGCATGTCGCCCTCGGTGGCGGCGGCGAGTGGGTTCTTCGGGATCAAGCTTTCGAGTTGCTCCCAGAGCACGATGCCGATGCTTCTCGGTTCCTCGGCCAGTAGGGCGCCACTGGCGGCCCCTTCTTCGAGCAGGGCCAGCTCCGCGCCATCGCCGGGCCGGATCAAGTTTACCACCACGATGCCGGTCACGATGGCAAGGAAGCTCGTGGTTAGATAGAAGGCGATCGCGCGTCCGCCGATCGAGCCCAAGGTCCGGAGGTCGCCCATGCTGGTCACGCCCGTGACCAGCGACGAGATGATCAGCGGGACGACCAGCATTTGCAGGAGCCTCAGAAAGAGATCCCCCATCTCCTTGCCGACGATGGCCACATTGCCGACGATTTCCGCATCGACCATGCCCTGGCCGCCGGCCCAATTGAGACTGAGCCCCAGGACAGCGCCCAGGGCCATCGCGATGAGGATCCAATGATGGAGTTGCAGTCGCTTCACGGGCGCGCATTATGCGGACGCCCTTCTTCGATGTAAAACCAACCCATGACCGACGACAATCCAGACAAAGGCCCACTTTTGGAGCTGCGAGGAGCGCTCGACGGATTCGTGACCTCCCCCGGGAGCGACGGGTTCTCGATGATCGCTGCGCCCGCGCCGAAGAGCTTGGCCTCCCTGCCGCCAGCATCGAATCGGTGTGGCGACAGCTGATGCTGATGAGCCGCGAGCGTCAGGCATCCCTGCGTGCGGAAGTGCCGCTGGACGTCGAGTCAAAGACGGTCGCCATCATCGGTGGCGAAGGCGGGATGGGGCGCTCGCTCAACACTTTGTTCTCCGACCTCGGTCACGACGTGTCGAGCGCCGATCTGCAGACTCCGCTTCGACCGGCCGATGCTGCTGCGGCTGCCGACGTCGTCATCATCAGTGTGCCGATCCGCGAGACGCGCGGGGTCATCGAGCAGCTCGGTCCGCTGGTCCGCAAGGAAGCGCTCCTCATGGATGTCACGTCGATCAAGACCGATCCGATGGCGGCTATGTTGGCGTCGACCGAAGCAAGCGTCGTTGGCACCCATCCGATGTTCGGCCCGGGGGTCAACACCTTCCAGGGGCAGCGTGTGGTGATCTGTCCCGGTCGCGGGGATGCGTGGCTCGACTGGGCACGGCAGATGTTCACCGCCCGCGGCTTGGTCATCTCGGAGGCGACGCCCGACAAGCACGACTCCATGATGGCGATCGTGCAGGTCCTGCATCACTTCAAGACCCAGGTGCTCGGGATGGCGTTGAGCCGAAGCGGTGCATCGCTCGAAGAGACGCTTCATTTCACTTCGCCCGCGTACTTGCTCGAAACGTACGTGACCGGTCGTCATTTTGCACAATCGCCGGACCTGTACGGTCCGATCGAAATGCTCAATCCCGATTCAAACCGCGTGATCGAGACTTTTTGCAAGGCCGCGGCGGATCTGGCGGACATCGTTGCGGCGGGCGACCAGGAAGCATTCAATCAGGTGTTCGCGGACGTTCGCGCGTTCTTTGGCGAGTTTACCGACGAGGCGCTCGAACAGAGCGGCTTCCTGATCGACCGCCTAGTGGAGCTCAGCGCCGGGCGTTCATCGACGTAGCGAGTCGATTGACCCTCGTCACCGCATCTGCGATGCCGTCACCATGGCGCAAGTTGCGATACACGGAGCAGCGGGCCGCATGGGGCAAAGCATCGCCTCGGTCCTGGACGACGATCCGGAGGCGAACCTCGTCGCCGCGATGGATCGCGAGGGGAGCGAGTTGCTCGGTCGTGACATGGGCCAGCTTGCGGGTCGTGCACCCTCGGGGGTCTGCATCACCGCCGACGTCGAAGAGTTCCTCGACAACGTAGAGGTCGTCATCGACTTCAGCATTGCGTCCGCGACGGCAAAGCTCCTTCCGCTGTGCGCGGGACAACACATTCCGATGGTGATTGGAACCACCGGCCTCGATTCCGAGACTCGTGCTGCCCTCGAGCGAGCCGCCGAACGGGTGCCGATCGTGTTCGCCCCCAACTACAGCCAAGGGGTCAACGCGCTGTACTTCCTCGCTGCGCGTGCGACTGAGCTCTTGGGGCCGGCGTTCGATGCCGAGATCGTCGAGATCCATCACCGGCACAAGGTCGATGCGCCCAGTGGGACCGCGGTTCGGCTCGGCGAGGTCGTGGCCGCGGCGAAGCAGCTCGACCCTGAACGGACGGTGCGTCACGGCCGAAGTGGCCACGTCGGCGCGAGACCTACCGACGAGGTGGGGGTGATGGCGCTTCGGGGCGGTGACGTCGTTGGCGAGCATACCCTCTACCTCGTAGGGGAGGGCGAGCGCATCGAGCTCATCCATCGCGCGACCGACCGTTCGATCTTTGCGCGAGGGGCGGTGCGCGCGGCGCAATGGGTCGTCGGCCGGCCCGCCGGCCTCTACGACATGGCCGACGTCATGGGGATCCCCCGCTAGGCGCAGGGGCGAAGGAATTCTGATACGGTAAGGGCGCACTATGGATTGTCCCCAATGTGGAGCCGAAGTTCCGGCTGATGATGAGTTCTGCGGCAAATGTGGTTACGCCAGGCGGGACCAGGGCCCGGAACGCCTAGACCAGTCCCGCATCCGCATGCACGAGGAACGGGAACCACAGCCCGATCGGTCACCTTCCCAGCAACGCGTTCGTAAACATACGGTTCTCGGAATATCTCCGACAGCCGAGAAGCCCATTGCCAAGACGCCAGTGTCCGCACCACCACCTCCCCCGACACCGCTTTCGTCGGGGCGGCCCGGGCGTTCGCGCACGCCGCAGAAGACGATGCTCGGCATTCCGCGTCCCGATTTTCCCGATCCGCCCAGCGGCGGGCCATCGGCGGAGCCAACCGAGGCACAGAAGAGCGCGCCTCCCGCAAGCGAAATCGGTGCACCACCTGAACCCGCGCCGCGGAGTCATCGTGCGCGTGCTCGCGTTCGGTACGACAGCGCGAACGAGCCGCTTCCGGTGACCCAGCGAAGAACAAAGGCGCTCCGTGGCCTCGCGGTGCTCGTCGTTCTCGCGATAGCCTGGCTCGGCTATCGCTTTCTGACGGTGCATGGCTAGTACTGCACCGGATAACCAGATGCGTTGCAGCGAGTGTGGGAAGAGCAACCCGCCGGAGTCCAAGTTCTGCGGGAAGTGCGGTACGCCGCTGGCTTCAGGCACGCCCAAACCGGGCGACATCATCGCCGACCGCTACCGCGTGGTTGCACCGATCGGGCGCGGCGCGATGGGGACGGTGTATCGGGTCGAGCACGTGCAGATCAGCAAAGTGATGGCGATCAAGCTGCTCCACCGCGAGCTCCATCAGAATCCGGAAAACGTCGCTCGCTTCCATCGCGAAGCCGAGTCCGCATCGCGTCTCAACCACCCCAACACCGTTCATGTGTTCGACTTCGGACGCACTAAATCCGGGTCGCTCTATCTCGTGATGGAGTACGTCGACGGCGACGACTTGGCCAAAGTCCTCGACGAGAGTGGGCCGATGCCCTTCGGACGGGTCGCATATCTGTGTGCCCAGGTGGCGGGGTCGGTCGAGGACGCGCACGCGGCGGGCATCGTTCACCGCGACCTCAAGCCCGAGAACATCGTCATCGCCCAGGGGCGGGATGGCGAGACGGCCAAGGTGCTGGACTTCGGCCTAGCGAAGCTCTTCGAAGGAAATGTCGAGGCGCAGGTCACCAGCAGCGGCACCATCGTCGGTACTCCCTACTACATGTCGCCCGAGCAGATTCAGGGACACGAGCTCGACGGGCGAAGCGATGTCTATGCGATCGGCGCGATCATGTACGAGTGCGTCGTCGGCGAGCCACCCTTTGATGCGCCCAACCCGGTTGGCGTCTTGTCGAGGCACCTATCGGAGGAGCCCTTGCGCCCTTCCGCCCGGTCTCCCCTGTCGGTGCCGGCCGAAGCGGACGAGATCATCCTGCGCTGCCTCGAGAAAGACCCTGACAACCGTTACCAAACGGCCGAGGAGGTACGGCAAGCGTTGATCGAGTATCTCGCTACGGTCGGCGCTGGTGATTGGCGCCTCAGTGGAGTCGGCCAGGCGCCCTTCGGGAGTGGCGAGCGCCGCGTCGACAAGCTGGATTCGATCTTCAGGCCTAAGCGGAGGCTTGGGTTGCTCATTTTGCTCTTCTTGTTGGCGGGGGGTGGTGTCGCTGCGTGGCAGCTCGCGACCCGTGGCCCTTCGGAAAGCGAACCCAACCACACGATGAAGGACGCCACGCGTCTCCCCGAGAACACGGAAATGGGAGCCTATCTCGGCCAGCGGCTCAGCAAAGATGCGGGGGACGTCGACGTGTTCGAGATCGAGCACGTCGGGACGCGGCGTCGCGCGGTGGACGTCGAGGTCAGCTCGATTCCAAACATGGACGTGGTCGTCGAGCTCCTGGTGCCGGCTCGAGAGGAACCCCTCATCGTGGCCGACTCCCGAGGCTTGGGGCAGGGAGAACGCTTGCCCAACGTTCCCATCGACCCAGGAAAGTATCTGATCCGCGTTCGAGAACGAACAGTCGAAGGCGATCTGCCGACCGAGAACGTCTCCGATGAATACCACGTTCGATGGCGGCTCCTCGATGAGGACGATTCGTTCGAGCGAGAGCGCAACGACTCGCTCGAGCTTGCGGAGCCACTCGAGCTTGGCGCCGAGCGCCGCGGGTGGATAGGTTGGCGTGGCGACGTCGATACGTTTTGCTTGAGCGAGGACGCGGAGCGCGTGGTTGCGCAAGTCAGCGCGCTGGCGGAGGTCGACTTGGTTCTTCGCGTCGTCGATCAGCGAACCGCTCGAAGCGGAAAGTACGATGACAAGGGCGCGGGTCGCGGTGAAACGAGCAAGACCTGGCGTAACGCCGAAGCGGGGAAGCTCTGCGTCGAGGTGTCCGCGGACGCGCGAGATGAACGCGGCCGCGTGGCACAGCCAGACGAGACATACGGCGTGCGATTCATCACAGCCCCCGAGCGCTAGATGCGAGTTTCCGACCTCGACTACGATCTGCCCGAAGAGCTGATCGCACAGGAACCGCTGGCAAAGCGAGATGCGTCGCGCTTGCTGTTGTTGGACGTCGCTGCCGACGACGTCGAAGACCGCCTGTTCACGGAGCTTCCCGGGTTGCTCCCTCCGAGCTTGTTCGTCTTCAACGACACGCGGGTTTTTCCCGCACGACTGCTTGGGCACAAGGCCACGGGAGGCCGGGTGGAGCTTCTGTTGCTTCGAAGAAACCCGGAGGTCTCCGACCGGTGGCTCGCCATGGGCCGTTCCTCGAAGGGCCTACGCGCAGGGATGGAACTGTCGCTTTGCGATAGCCGACTCACCGCGCGCATCGTCCGTGAGGTCGGTCATGGGCAGTTGGAGGTAGATCTTCGGGCCGAAGGCGATGTTGACGCTTTGATCGAGCAGGTCGGGGACGTTCCTCTGCCGCCTTACATTCGGCGCGCGGCCGGCGATGCCGATCGAGCGCGCTACCAGACGGTGTACGCGCGGAAGTCGGGAGCCGTGGCTGCCCCGACCGCCGGCCTTCACTTTACACAGAACACGCTGAGCGCGCTCGAAGAGGCTGGGCACCAGACGGCCTACGTGACACTGCACGTTGGACCCGGCACATTCCGGCCGGTGCAGGTCGACACCCTGGACGAACACGAAATGCATGAAGAAGCGTTTGAAGTGTCCGCGGCCACCGTTGCAGCGATCGGCCGCGCGCGCGTTGAGGGGCGACCGGTCGTTGCGGTCGGCACCACGGTCGTTCGCACGCTCGAATCGTCGGTCGATGCCGACGGCAACCCAGTCGAGGGGTTCGATACGACGCGGCTTTTCATTCGTCCGCCACATCGATTCCACGTGGTCGACCACCTCGTCACCAATTTCCATCTTCCCCGCTCGACATTGCTGGCTCTCGTGATGGCTTTCGCCGGAGTCGATCTCACGCGCCGGGCGTATCGCGAGGCCGCCGAGCGGCGCTATCGGTTCTACAGTTACGGCGATGCCATGCTGATTCGAGGAAGCGCACGATGAGCCTTCCGACCACCGGGTTTTCGTTTCGAATCGATGCGGTAGACGGTGATGCACGGTGCGGAGCGCTCACGACGCCGCGCGCCACCATCGAAACCCCCGCCTTCATGCCGGTCGGAACCCAGGCGGCCGTCAAAGCGCTCACCCCGGAGGAGGTTGCGTCCACCGGTGCGCGAATCATCCTCGCGAACACCTATCACCTCTGGCTTCGCCCAGGTGCAGAGTCCGTGGCCTCGCACGGTGGCGTCGTCGGCTTCATGAAATGGCCGCACGCACTCCTGACCGACAGCGGCGGCTATCAAGTCTTTTCGCTCGCCAAGCATCGAACGATCGACCATGACGGCATCACCTTTCGTTCTCACCTCGATGGCACGTTGCATCGGCTCACGCCCGAAGAGGCAATGCGCGTGCAGGCGTTGCTTGGTTCGGATATCGCGATGGTGCTCGATGAATGCCCTCCGGGGGGCGCGCCGCGCGACCTGGTCCAGCTTGCGATGGCCCGTACCACCGATTGGGCCGAGCGTTGCTTGCAGACCCAGCCCGCCGAAGGCCAGGCCCGATTCGGCATCGTTCAAGGGGGTACCGAGCTCGATCTGCGATTGTCGCACCTCCAGACGATCGCGGCGCTCGATTTCGACGGGATCGCTTTGGGCGGCTTCTCGGTCGGGGAGCCGCCAGCGCAGATGTACGATCTCTTGGGTCGAATCGGTCCGGTGATGCCGGTGGACCGTCCGCGATACCTCATGGGCGTCGGGACCCCGACCGATCTCCTTCTGGCGTTGTCTAGTGGCATCGATCTCTTCGACTGCGTCTTGCCGACCCGCAACGCGCGCAATGGCCAAGCCCTCACCTGGGGAGGACGGGTGAACCTCAAGCAGGCGAGGCACCGCGACGACGAAAGCGCCCTCGATTCCCAGTGCGATTGCTCGGTGTGCATCACGTACTCCCGAGCGTATCTCCGCCATCTCTTCAAGGCCGACGAGATGCTTGGGCCGCGGCTGCTCTCTCTGCACAACTTGCATTTCTACGGCGCATTGATGCGCAAAGCTCGCGAAATGATTCGTGTCGGCGAGCTGGGCCGCTGGGTCGAGGCAACTCTCCAACAGATGCGCGAGCTCGACGAAGTCGGCAGTCCGGACGATTGACGACATTCTGGCTGCGGGGTATGGCCCGACCCTCAAAGGTAGGGGCATGACACAGATCCAGCGCGCACTGATTTCGGTTTCCGATAAAACAGGCGTCGTAGAGTTTGCAAAGGGGCTCTCCGAGGCGGGCGTCGAGATTCTTTCCACCGGGGGTACAGCGCGGGCGCTTCGTGACGGCGATGTGCCGGTCATCGACGTCTCAGAGTACACCGAGTCGCCCGAGATCATGGATGGACGCGTGAAGACCCTGCACCCACGGGTACACGGCGGAATTCTCATGCGAGACAGCGATGAAGATCGCGACGCCCTCGGCGGAATCGGCGGCAAGCCAATCGACCTCGTCTGCGTGAATCTCTATCCCTTCGAGCAGACGGTTGCTCGGGGCGCGTCCCACGACGAGACGATTGAGAACATCGACATCGGTGGCCCCTCGATGGTCCGAAGCGCTGCCAAGAATCAGGCGCGCGTCACCGTCGTCACCGAGCCTGGCGACTATGCCGAGGTGCTAGCCGCCGTGAAGTCGGGCGATGGGCCGAACGCTTCGCTGCGCGCGCGCTTGGCAGCCAAAGCATTTACGCAGACGGCGGCTTACGACGGTGCCATCTCCGCGTACCTGACGTCGCAGGGAAGCGCCTCGAAGTTCCCCGGGGCGCTGACCTTGAGCTTCACGAAGGCCTACGACGTCCGCTACGGCGAGAACCCGCACCAGCAGGGCGCGTTTTACATCGAGCGGAATGCTCCCGCCGGAAGCCTGGCATTGGCCAAGTCGCTTGGAGCGGGCGGCAAGGAGCTTTCGTTCAACAATCTCGTCGACGTCGACGCCACCATCGAAGCGGTGCGCGAATTCGAGGGGCCCGCAGCGGTCGTCGTGAAGCACACCAACCCGTGCGGGGTGGCCATCGCGGCCACCCTCGAAGAAGCGTACCGCATCGCTCGGGAAGCCGACGCACAGAGCGCTTTTGGCGGGATTGTCGCCTTGAACCGTGAGGTCGATGAGGCGACCGCAAACGCGGTTGCCGAAACGTTCATCGAGTGCATCATCGCGCCAGGCTTTGCCCCTTCAGCGCTCGAGCGGCTTCAGAAGAAAAAGAACCTTCGCATCCTCGCGACCGGTGAATGGCTGCCGGCCGACTACACGGCATTGCAATTCAAGCGCGTCGGCGGCGGTTTGGTCGTCCAGGATCGCGATGCGACCGGCCCGAGCGAGGTTCGTGCGGGCAAGGTTGTGACCAAGCGCCAACCCACCGACGATGAGATGCGGGCGCTCGACTTCGCGTGGCGTGTTTGCAAGCACGTGAAGTCCAACGCGATCATCTTCGCCAAGCCCGACCGCACCGTCGGCGTGGGCGCCGGGCAGATGGCTCGCGTCACCGCTGTCGGCATTGCAGCCCAAAAGTCAGGCGAGCTCTCCAAGGGCGCAGTGATGGCCTCGGACGCGTTCTTTCCGTTCCCTGATGGCATTGAGGCGGCGGCCAAGGTGGGTATCACCGCCGTGGTGCACCCTGGTGGTTCCAAGGGAGACGACAAAGTGATTGCCGCCGCCGACGCGGCCAACATGGCGATGGTGTTCACCGGCGTTCGCCACTTCCGGCACTGATGATGCGCGTTCTCATCGTCGGTGGAGGCGCACGCGAGCACGCGCTGGCATGGCGTCTATCACAGGATCCCGGGGTGGAAGTCATCGGGGCCCCAGGCAACGCGGGCATCGCGGCAGTCGGCCGGACCCTCCCCGTGGACCCAACCGACGCCAGCCAAGTCGTGGCCCTCGCCAAGCAAGAGTCCGCGGACCTGGTCGTCGTCGGTCCGGAGGCGCCGCTGGTTGCGGGCGTGGTCGACGCGCTTCGCGACAACGGGATCGACGCCTTCGGCCCCGACCGCGAGGCGGCCCAACTCGAGGGCTCCAAGATCTTCTCCAAGGAGTTCATGGCCCGCCACGACATCCCGACCGCGGGTTTTGCGGTCTTCGATGACCCCGATGCGGCCACGCGGTACATCGAGGAAGCCAATCGCCCCCTCGTGGTGAAGGCAGACGGGCTGGCAGCGGGGAAGGGCGTCATCGTCGCAAGCGACGCCAACGAAGCGATTGCGGGCGTTGACCGCATCATGCGCGAGCGTGCGTTCGGCGATGCGGGCGACCGCGTGTTGATTGAAGAGTGCCTCGTCGGGCAAGAGGTGAGCTATCACGTCATTTCCGATGGGGAGCGGTTCATCCCGCTTGCCCCGGCACAGGATCATAAGCGCGCGTTCGACGGCGACAAGGGTCCGAACACCGGAGGCATGGGCGCTTATTCGCCGCCACCCGTCGTGACCGCCGAGGTCGAACGAAAGATCCTCGACCGCGTCATCGAACCGACGCTGCGGGGCATGGCTGCTGAAGGACGACCTTTCCGTGGAGCGCTCTTCGTCGGGCTCATGATCGTCGACGGCGAGCCGTTGGTGCTGGAGTACAACACGCGGTTCGGCGATCCAGAATGCCAGACGTTGATGACGCGCTGGAAGGGGTCGATCATGCCGCTCATTCGAGGTTCAGCGCAGGGCGATTTCGGCGAACTGACACCGGAGTGGGAAGCTCCGGCTTCGCTGTGCGTCGTGCTCGCGGCAGGCGGTTACCCGGGCAGCTACGCCAAAGGCAAGGTGATCACCGGCCTCGAGGAAGCATCCGCGCTCCCGTACGTGACCGTGTTTCACGCGGGTACTGCGCTCGAGGGCGATGCAGTCGTGACCTCGGGAGGCCGCGTGCTGTCGGTCACCGCGATTGGCGATACGATCGATGAGGCGGCCGGACGGGCTTATGAGGCTGTTACGAAAATCGAGTTTGAAGGCAAGCAGCTTCGCCAGGATATCGGCTGGCGGGCTCGCACCCGCTGATGACCGATCTAGCCGCGGTCGTGGAGGTCTTGCGCCAGGGGGGCGTCGTCGCCTGTCCGACCGAGACCTGGCTCGGCTTGCTCGCCGATGCCCGTAGTGAGACGGCTCTTCAACGGGTCGCGGAGCTCAAGGGCCGGCCAGCCGACATGCCGATCGCATTGCTCCTGCCCGATGCTCGGGCCGCTGCGGAGGTAGCCTCGCCCCCGTCCGCGGCGGCACGGGCCTTGATGGAGGCCTACTGGCCCGGCCCGCTGACGATACTGCTGGAGGCCAAGCTCGGCTTGAACCCGCGACTCACGCGGGACGGCAAAGTTGGCGTCCGCGTCCCCGGCCCGAGCCCCGCGGCCGACTTGGTGCGGGCGTTCGGCCACCCATTGACGGCGACCAGCGCGAATCGGACGGGCGAGCCTCCGCTTCGGAGCGCCGACGAGCTGCCCGTCGCCTTCGCCAAAGGGGTCGACGGGGCGGTGTCGGGCGTCTCGCCCGGCGGCGCTCCGTCCACGCTCATCGATGCCACGGCCTCCCCGATGCAGATCCTCCGCGTGGGCGCTATCGACATAGATCCGGCTGCTCTTTGACAGAGGCGGGGCTACTGCGTCACTCTTCGCGTACGGAGGACCGATGGCGCTGATCGAAACCGAAGAAGCCGCACGTCGCTTGGCACGAGCGATCTCGAGTGACCTTGCTCTCTACAACGAGGACAAGATTGCCGAGGGTGTTCAAAACGATAGTCTTTTCAACGTGATGGCCGACGAAATTCAAGAAGGTCGCGACCTTTATCAGAGCCGCGTCGCGCCCGACCTGCTCGGTCGGAACCTCTACGACCGCGCGATCGTCGACCTGCTCGTCCGGTCCAAGGCACACGTCGAATCTCCGATGTGGTAGGCCTCCTTGCGCAATGACTCTTAACTTTTTCGGCCGGCTCACTACCGCTGCCTTTTTGCTTCTGCTTTCCGCCGGCTGCGTTGACAGCACTGGTGACGGGGGCGCGGCGGGCTCAGGTGGCGTCGGCGGGGCGGCGCTGCCCTCTGCCCAGATCCCAGGCCTGTGGCAGGGCAAGGCCAACGGCGTCGACGTGTGCTTCTACATTGACGATGACGGCCAGAAGCTCGAAGCAAACGCGATGTGCAGCGTCACTGGGACGGGGCAGCCTGACGAGGTCCCGCGCTCGTTCGACCTCAGCGTCGACCTGGTGGGTACGGACGAGAACGGAGCCCCGTGCAGCTTCGACCTCAGTTTCGAGGCTGACGTGGGGATCGATCCAGTGACCAACGCGTTTCGAGCCGGCAGTGCCGAGCGTGCCTTCTCCGGGGAGATCATGGGGGATCAGGCGTCGGGGGTCGCGAGTATGCAGAGAGACGGGTCCACCTGCCGTGTTGGGTGGGCCGCGACGAAGTCGACTCAATGTGACGACGCTGCGATTCAATCCTGCCTCGACCTCCTGGACTGCTGTAGAGCGATCCTGGTGAGTCCGGTCTTCTTCGAGAGTTGCAATTCCGTGGTCCTGCAGTGTGACCAGGCGCAGTGTCTGCGGGTGCTTGCGGGCTATCCTCAGTGCGAGCCCGAGGCGGAAGTAGACGCCGGCACCCCAGATGGTGGCTAGCTGACCCGCAGGGCCTCGAGCGCCCGCTGAAAGCTCTCCGGGGGCTCGCTCTCGAAGCGCATCGCCTCACCGGTGATCGGATGCGCGAACGCGAGGAGCACCGCGTGCAGCGCCTGGCGGCCCAGCTCGGTCGACACTCGGCGTAGCTCGGGGTCTCCAATC
>JAFDAJ010000251.1 GCA_019313915.1 Deltaproteobacteria bacterium
CGCGATGTGGACACCGACGATGGGCATGCCCCAGCCGAGAATCTGCATCCAGAGGATCGAGTAGCGGCCGAGCTCCGTCGCAGGGTCTACGTCGAAGATCGCGATGATCGGCTCGGCACCGAGCACGATCGCCAGCCCGAGGACGGTCATGATGACGGTCGACAGGAGCATGCCACTACGCACGACCTCACGCGCCTCGCGCGCGTCGCCGGCGCCGAGAGCGTTTCCGACCATCGCCCCGATCGCCTGTGAGACACCAAAGCCAGGCACGAACGCCAGAGACTGGATTCGCAGGCCGATGCCGTGTGCTGCGACGGTCACCTGTGCCACGCGCGCCAGCATTCCAACGACCGACAGAAATGCCACGTTGAGGATCACCATGTCGAGCGCAGCCGGCGCTCCGACCCGAAAGAGGTCGTTCGCGAGCGCGCGGTCGATCGGCGCCAGATGAAGACGGGCGCGCACGCCGTGCACGGCGTCTCGCCGCAGGATGATCACCATCAGAGTCACGGCAACGGCTTGTGAAATGACCGTGCCCCAAGCAGCGCCGCGGACACCCATTTCGGGGAGACCGAGCCGGCCCAAGATGAGCCCGTAGTTCAAGATGATGTTGAGGAAGTTGCTGAACAACGCGATCATGAACGGCAACATCGTGTTGCCGACTGCGCGCAAAGCCGCGGCGAACAGCATGTTCAAATAGAAGAACACCGTGAGCGCGAAAAGCGGGCGCAGGTAGCCTACCCCGAGCTCGCGAACGGTCGCATCGGCGCCAAGCCACTCCATCGCGACACCGGCGCCGAGATTTCCAACGATCGCGACGCCGATTGACACAAGATAGGTCAGAAGAATGCTCTGGTGGAGCACGTGGTTGACGCGTTCGGTTTTGCCGGCGCCGTGGGCGCGGGCAATGAAGGCAACCGTTCCTACGGTCAGCCCGAGCATCGCCACCATCAACAAGAAGATCAGCTGGCTCGCGAATCCGAGCGCCGTGAGCGCCTCCTCGGCATCGACGAGGCGGCCGCACATCGCAGTGTCGACCGCGAGCGTCAGGACGCTGAGCACGTTCAAGCCGACGATCGGCATCGCCAGAGCGAACAGGCGCCGAAAGATGGCGCGGTCGACGCCTCTGATTGGACCTGACGCTGCGTTCATCAGTGGCGCAGGAGCCTGCATCGGCGGCCGTGGGCGCGCCAGTGCTTTCGGGAATGATGCTAGTCTTCTGGTGGATGGCCGACGAGCCAAGAGAGTTTGGTCCTTACTACTTGGTGCGTCGTCTCGGCGTGGGTGGCATGGCAGAGACGTTCGAAGCGACGCGCGCCGCGGCCGGCGGGTTCGAGCAGCGAGTTTGCTTGAAACGTGTGCTGCCGGCGTTCAGTGATGACGCCGAGTTCGTCGCACGTTTCCAGCGTGAGGCCAAGCTCGCTGCACAGCTTCGCCACACCAACATCGTTGGAGTGATCGACTTCGGCGAGGTCGGCGGCGTGCACTACATGACGCTCGAGCTCGTCGACGGCGTCGACCTTCGGTCGCTGCTCAAATCGTCTCCTGAAGAAAGACTGTCCCCGGATACAGTGGCCTTGATCGGGTTGGACTTGGCCTATGCGCTCGAGCATGCGCACGGAAGCCTGGTCCACCGCGACATTTCTCCCTCCAACATTCTGCTGAGCCGGTCGGGCGAAACCAAGCTCGCAGACTTCGGAATCGCGAAGGCGATCGACAACGTGACGGCGACCGCGAGCCGAAGTGCGAAGGGGAAGATCCCGTACATGTCGCCCGAGCACATGCGCGGCGAGACCGTGGACGGACGCGCGGACCTTTTCTCTCTTGGCGTCGTTCTATTTGAAGCAGTCGCCGGATGCCGCCCCTTCGACGGGGCGCATGACGTCGAGACCATGCAGAAGATTCTAGAGGGCGACCGCCGATCGCTCGCCGACATCGCGCCGAACGTTCCGGTGCCGCTGCGCGAGGTCATCGAGCGGCTGATCGAGGTGGACCCCGACGTCCGGATACCTAGCGCGGCCCGGCTGATCGAGGAGCTTGCCGCGGTGGCGCCCCGGCCGGACGTGCGACGAGAGCTTGCGTCGCTCGTGGAGGGTCACCGGGGAGGGCCGAACGCCCGAATGCACGTTCGAGCGCGTGAAGAGGAACGCGACACGGAGCTCAGCCGTCCGCCAAGTATCGCGCCAACACTTACGGACGAGGCAGGTGCGCCACCGCCGCCGAAACCGCGAAGAACCAGGCTCGCACTGATGCTGGCGACCGCTTTGGTGGCAAGCCTGGTTGCGGCCGTCACGGGAACGCAGTGGGTTGAGCAGAGCGCTCAGCAGACGGGCGTGGCAGTGCCAGAGTCAGCGCCAGAGTCAGTGCCAGCGTCAGTGCCTGCGCCAGTGCCTGCGCCAGTGACAGCGCCAGTGACAGCGCCAGCGTCCGTATCGCCTGCGCGGAGCGGCAAGGGGTGGGTCCATGTCGTCGTTCAGCCTTGGGGTAACGTCTGGATCGACGGCACATGGATGGGGAGGGCGCCCGTGAAGGCGCGCCTCTCCAAAGGACGCCACACTATCGAGGTAGGCAGAGAGCTGCCCTCGCAAACACGGGTCGTGAGGGTCGAGGCGGGCACCCGAAAGGAAATCGAGATCAGTCTGGCTGACTAGCCGCTATTCGACGACGACGATCGCACCGCACGGGAACTCGGCCGTGAAGGTCACATCGCCACTCTTGAACGTGTCGCAGGCGCTGCCGACGAGCTCGATCACGTCGTCAACCCCTGGCTTGACGCGCCATCCGTCCGTATCTGAGCAAGCCAAGGGCACGCCGTTGAGTCGAACGTCACCCTGGACGCACGCCTTGACCTTGTCGTCGAACCGCTCGTCCATCTGGACGTCGCACGAGATGCTGTCGCTGATGATCTGTTGGAAGGCGCCCTGAAGACTAGCAGGATCGTCCCCGACCCAAACCGTCCCGGTACCGCCCACACCTGCGTTCGCGACCTCCTGGAGGTGGTCTCTCGTCGACGTGCTCGTCAGCTCGCCTACCCAAAGAACGAACAGGTCCATTCCGGCCGCGTTCGCGCTCGTCGCGGCGGATACGGCTTCGCCTCGGGCGGAGTCCCGCTCGGTGCTGTTGCTCGGGTCCGGAAACTCGCACGAGTCCGGCTCTCCATCGGTCGCGAGGACGATGATGGTCGGTCCTTGTGCGGGAGGTGGGCTAGCTTCGATCAATCCGACGAGGGCATCGATGCTGTCTCCCGTCGGGGTGTCCTCCCCGGCGTCAGTCGGATAAGTGTACGGATAAATACTGTCGTTGCCGATCGACCCCGAATTGCCCAGACCAAAATCGACCCTAGGGCTAGCAGCAAAGGGATCGCCCGCCACAGGGAGCCGCGGGCACGGGGGATTCTCGTCCCCGTTGCGCGAAGTGTATGTGGTGAGTCCGAAGCGGACGATATCCTCCTGCCCG
>JAFDAJ010000091.1 GCA_019313915.1 Deltaproteobacteria bacterium
AGAGCGACCTGGCCAGCCAAGTGGTCTCGGGGTAGCCACGCGAGCGCGAGCACGGCTGCCAGTGCCGAGGCTATGTAACCGCCGAACGACATGGCGATGAACTGGCGCTTGGTGCTCGCTGCTGTGTCGAAGAAGAACAAGAATGGACTCGTCATGCGCTCGGCGAAGTAGATCGTCGCGCCGCTTAGCTTGGCCCCAAGCGCGTGGCCCCACTCGTGGGCGGTGAACGCGACGACTCCGGTCGACAGACCCGCCAGCACGCTCAGCACCGTCCCACCCATGCTCGACACGTGACCGCGCAGCGCGAACCACCAAAGGCATCCGCACGACGCCGTGATGAGCACGTCGCGAAGCAAGAGACGGCGCGCGGCGAGGGGCATGGCGGGAGGATAACAGAACGCCGGCGGTGGCGTTCGTGCTAGGGGGTGTGCGCTTCGATCAAGGCGTCGCCGAGTGCACGGAGCCGTTGGTGCTCGCCAGTGCTGGTGTGCTGCTCTTCGAAAGCTTGGAATCGTCGGAACAGCTCTTCTTTGACTGGTTGTGGCAATCGAGCGTCGGCCATGGGGTAGAGGATCTGGTCTTCCTTTTGAATGTGTTGGCGGAGCAGAGCGGAGAACTCTCGCGCCGTGCGTGCGAGCGTATCGCGATCTTCCTCGCTCCAAGCCGTACCTTGTTGCGCGAGTCCGTCTAGGACGCTCACGAGGGAACGACCCAGGTCGTGCTCATGCAGCATCATGGCGATGGGGCCCGCCTCGCGTGGGAAACCCTGCTCGACCATCGCGACGAACAGCATGTCCTCCTCCTTCTTGTGATGATAGGCGTCGCCGAAGTCCCGGATGAACGAGACGAATCGCGCGAGCTCTGTTTTGTCGTCCGACTCACTCCCAGGGTTCAACGTCGTGACCCACCGCTCCAAGGCATCGAGTGCCCGTTCGATGAGCCGGTGCTCGTTCATCAACATGTCAATGGCTTCCACGTCCGCTTCCTTCCGCTGCTAGCGCTCTGATCGACCTGGGCCTGGGCGCAAGTCGGCCGCGCGGCCTGTTGTTTTCCCTGCGTTTTCGGGCCGAGGTGGTGCGGCTATGGAAGAAAGAAGACGCCCTTGAGGTCTTCGGTGCGTGAGAGCGGGCGGTCGTTGACGTCGAAGGACGTTACCCGAAACTGGTAGAACATCCCAGACTCCAAGGGCGGCCCCGCGTACGGCACTTTGGGATCGCTTCCGCTCGAGCCCGGAATGTTTGGCTCTTCCCAGATGATCTCCCCGAAGGTATCGAACACCTGGATGTGGTAACGGTCCTCGCCGCTGTCGTCGACCCATGAGAAGACGGGAGTGCCATCGACCTCTTCGGCGCCCTTCGCGCCTGGTGAGATCACATCGAGCGACCCGGTGATCTTGAAGGCTGGCGCCTCAACCGACTGGCCGGCGGCGACATCGACTCGGACGATCTCGGTGTTGCCCTGCCCAAAGTCCGGGTCGCGCACCAAGCGATCATTTTCGAACGCTCCGAGCACCTTGTAGCTGCCGACTGGCACGCCTTCGATCATCCAGGTGCCACTCTCGACGAGGCCTGTTCCCTCTGGCGCGCGCAGTCCGGGTGGCGTTTCACCGCGGGCCAGCGCTGCATTGAAGGTCGACTCGACGACCAGGATGTACGACGTTCCCTCTCCGGCACCCGGGTTTACGATCTGCACGCTGCCCGTCACGGTTCCTGGTGCGTCAGCGCTGATCGCGAGATCGACCTGTACGTCTTGGCCTCCGCTTACCGACGCCGTTTGGGCGCCGTAGTTCACGCCTCTCGCGTAGCCGAGCACCGAGAACTCACCGTCGGGGAGATTGAAGATTCGGTAGATGCCATCACGGTCTGCGATGGCGGTGAAGCCCAAGGGGCTGTCGCCTGCGGTCTCGGCGACGACCAGCACGCCGGTGCTATCGTCAGGCACTTCGACGTTGCCGAAGATCTGGTTCGTCCCTGCACCCGATGGAAGTGCGATGAGGCCGATGTCGGTCGCGGTGGTCTGCACCACGAGCACGCCATCCTGCTCGTCGGGGCTCGATACATCGATGGGAAGTGCTTGCCGAATGCCTCCTGGGAAAGTCTGGAACCCCGCGGCATCGGCGCGCAGGGTGACATCTCCGCCAAGGGGATTGCCGTCGGCATCGCGCTGACGAGCGACCTGCATCTCGTAATCGCCGCTGGCGTCCGTGACCCCGACGGTGCTAGCCGGGGAGCTATTGGCGTCCAATGCTACGACTGTTGCACCTTCGATGGCGCTGTCGTCGGCGCGGTCAAAGACATTGCCCCGAAGGACGACCGGGGCGAAGCACGCCGGGCCTCCGTCGACCACTTCCTCGCACACGAGACCTTCGTCGCACCCGGTCTGGGCGATCGGGTCACAAGCATCGCTGCTACTGCTCGAGCATCCCGTTACAAAAAGCAGCAGGAATGCCGCTGCGCCAACTATTCGAGTCATTGATTCCCCCATGAAGGATTGCGTTCCCCCGCAACCCCAATCCGTTGATCGTATCGGCTAGGTCGAGTGCGTTGAAAGCCTACAGTTGCGCACAAGGGGGGTCGCTGCCACGTTCGGAGAGTCGGTATGCTCCTTCGTTCCATTATCGCTTTAGCTCTCGTCGCCGCGTTGGGGTGCAGCTCCGATAAAGCAACGGACCAACCCACGCCGCCGGAGGACACGCTCGGGGAGACCGTCGGCGTCAACACGCACTACGCCTCGGGCAGTTCCATCAACCACGACGCCCTCGCCCTCCTCGCCGAAGCCGGTGTGAGCTTCATTCGGAACGACCTCTCGTGGGACTCCATTGAAAAGGAACCGGGTGTGTACGACTTCGTCGGTTCGGGGTTCGATGAGCTCGTCGATACCTGTGAAGCGCTTGGGCTGCGGATTCTTTTCATCCTCGACTACGGGAACGCTCTCTATGGAGAGACACGGGCGGTCGTGGATGAGGAAGGGCGGCGCGCTTTTGCGGCCTTCGCCGCCGCGGCAGCGAGCCGTTACGGTGGCCGCGGTCATGCCTGGGAGATGTGGAACGAGCCCAACCTGGAACAGTTCTGGAGCAGCGCCGATGGGGGTCCCGACGCTGAGCTTTACGCTGAACTCATCCGCACCACCGCGCCCGCCTTGCGTGAGGCAGATCCCGAGGGCGAAATCGTAGTCGGTGCGATATTCTTCGGCGCACTATCCGAGATCGCCGAAGCGATCGGCCAGGGCACCAGCGGCCCGCGTTTTCTCGAGAGTGTCGCCGCAACGGGCGTGCTGTCGCTCGCCGACGAGGTCACCCTCCATTTGTATCGAGCCGATGCCCCGGAGGACGCGGCAACCGACATCAAAACCGCGCGCGATCTATTGGACGCCGCGGGCTACCCTCTCCCCATATCGAGTGGCGAGTGGGGCTACAGCACCTACGACCCCAACGCTCCAGCCGATGGTGTCAACTTCCTCCCCGCCGTCACCCCAAACCGCCAAGCGAGTTACCTCGCACGCATGCTGCTCTTCAACTACAGCCTGGGCCTCCGCCGCAGCGTCATCTTCAAAGACCTCGACAAGCAGGATCCGAACCCGGGCAACATCGAGCATCACTGGGGCCTCATGGCGCGAGACCTCACGCCGAAGCCGTCGTACTTTGCGGTGTCGACATTGACCGAGCTGCTCGGTGATGCGGGGCCGCCGGAGACTGTTGCGCTTGGTGCGGGTGAGCATGGGCTACGCTTTGAGCCTCGTGGCGGATCGCAAGTTACGGCGTTGTGGGCTGAGCAAAGGGCGACTTGGTTGCTGCGCGCCGAGGGGCCCGGTGATGCACGGGTGCTAGGGCGGGATGGGTCTGATCTTACGCCGGCGGGGCTTTCGGATGGGGCGCAGTTAACGGTTGAGTCAGATGATGGGCCGGTTTACCTGGTCGGAGACATTACGGTCACAAGCGTCGAGTGATTGCGCGAAGGAGCGCTGGTTGGTGGCCGCGCGGCCGGTTGTTTTTCCTGCGTTTTGGCCCGCGCGGATCGAAGCGGTGGCAACATTTGACGATTTGTTGGCGGGTGCGTCGGTGTTGTGGGGGGCGGGCGGCGGTCATGCTCGGGACAAGTTTCAACGTCTGTGCCCCCCAGGAGTTTTGTATGAGTGTTTTGAATCCAGTCTTTTCCCACGAAGATGTCCAGTACCGAGATGGCAAGCGGCATGCGTGGGTCGTTTCGCTGCTCGTTCCCGCTTCGCTTGGCGCGGGGCCGTTCCTTTATCAAGCAACGGGCTCGGTGTGGTCGCTTTGGATCCCCGTGCTGCTCGTGTACGGGATGATTCCCCTACTCGACCTCGTGCTTGGGGAAGATCGCAACAATCCACCCGAGACGATCGTGCCGCAACTCGACGCCGACCCCTACTACCGCTGGGTGACCTACGCCCTGGTGCCCACCCTTTGGCTTGCCTTCCTTGGCAATGCGTACTTCGTGGGAACCTATGACTTGCCCTGGACCGCGGTCTTGATGATGGCGTTCAACACGGCGATCCTCGTCGGTTTCGCGATCAACCTCGGCCACGAGCTCGGGCACAAGAAGTCGAAGTTGGAGCGGGGGCTTGCGACGCTCGCCCTTTCGATGGGGGGCTACGGACATTTCGCGATCGACCACAATCGCGGTCATCATCGACACGTGGCGACTCCAGAGGACTGCGCGTCCTCGCGCATGGGCGAGAACCTCTACGGCTTCGCGGTTCGTGAGCTTCCCGGGGCGTTCATCCGCGCATGGCGACTCGAGAGCGGCCGGCTACAGAGACACGACGAGTCCACCTGGTCGTTCGGGAACGAGATCGTGCGAGCTGGCGCAATCACTGTAGCCGTCTCGGTGGGCCTCATCGTCGCGTTCGGTCCCATCATGGTGCCGTACTTGCTCTTCGCGTACTTCGTTGGGGCGTTCCATCTCACGATGGCGAACTACATCGAACATTACGGGCTACTTCGTCTCAAGCTGCCGACGGGCCGCTATGAACGATGTCGGCCGGAGCATTCGTGGAATAGCAATCACACTTGCTCGAATTGGGCGCTCTTTCATCTGCAGCGTCATTCGGACCACCATGCCAATCCCGGGAGACGGTATCAGTCGTTGCGTACTTTCGACCAGCTCCCCTCGCTTCCCAGTGGCTACTTCGGCATGTTCTTGGTGGCCTTGATTCCCCCGCTTTGGTTCCGCGTGATGGATCCTCGTCTGTTGGATCACACGCAACGCGACCCTCAGCGAATCCATTTCCACCCCAAGCGGCGACAGGCCCTGTGTGAGCGATACCAGCTCGAAGGGACGCCCGACGTCGAGCCTGCTCACGTGACAGGCGTGGCTGCCTAGGCAAATCACGGACGGTCGCCAAGCCCGTTGATCGCAAGACGGGCTCGCCATATCTTCGTATTGTTACGAGGATGAGTGGCAAGCAGGGCAAGGACGGGCGACACACGCCAAGCGAACGCGAACCCCTCGCCTCGCACCTCCGTCTGAGCATTCATCCCACGTACGCCCGGCTCGTGTCCGCCGAGCTGAGGCGGCGGGGGATTTCCGATGAGGAGATCTTGGAAGGGACGCGTCTCACACGGGAACAGTTGATCGAGGACAATCGATTTCTGAGCTTCGAGCAGTTTAGGCGCCTGGCCCAACGGGCCATGGAGCTCACCGGAGAAGGATGGCTCGGTCTCGACGTAGGACGCTCGACGCAGATTTCCGCGCACGGCCCCTTGGGCTACGCCATGGTCGCTAGCCGCGACGTTGGGCAAGTGCTCGACATGGTGCAGCGCTACTCTTCGCTCCGGGTGGAGATCGCGAAGTTCGAGGTCGTGAAGCGCGGCGCCCGGGTTCATTTGGTCGTCGAGGAGACCCTCCCCTGGGATGACATCAGCGAGTACCTTGTCTCGCACATTCTCGGAACGATTTGCCTGGTCTTGGAAACGGTGAGTGGTGCGCCGCTGCCGGACACGCGGCTCGCATTCAAGCACGAAGCGCCGCCCTGGGCTGCGGAATACGGGCCGCTGCTTCCACGGATCGAGGTCACCTTCGGAGCGCCCGTGTGCGTTCTCGACTTGCCGGCTGCGTTTTTGTCCACGCGTTGCATCACCGCAGACCAAGCAACCTTCGAGCAAGCGATTCGTATGTGTGAGCGAACGGAAGCGCAGCGGGACAATGGCTGCGACCTAGCACAACGAGTGCTCGACCACCTGCTCGACCGCGACGGTGATTATCCGAGCCTCACCGAAATGGCATCAGACCTCGCCATGTCGAACCGGACATTCATCCGCAAGCTCAAGGCGCAAGGCACTTCGTATCAGATGCTCCTCGACGACGTGCGCCAGGAGCTCGCGATTTGGTACTTACGGCAATCCGATTTGTCGGTGGAGAGGATCGCCGAGCGGCTGGGTTACAGCGACACCTCGAACTTCAGCCGGACTTGCAAGCGCTGGTTTGGGTTGACGCCACGCGAGATTCGGCAGGGGTAGTGGTGGGCGCGCGGGCTACTTGCGGCGTCGGCCGGGGGAGGTTCCTGTGCGGCGGCCCACTCGGCCGTGCGGCTGATCTTGCGTGCGCTGACGTCGGCGCTTTTCGTGGATTGAAAGGGCGCCTTTGCCGGATGCTGGGGGGACCAAGTGGCGGTCGGCACTTCCGATTAGGTCGCCGCGTTTGGCTTTGATCAGGGCTTCGCGGGCGAGGTCGTGTTGGGCGACGTCCCAATATTGTAAGAGCGCCTTTTGCATTCGTTTTTCGCGGAGGCTCTTGGCTACGTAGACGGGCTCTTGGGTGAAGGGATCGAGCTCGGTGACGTACATGCTGGTGGCCATGCTCATGGGGGTTGGGATGAAGTCCTGCACCTGCCTTGGCTTCAGTCCGCGTTTCTTCAAGTAGAGGGCGAGCTTGATCATGGAGTGGGTCGTCGAACCCGGGTGGCCGCTGATGTAATAAGGAACGAGGTGTTGGTCCTTGCCGCTCTTCTTGCTCGCGCAGGCGAACATCTCCGCAAAGCGTTCGTAGCTTTCGGCGCCGGGCTTCTTCATTTTGTCGAGCACGTCTTCGTCGACGTGTTCGGGCGCGACCGAGAGCTGACCTCCCGTGTGGTGCTTCGCGAGCGCTTCGACAAACTCTGGGCTTAGTTCGGCTAGGTCGTAGCGCACGCCCGAGGCGATGAACGCCTTCTTCACGCCTTTGGCTTCGCGCACTTTGCTCAACAACTGCACGAGCGGGCCGTGATCGGTAATCAGGTTCTCGCACACGCCCGGATGGATGCAGCTCAGGCGACGGCACGCCTTTTCGATGCGTTCGTCCTTGCACTTCATCTGGTACATGTTCGCTGTCGGACCGCCGACGTCGCTGATCACGCCCGCGAAGCCGTCCATGCGGCGAAGGGCGCGCACTTCGCGTAAGACGCTTTCTTCGCTGCGCGATTGAATCACGCGGCCTTCGTGCTCGGTGATCGAGCAAAATGAGCAGCCGCCGAAACAGCCACGCATGGTGACGATGCTGTGTTTGACCGTTTCGTAGGCGGGGATGCCCGCGTCGTATGAAGGGTGCGGGTAGCGGGTGAAGGGCAAGTCGTAGAGGCCGTCCATGATCTCGGTGGTGAGGGGCTCGGCGGGTGGGTTGAAGTAGACGGCCTCGTGGCCATGGGGCTGGATCAAAGGGCGGCCGTTGCCTGGGTTGGTTTCTTTTTGGAACGCGCCGCTCATTTCGCTGAAGCGTTCCTTGCTCTCTTTGATTTGCTCGTAGCTCGGCAAGAGGACCGGTTTGCCGTCGCGAATGAAACGGCTTGGCTCGATGTTTTCCCACTGGCCCTTTCGCAGCACGTGGGCGGTGCCGCGGACGTTGCGTAAGTCTTCGAGGGTTTCGCCGGCGGCGAGGCGATCGGCCACCTCCCATACCGGGCGTTCGCCCATGCCGAAGATGAGCATGTCGGCTTTGGCATCGAGCAAGACGCTGCGGCGAATGGAATCGCTCCAGTAATCGTAGTGGGCGATGCGCCTAAGTGACGCCTCGATGCCGCCGAGGATGATCGGCACGCCCGAGAAGGCCTGGCGGCAAAGGTTGCCGTACACGATGCTCGCCCGATTGGGGCGCATGTTCGTGCGACCCCCCGGGGAATATTGATCCTCCGAACGAACCTTTTTCTGCGCGGTCAGCTTGTTGAGCATGCTGTCCAAGTTGCCGCTGGTGATGCCGACAAAAAGGCGGGGCGTTCCCATGCGGGACACGTCGGTAGTGTCCTTCCACTTCGGCTGGGAGATCATGCCGACGCGGTAGCCGCGTCCTTCGAGGAAACGGCCGATGAGCGCGCCGCCGAACGCTGGGTGGTCGACGTAGGCGTCGCCGTTGACGATGAGGATGTCGAGCTCGTCCCAGCCGCGCGCGTCCATTTCCTCTCGGGTGGTGGGGAGATAGGCGGCGGTGTTGGGACGGCTCGGGGCGCGAGTGCCTTTTCGAGATAGAGGGACGAGGGCCATCAGTTCAACTTCGAATCGCTGGGAGGACGCCGCCCGGTCGGCCGAAGTGTGGGACGACCGTTGACCGCGCTGCGCTGTCCTTTGGAGGGGGCGCGACGAACTCTTCGCGCGCGTGATCGTAATACAAGCAACCGATCTCGGTAGGGTCTTGGGCGTCGATGAAGCGCTCGGCAAGGGCAATCGCGTCGAGCCATTGCGCCTTGAGGTCCTCGAGGTCTACCTGCTCACTCAATCGCAAGCGCTTGAAGTCTTCGGGTTGATACTTCCCGCGGCGTTTCAGGAGCTCCAGGAGTGAGCGCGGTGAGAAACCAGGGTCCTTTCCAACAGCCGCCCAGCACAGCGCGCCAAGAGGCAGGATCTCCCGGTCGATCATTAGGATATCGAGGAAGTCCCTGGCCTCGTCACGCCCCGCGAGTGCAAGCAACTTGTTGGTCGCCAAGTCCATCGGGTGCAACTGGTAGCCCACGATGTCGTTCTTGATTGGAGGAAGAAAACGCCACGCGGAGTCGTGCGCCCATTCGATGCTCGTGGTGTCCGAAGCCTGACTGACGCTCGCGCGGATGTAACCGGGCTGATTTAGATCGACGTGCACACTGTAGCCATGCTTTTCCAAGAGCGCGCGATCGTCGGCGAATGCGGTTGCAACTCGCTCGACCGAATCGTGGAAGTAGTCGAGGTCGTTGCTGTAGCGCTTCGAGCTGGGTGCGAGGTGGAGCGCAGCCCCGCCCGCGAGGTGGCTGTCCTCGGTCCTGTTAGTCGAGAGCAGTCGCGCAACACTTTCCTGGAAGCTGGTTAACGGCATAGCCGGTTCGCTGCCTCCCAGGCGGCGCGGCCACCATGCTTGCGAAGCTCCGCCGTGACCCAGGGGACGTCGTCTAATGTGACGACATATTCCGGGTCGAACGACCAGAAGCAGGTTGCGTGAAAGCGGCGGTAGGCGCGGCGCGCTTCTCGCACCCGAACCATGTCCCTCGCGGTTTCCGCGTCCAGCAGGCGGCGGCTCTTCTGGCCGCCGCGCTGACCGATGGTGGCCAGGTACTTCCGGACTTCGTTGTTCATCGATTAAATATAAGCTGCTTATGATAAAAAGCAAGTGTTTCTGGGTATGTATACGGCACCATTGCTTCTCCGCAGGAACCGACCTTGCCCCTGAGCGACGGGGCGCGCAAACGTACGCTCATGAAAGGCAAAGAGCCTCGCCCCAATGAGGGAGACCGGGTCACCTTCGAGATCGAATCGCTCATGCCTTCGGGCGAAGGCGGGTGTGGACGCACGCGCATTGCGGGGGGCTTTCCCGGGGAACGGGTAGTCGCGCGCATCGACCACGTTGGCAAACACGCGACCTTTGCGACGGCCGTGGAAGTGGAACGTGGTCGCCCGAGCCGGCGGGTGCCCCCCTGCCTGCGTCATGTCGACTTGAAGGACGGGCGCTGCACAGGCTGTGCATTGATGGCGCTCGGGGAGTCTGATCAGCGGACCCTCCTTCGCGAGATGATGCTGGCGCAACACGGACTCGAGGTCGGCGAAGTCGTCGCCGCGCCACAATCGCTTGGCTATCGTTGGAGTGCCAAACGCATCGCGTACGGTGGGCCCGGTAAGCTGCGCCTCGGCAGTTTCATGCGCGGAACGAACCGTCCGGCGGACATGAAAGGTTGCCTCGTGGACCATCCGCTCATCGCGGCAGCCGCCGACGAGCTTGCGGAAGCTGCACGTGATCTTGGCATCGCGGCGCACGACGAAGAACGCAAACGCCTCGGACTTCGCGCCGTCTGGCTGCGTACCGACGGAACACAAGTGCTGGCCACGCTCGTCACGAGCGAAGCGGACGAAGTCGAACTAGTGCGCCTGAGCGCTCGGCTCACGCTTTGCGACGGTGTTGCGTGCAGCTTTCATCGTGGCGGCGGCAATGTGTTACGGGGAGCGGAGGCGATGGTGCTTCGCGGCATCGAGGCGCTCGATGTGAAGGGCACGCGGGTCGGTCTGCTTGGTTTTCTACAGCCCAACCCCGAGGTCGCGGAGCAGATGTACGATGACCTCGTCGACGGTATTGGTGGCGGGCGGATCTTCGACCTCTACGCCGGTTCAGGGGCGACCACACGACGGCTCAAGGCCGTGGCCAGCGAGGTCGTGCCCTGCGAGTCGCATCTCGAAGGCGCGAGCAGCCTTGGGATCGAAGCGGAAACAGCGGAAGATTTCCTTGCTCGACAAAGCGATGGGCCGGATGCGGTGGTTGCCAACCCGCCGCGAAAGGGGCTTGGCGCCGCTGTGACGAACGAGCTGCTGCGGCTTCGGCCGGCTCGTATTCACGTGATGGCATGCGGACCCGCGGGGCTTGCGGCCGACATTGCGGCCCTTGCGGAGGGTTATCGGCTGGAGAGTTTGCACGCGTACGACACCTTGCCGCAGACGCCGCACGTGGAGCTGATTGCGAAGCTGGTTCGGATTGAGGATGTAGCCGGATGAGTCACATTGTGATACAGCGGGTTTATGGATGTATCACACAGCTCTGCGATCCAGGTAAAACACCAAGAATATCAGGCATCTAACGCGGACTCCTCTCTGCGTCACTGGTTGGCTGCGGTCGATGCGGTGTTGCGGGCTGTGGAGGAGACGGTTTGGCGGTTGCGGCGTGAAACCGTGGAAGCTTGCCAGGCAAGCCGTGAGGAGTGGGCGGATTGGGCTGGCGGGTTTCGGGATGCGCAGAGTGCGTTGCAGAGCTGGCAGCAACAGACGGCGCGCCTCGTCAGCATCGGTTGGGTGCTTACGAAGATCGCCGCCGGCTACCGACTGCATTTGACCCGAGCGGCGTTTGTGAGCCGACGACGCGCGGCGGCGATGCTCGAGCGGCTGCATGCGAAGAACGCGCAACGTTTCACCGACGTCTGCATCTCGCACGGCGGGGGCTTCTTGAAGGTAGG